>NZ_DDCG01000011.1:80240-84644 GCF_002335235.1 Methylophaga sp. UBA2012 | reverse complement strand
CGATTCCGACCCCAGCCTCCATTTTCCTCTCCATAAACATCCAAAACCGTCCATAAAACAAGCTATATCAACGCTTTTAGGCCTTTGGTCTTTCCATCTCTGTCCGATGGTGTCTATGTACTTCCCACCAGTTTTAGTGGTAACTTTGATGGTAACACTCAAGGTGCAGGTGGTAACTATGGCTTTAACTGATATACAAATCCGAAATGCTAAACCTGAAGCTAAGCAATACAAGCTTTCAGCTGGGCTAGGTCTTTATCTGATTGTTTCCCCTAAAGGTGGTAAGTGGTGGCGTTTTCGTTATCGCTTTGGTGGTAAACAAAAAGAATTATCTCTCGGAACCTACCCTACAACGACTCTAAAGTCCGCTACTCTTAAGCGTGATGAAATGAGGAAAATGATTGCTGACGATATTGATCCAGCAGTTGAGCGTAAAACTGAAAAGTTATATCAACACGCAGCGAGTGAGAATAGTTTTCAGGCTGTAGCTGATGAATGGTTTTCTAAGTTTTCTACAGAATGGTCTGAGCAGCATAAACAACGCACAATAGGTCGATTAAAAAATGATGTTTATCCTTGGTTAGGGGAAAAAGTCATTAATAACGTCACTGCACCTGAGCTATTAATGGTTCTGCGTCGAATGGAAAGCAGAGGCGCTATAGATAGTGCTCATCGTGTCCGTCAAATTTGTAGCCAAATCATTCGCTATGCTATTGCTACGGGGAGGGCAGAACGTGACCCCGCAGCAGATTTAGTGGGTGCTCTACCTCCATCTAAAAAAACGCACTTTGCATCTATTACTGAACCTAAAGCCATTGGTGAATTAATGCGTGCCCTTCAAAACTATCAAGGTAGTTTTATTACTGCATGTGCACTTCGATTGACGCCTTATGTTTTTGTCAGACCAGGGGAGTTACGACAAGCTGAGTGGAATGATATTGATCTGGATAATGCTGAATGGCGTATCCCTGCTGAAAGAATGAAAATGAAAGTACTACATATCATTCCTTTATCTAGACAAGCATTAGCCATACTTCGGGAAATACAACCGCTCACAGGGAAAGGAAAGTATGTTTTTCCTAGTAACCGAACTACCACTAGGCCAATGAGCAATAACACAATCAATGCATCATTAAGACGGTTAGGTTATACAAAAGAAGAAATGACCGCTCATGGCTTTAGAAGCATGGCCTCGACTATTTTAAACGAACAAGGCTGGAATCCTGATGCCATTGAGCGTCAGCTGGCTCATAGTGAGAAAAATGGAGTCAGAGCTGCATATAACTACGCTCAATATCTCCCAGAACGAAAAAAAATGATGCAATCATGGGCAGACTACCTTGATGGTCTGGCAAGCGGTGCACAAGTCATTTCAATAGGCCAAAAGTAAGTAGTATGAACCACGAAGAATTAAAAGAATTTATCCCTCCTGATTTTGCATTATCCAAGTATGTCACCACGGCTGAGCTATCTCTAACTGGGTGGATGGAAAATCTGACGGCAAGGCTCCTCGCTTTTCAGGCATGCCAGCAATCATCGGATATGCTCAGTGAGCCACAAAAATCTCTAATTGAAAGCCAAGTGACACTTAATCTTCAACATGGTGTTGTCACAACTTCCCAGTACTCGCAAATAATCAATGTCTTATTGGAAAAGGATACTGCCAGTTATTCGGCAATAGTCCGTGAGCTGACTCATTACGACTTATTCAGTATGGCTGAATCAATTGAGCTGGATGAGATGAAAGACTTGTACGATGAGATAGACACTACGGTTTATCACTTTTTAAATCAGAGTGACCTTGGCGAATTAAATACACCGCTTTCTATTTTCTCAATGGATGACAAGGAATCATCATGGCTGGAAATAGATTTGAACTCATCTGATAAAGAAATAAAGACCGCTTTTAATCAGTGGCTGGAAGGGAAAAGACGTGCAGAACATGCACACTCTGAGACACCTAAAAATAGACGTAACAGAAAATTTAAAGCCTTTAATGCCGTGACACTCAGAAAATGGCATGACGCGAGAGTGCTTCAGTATATTGATGTGATGACGTGGAATGTTATCAATGGAAAATCACCATCTTACAATATCCTTGGCAATATCCTTTTCCCAGAGCCTTATGACCTCAGTAATAAGGCTGAAAGAGTTGAAGAAGTCGTGGTGCCATATGTTCACAAATTAATGAATGTTGCCACATTAAGAAGAATGGTTAAGGCCGACGCTTCACAATAAGCGGTACAAAATCGTATCAAAAAGTACCGCGGTACTTTTTTGCACTAAACACATCGGGTGTTTGAAATATTCGATTATCAGAACATGACTCCCTGCACACACAGAAACTCATAGGGAGATAAACCATGTCAGAACAAATCTTAAAACTACCCGATGTTATCAAGGCAACGGGACTTGCTCGTTCTACTATTTACAAACTCATCAGCGAAAATCGCTTTCCTCAGCAAATCAAACTCACCAGCTTTTCGAGTGGCTGGCTGCAATCTGAAATCAATCGATGGATTGAAGAGCGTATTGCTCATTCTCGTCAAATGGGGGAGGTGACTAATGGCTAAATCCATCACCAATACTCAGCTTGAATACCTTGAATGGTTTTATAAAGGCAACAAGATTGAAATATGCCTTCAGGCGTTACATTTGCACTACTCCACAGAGCCTACTTTTAAAACAGATATTCGAGCACTAGAGAATCTGAAGAAATCAGGGATGCTGTCAACTTATCCTGAGTTCGCATACGGCCTTATCTTTTATGTCGTAACTATCAGTGACAAAGGTATTCAATACCTTGAGGAGCGTTCATGAATTTAAAGAACGCTCACCGTGATGACAGGTCATTTATCGAAGACCGTTTGTTTGTTGTACCAGATGCCTTTAAAAAGGATGTTTTAAAAGATTATTTCAAGAAGTTAAAAACAACCTCTCGCCGTGAAGCAAACCTATGGTTAATTGATATTACCGAAAGAGTAGAAGCGGTTAATAATCGTCGTTCGAATAGATTTAATATTAATGCGACGAGTGAGGATTTAAAGAGTTACGCCAAACTACAAGTCGATGGCTGTAAACGCACCTTATCTCTTTATAAAGATAAGCCTTTAAAAGATATCTATGATGAGATTGCTCAGCGTGTAAGTGATAACGGACTAGAATCTTCCTTTATAAAGGAAGAGCCAACTGAATCTGAGATGCAATCCCTTATAAAGCGTTCTCTGAATCCTTCATGGTGGATGCGTCATTTAAGACAACGACAAGAACTGGATATTGAACGTATCGGTCGTGAGTACAATTTGGTTAATAACAACCGTCAGCGTTATGTGACCGATGAAAACCTGAAACGTGGTCAACGTCGAGAAAAAGAGCAAAAGCAATGGCTAGATAATATGCTCGCAGAAAATGAAGAAGGCGAGATCTTTACGTTAGGTGAACTTAAATCAACAAGCGTCTCTAATCTTGTTAACAGACGAGCAGAGTTAATGGTCAGAATAAGAGGTTTTGAAGAGGCCAGTAAAAAACTGGGTCATGTCGGCCTCTTTATTACCATGACCTGTCCGTCAAAATATCACCGAGCCTTTGGTATCAGTGGTGATGAGAATCCCAATTACGGAGGCTATGACGTTAAAGCGGGACAATCTTATCTTCAAACAGTCTGGTCACGTATCAGAGCCAGTCTAGCCAGAGAAGATATTCGTTGCTATGGCTTCAGAGTGGCTGAACCCCATCATGACGGGACGCCACACTGGCATATGCTGCTGTTTTTAAGCAAAGATCACATCGACACGTTTAAAAACACCCTTATGTTTTATTGCCTGGAAGAAGACGGGGCAGAGAAAGGTGCGTTAGAGAACCGTGTGAAGTTTATCGATATTGATCCGAAAAAAGGCAGTGCCACAGGTTATATCGCTAAATACATTGCCAAAAACATCAACGGTGAAGATTTAGATGTGGGTCTTTATGGAGATGATCCTCTCATAGCGGCTAAGCGCGTTACTGTGTGGGCTTCAGTCTGGGGTATCAGACAGTTTCAGCAGTTAGGCGGCGCACCTGTGACCGTATGGCGAGAAGTACGTCGTCTCAAAAAAGAATACAAAGACAGTGAGGCTTTGGAAGCAGTGAGACTGGCCGCTGATAAATCAGACTGGGAAGGTTACCAGAACGCCATGGGCGGTATTAACATTCCAAGAGCTGACAGGCCTGTCTCACTGGTCTACAAGCCGGATATAGACGTCACCACAGGCGAGATAAAGATGAATCAGTACGGTGAAATAAAAGCCGCAGGTATCTTTGGTATCAAATCTCAAGGCAAGACAATCGAAACACGCACACATGACTGGAGGGTTTTTCCGGCTAATTAGTTAGCCGGTTTAACTTGGAGTTCTGTCAATAACTGTA
>NZ_DDCG01000011.1:79581-79979 GCF_002335235.1 Methylophaga sp. UBA2012 | reverse complement strand
AATAAATCAGTGGCGACTATGGACAGTTAATGTGGATGAAAAGAAAACTCTTGAAAAGTTGGCTGTATCGAGCGTTTGGTACATGGTTGATTATCATCCATATTGGCTAAAAGACGGAACTAAAAATCCTAATGTAGATAAAAACTCTAAGGCTATCATGAGTCTAAAGACTCCTAAAAAGGAGGATGAAGAGTGGAAAATACAAAAACACAGAGCAGCAATAAAATTATTCACTCGTCTACTTCAGCAGGCTTTGAATGACAAGCTTGAAGATATTGACTTTATACAAATTGCAATAGTGCCTTCTTCAACAGCAGGGAAAATCTCTGATGGACTAAGAGCGATTGTCAAATCGCTTAACACAAAGGTGACTGTTATTTTCGACGAAAAATTTTTAG
>NZ_DDCG01000011.1:78199-79410 GCF_002335235.1 Methylophaga sp. UBA2012 | reverse complement strand
TTATTTTCGACGAAAAATTTTTAGTTCGAACAAGAAGTGTTACTAAAGCACATGAAGGTGGTGACAGAAGTATTAACAAACATTTAGATACAATACAGGTAGAAACGATACCTAGTCCAGATATACCTATTCTCTTACTGGATGATGTCACAACTACTGGGAATAGTCTGAATGCATCTAGAGATCTACTGAACGCTGCAGGATGCAAGAACATAATTATGCTCGCAATTGGTCAAACCGTAGAAACAAATGAATAAGCTCGAACTTATCCAACTTCACGCTCTCTCCCTAGAACAGTCACTTACACTTAAGAAGAAAGACATTGTTCAGTTTCTGTGCTCTTTTTCTTACGAAAACGTGAATACTTTCTCAGAGTTGAAAGAACTCCTTAATACACAAGGTTATGGAAGCTATTACCCGGATGAGAAGGCATGGAATGGTGCCCAACAAACATTAGAAAAAAATGCTGAACTTGATATTCATACCATTTTAATTAGTTCATCATCATACCCGAAGTCACTAAAAGCAATTGATGATCCACCCCCTATTATTCATTTACGTGGGAATCTAGAGTGCTTAAATCGTATTCCTGGAGTTGCAGTCGTAGGCTCAAGAAAAGTAACAAAAAATGGTGAGTTAATTGCTAGAAGAATATCGGCTTTTTTAGCTGAAAATGGCTGGTGTATTGTGAGCGGTCTCGCTATTGGTGTGGATACAGCAGCTCATCAAGGAGCTCTTAGTATCAGTGGCTCCGGTAACACTATAGCTGTGTTAGCTCATGGGTTAGAACATGCAAGGCCTCAAAGAAATATTGACTTAGCTATGGAGATAATTGATAGAGGTGGGCTATGGATATCAGAACATCGCGTTGGCACACCAGCTAAGCCTGAGCATTTTGTCCCAAGAAATAGAATACAGTTAGGGTTATCCTCAGGTTCCGTAATAATTGAAGCTGAAAAGCAAAGTGGAACTATTACACAAGCCAAGTTTTGTTTGAAACAAAAGCGTCCACTTTTTGCAGTCGTTCCGCACAAAGATAGTAATCCATTGCAACTACTCTCATCTGGTACTGAAATGCTTGTAAATGAAATGGGGGCTTTTCCGTTGAAGACAAAAGAAGATTATTTTGTTCTTATAGAAAGACTAATGAAGCAAAAGGAATTACTTTCAGCAATAGAGTGAACTTGTTATTTTTTAATTTTTTTTGTTCT
>NZ_DDCG01000011.1:77130-78030 GCF_002335235.1 Methylophaga sp. UBA2012 | reverse complement strand
TTATTTTTTAATTTTTTTTGTTCTAGAAAAAAGACCTTCCCTGATCATTTTTGATGTGTCTAATTTTTGGATTGCACTTTTAAGTATTTGGTTAGGAATTAAGGTAAGAATTAAGGTCCATATTTGTAACAACGTTATTACTACGAGCATCGCAAAGGATATACCTCTGAAGTATGTTTTATAAGTGACAAAAATCGTTATAGTTTTAGATATTGCTACGAGTAGAGGTGTAATCAAGACAAAGAAAAGAATAAATGTTGAGATAATTATTGGTAACATTAGTAACTTTATGGTTGTTTTATCTTGATCTGATAAGGAAGTTGTAGACGAGTTAAAAACTTTTTTTATGCTATCAGGGTGTAAGATGGCTAACCAAGCCCCCATTACACCAAAGACTATAGCTGCAACGTTTCGTAGTCCGTCGTAGAGTGAAAGTTGCTCTTTCATTGGAACATTCTCTCCAACAAAAAAACAAACTGATACCAACAGTAATAATAAAATGGTACAGACTATTTTTTTAAACATTAGTCTACTAATCTTAGAGCCACAGCGCGTACCTGAGATAACGCATTCAGCAAAGAATCAGATTCCACTATCTCATCATTTTCTCTTTGGACATCTAACTCTAACTCGCCTTTGGCAATTGAGTTACTTAACCATCTCACTCTGTTTCCTTCACCATCAAATAAAAAGCCAACATCATCCCATTTTGACTCATTGTTAGACGAAGCCCATTCATCAATAATACTGTTTAACTGGCCTTCAGTGGGACATAAAGGCACTTCATACTTAATTTTTACATCTTCACTAAGGGACTGCTGTTCATTGTAAGCTCCAAGACTCTCAAGTAACTTTTGCCAAAATTCTCGTTGTATAATTCTTTGAGGCTTTAACTCATTT
>NZ_DDCG01000011.1:34374-76944 GCF_002335235.1 Methylophaga sp. UBA2012 | reverse complement strand
ACTCATTTTTACGGATTACCTTTCTAATGCTATCTCTATTTTCCTGAATATATTCAATTTGACCCGGTTTTCTGTATAGAAAAGATTTGAAGTCTGCTGAAAGTTTGTTCACCTCACCATCAATGTCGGTATACCCAATAATCTCAGCGCCTTCTTCATTTTCTTCCACTACTACATTTGAGGTGAACTTTGCAGAAAACTCTTTGAAATACCTATCAAGTGCAGACTTACCGATTAGCAAGCTGTGATGAAACCTAATTGATGCGAAGATGTTTCTTTCTGGAATGAACCAAAAATAGCTAGCGTATCCCGGTATTGACCCCTCTGGAATGTCAGTGAAGTTGACATCTGCATCACCAACAGTTTGATTTCCATTTACCGTAACTACTCTACCATCGTTTGTTGCAGTTTCATTCCATAAAACGACAAGGTAATCATCTGTATTGTTTCTAACAATATCGAAACAATATGCCTTTAGCTCATCCTCACCATCTTCGATCTCATAAGTACACGTTTCTGATAAAAGTTTATTATGGTCGTGCACCCAAAGATACATATCCTGAAGAATGCCTGATATATTGCCAAAATCTGGTGTATCAGCTCCGTATCTGTAGTAACCGCACTTTGAAATTTTGTAAAACTGAATTTTCACATTTTCAATCATTATAAATTCTTCCTTGATTAATCTTTTAATTAAATTGTATACACACCTGAATTACCATGCATAAGTCATAGAGCTTTTCTAGTAGTTTTTATCCAATTAGTATAATAACTCAGAGCTATAGTGTTGATTAATTCAATACAAAGAAGGATACAAAAAATTCTGAGCGCTGACTAAATGCTTAGATACTGTACTTTAGAAAATAAAAATATAAACTACAACTTAATCCGTGAATTAATATTAATTTTCAGACATGATTCGATGGATGCAGCTACGAAAAGGTACAATCTAATAATTCAAAAAATAATTTGATGGTAACTATGGTGGTAACAATTTTTGAAATTTTATTCATATTCAATAAAATCAATTGTTTGTTGTAGTTATTCGATAGTGACCCCACCATTTTTCAGTCCCATATAAACAAATCAGCATCAGGCGCTTTTAAGCGCTTTTTTTATGCCTGTTGTTTAACCATCACTAAATGATTACCTGCTTATAATTTCTGAGAGATGCTTTCTTTTGTTGGGTTTCATGCTTCAAGCTTTAACTACCTAAAGTAAGACTGACAGCGTGAGAAGAGCTGCCAATACAGGTTTTGCATTAGCTTTAGGCAATAATAAGTTCAGACAATAGATTGAAATGTTGATAGGGATAAAAGTGACCGTACTAAAACCTATCCTCAGAATCGAAAAATAAGTTATTTTTACTCTGACCCTCAATATCTTTATTTAGACCTGAGATACAACATCCTCTAGAACATTTAATCCATCTATTTGAACATGGAATAGACGTTAATCCTTATCAGTCAGATAAATTGAAAAGATTTCAAGATGTATATGCTAAGAAGAAGTACCACAGAACCGACTTATTGTGGGCTGATTGGGGTATACATCATTTTCACCTAACGGAAGAACCTATAGAGCCATCTCGGTATTTTTCTAAAAGATCAACATGGCTAGCTTTCTGTTATGTCACATACGACACTGTGTTTTTCATTGATGTAAAGAAACATGATGAAAACAATTTATTTACCGATAAAACTCTTGTGGAAATTCTCTTTACTGAGTGGCCGGCAGTAGCTGATTTATTTGAGTTAAAAGGTGTACTACCATCAAAAGAGCCATTCAGTCCTGAAGAAACTATGCAATTGAGGTATGTAGGAATGCCTACTCCATTCTCTATGAATGGGAAAGTTTATATGGGGCCAGGAATGGGCATAACTACAGCAGGAACATCTTCTAAGGTTTCATACTATGCAGGTACGATAAATATGAGTATTTGTAAGCTTGCTGACTATGTTTCAAGTGAAGATAACTTATATTTGCAAAACGCATATAAGCGAGGCATTTCGAACCCAAAATTTAGCATTAAATTAACACCAAAAGGGTTAGGCTTATATGAAGAGAAGCAGGGCATTTGTTACTTGTTACCAAGAAGAGAACGAGAAGGATATTGTGATACTCCACTTGCAGAAGTTCATGAACTCGTTATTCCTAGTTGGTTAATTCAATCATGGGAAAAAGATGATTTCTTTGATGGCGTATCAACCACATAAACAGATTTAACAAAAGGAGATTGTTATGCCTAATTGGATGATAGAAATATTAATGGTTTGGTCAATAAGGCCAAGATCACTGTATCTAATCCTGATAGGTGTGTCTGCATGGCTTCTATTGCCTGTGTTGGCTGAATGGTATTGGTCAGGTGTACATTTACAGGGCCATTTTCATGGCCTAGAAGATGTCTTAGGAGAGAAGTATATTAGACGTGCAAGTAAAGCTGGTTTTTGGATAATGATTGGCTGTTTCGTAACAGCTTTTAGAGCATACCGAAGAGACCGAAAAAGGTTATAGCAATAACCAAATGTACGAAGGTTTTTCTGATGTCATTACACGAGGGCGTAAAGGTTTATCGGACATATACGCGCACACGCGAGAGAAGATTTTTCGGAAGTCATAACAATGGTGCTCAGGGGGAGACTCGAACCAGACAAAACCAGATAAGCAAAGCATAGTTGGGGGTATCTTTTAGGGTATATTAAAAACCTAGAATATCTAAGTTAAGGCTAGATGCGCACTTAGCTAAATTATTAGGTTGAGACCCCACCATTTTTCAATCTCCCATAAACAAATCAACATCAGGCGCTTTGAGCGCTTTTTTTATGCCTGTTATTTCTGTTTAACCATCACTAAATGATTACCCGCATATAATCTCTGAGAGACGCTTTCTTTTGTTGAGGTATATGCCTTCAAGCTTAACTGCCTAAAGTAGGACTGAAAGCGTTAAAAGCAAGCTGTACAGGTTTGGCATTAGGCAATGATAAGCTCAAACAAGAGATTGAAATGTTGATAGGGCGAAGAGTGCCATATTAAAGCGTGGTCTCAAAGTGAAAATATAAGCTATTTTTACACTGACCGTTAATATTCCTCAAAGCCAATGGAGTAAGTATTCTGTATATACTGGCAAGCAATTAAATAGAGAAAGCTCAGGGGCTATTAATGGAAAACATACAAATCGTATTAAATGTATTAATTCTGATAGCCATTTTGTTTATTATTTTTTTCAGGTCATATTCTTTTGAGAAAGGTAAAAACCTAGCTACGAAAGAAGATGTTTCAGAGATCACACATAAGATCGAAAGCGTTAAAAATCAAATTTATTTTAATACCCAAAATAAACTTTCTATTAAAGTTGCAGAAAGAGATGCATTAATAAAGTTACATGAAAAATATCATCTTTGGTTTTCCACGATTTTTGAAATAAGCTTTTCCCCATCAGATAATGCAGAAGCTTATCAAAGTATTCACAATAGGCTTAATGATTCAAGAGTAAACTTTATAATCGCTCGGGCACATGCAGAGCTTTTTATATCAAATAAAGAATTAATGTCTATCGTCAACGAATTATATGCAGAACTTTATAAGTTACACCACAAGCTATACTGCTTGCCATATAAACTTCAAGTACTCAAAACCCATGAAAAACTCGATTTACATAAAAACATTTTATTTATAAATCGGGCTGAGAAGATAAGAATTGAATACCTAGATAAGTATCAGGAAATTATACTGGAATGGTATGAATACAGAAATCAAACTTATAAAGATCTAGAAACTTTGGAACGTAATTTTAATAAAGTCCTTCAGCCATTAATTAAAAATATTTACGAAGAATCTGATTGACAGTATCGAATAGGATATTTGGGATCAGAATAAAAATTACTTTCTACGGAGGATTTTTGTAGGTTGGGTAGAGCCCTAGCGACCCCCAACTATTTAATGTTCTGTTTTGTTGGGTTCCATGCTTCAACCCAGCCTATGAATTAAGCTACCTGCTTACGATTAACTCAGCCTAAAACATCCACCGACATCATTAGACTTTGCACCATAACGATAAGAATGGAGATAAAAAAGACTTTTTTAGCCCAGGCCGTATCTTCTTTTGTCTTCAATCCTGCCCAAGCTATATATAACCAATACAAGCCAAAGGCTGAGGTGATAATGAGGTACCAAACACCGGTATAGCCTGTCAGGTAAAGCAGGGGCGTTGCCAGGTTAAATGCAATCAGGTAGAGCAAAATCTGGTGTTTAGCACTCTGAATAGTTTTGGCTACGGGCAGTACTGGAATCGAGGCGGCACGATAATCATTAAATCTGAAAATGGCGATCGCATAGGAGTGGGGCATTTGCCAAATGCTGAAAATCAGCAGCAAGATAGCCGCACCGAGGTCAAACTGGTTACTGACAGCACAATAGCCCACCACGGGTGGCATGGCGCCAGCAAGACTGCCAATCAAGGTGCCGTGAACGGAGTGACGTTTCATCGATAGGCTATAGACGCCGACATAGATAATAAAACCGACCAGAACGACGGTTACGTCGATGATATTGGTACCGTACAACAGCACAAACGTCCCTAACAGGCCAAGAACTGAAGCATAGACCAACGCCACACTTGGTGAGATGAGTCCTTTTACCAATACCCGATCGCGGGTACGTTCCATCAGCGTGTCAATATCCCGGTCAATGAAGTTGTTAAACACACAGCCGGAAGCGACGATCAGTGACACACCAAAAGCGGTATAAAAAAACAGCATCAAATCGATGCTGCCTTTAGATGCGAGAAAAAAACCGCCCGCTAATGAAATGAGGTTGCCAATCACAATACCTGGCTTGGCAACCTGCCAATATTTTTTTAGCACTTATTACCTGACTTAGTCGAGCATCATGTTGTAACCAAGATTATGCATAATCCACAAAGAACCCACCACGATAAACAATATCAAGATGAAGGTATAAGCAAAGGCGACCAGGTTCCAACGTTGTTCTGACGAGGTATTCAGGTGCAAGAAAAAATACAGATGGACCAGCACCTGCACAACAGCAAAGCCAAGAATGCTGATAGCGATAGTGGACGGTGCCATCGTAGGATTCATTACCATCCAGAATGGAATGACAGTCAGTACGACTGACAGAATAAAACCAATCAGATAAGACTTATAGGTGCCGTGCGCTGCGCCGGCGATATGGCTGTTATCCATTCAGAACCCCCAACAGATAAACAAAGGTAAATACGAAGATCCAGATGATATCCAGAAAGTGCCAGAACAGGCTCAAACACATTAAGCGAGATTTGTTCAGTTCAGTCAATCCATAACGATAGACATGAATCATCATGAATATCATCCAAATCAAACCACAACTCACGTGCAGACCGTGTGTGCTGACCAGGGCAAAAAATGAGGACAGAAATGCACTTTGCTGCCAGCTATGGCCTTCAGCAATCAGATGACTGAACTCGTTTAGTTCAAGGCCCACAAAACCTGCACCCAGTAAAAAGGTGATGGCCAGCCAAAGTATGACAAGTTGCCGCTGACCATTATTCATCGCCACCATGGCAAAACCATAGGTGATACTGCTGAATAACAGGCAGAAGGTTTCGATTAGTACACCATCTAACTCAAAAATCTCTTTACCAGTGGGCCCACCTGCATAATTGTGTCCGAGTACTGCAAATGTTGCGAACAACGCCGCAAACAAAATGCAGTCACTCATTATGTAGATCCAGAAGCCGAACACTCGCGTTGAGGAGGCATCGTGATGTGCATGCTCGTGAGTATTTGCGTTATCTAAAACATCAGTAGTCATAATTAATGCCTGATTACCTTATTAATAATGTATTAATTGACCTACGCAGTTTGCGTAGATGTTGAGTCAGCACTTGTCTTGCCATTTGATTGATGATGATTTCGTACTTTCTCAAGCCATTCGCCTTCGATGCGCTCGATTTCTTCGACCGGCACGTAGTAATCGACGTCATTATCAAAGCTGCGCCAGATCATGCAGCCCAAAATACCGACAACCCCTGCAATCGCCATCCACCAGATGTACCAGATCATGGCAAAGCCAAAAATCAAACTGAACAGACCGATAAAGACACCCACACCAGTATTCCTTGGCATATGAATTTCTTTGTATTGCTTGGGTTCTGGCGGGTAATCACCGCTTTCTTTCATCGTATGGAAAGCATCCAGTTCTGAGACAACAGGTATTTCCGCGAAGTTATAGAAAGGCGGTGGTGATGAGGTTGACCATTCCAGTGTACGGCCACCCCATGGATCACCAGTAACGTCCATATTCGCCTGACGTTCACGAATACTGACGACCAGTTGCACGATGGTGAAGATAATGCCCAACATGATAATTCCAGCCCCCACTGCAGCCAGTATTAACCAAGGTTGGAAGGCAGGGTTGTCATAATGATTGAGGCGACGAGTCATTCCGAGGAACCCCAGATAGTAGAGCGGCATAAAGGCCAGATAGAAGCCTACAAACCACGCCCAGAATGAATATTTGCCCCAGCGTTCATTGAGTCTGAAACCAAATGCTTTTGGAAACCAGTAGGCATAGCCAGCCATAGAGCCGAATACCACACCACCAATGATGACGTTATGGAAGTGTGCAATCAGAAACAGGCTGTTATGCAATACAAAGTCGGCACCTGGCACAGATAGAAGCACACCGGTCATGCCACCAATACTGAAGGTAATCATGAAGCCAAGCGTCCATAGTAAAGGTGAGCTGAATTCGACACGACCACCGTACATCGTGAACAACCAGTTAAAGATTTTTACACCGGTCGGAATGGCAATAATCATTGTCATGATGCCAAAGAAGGCGTTAACGTTGGCCCCCGAGCCCATGGTGAAGAAGTGATGCAACCAGACTATAAACGAAAGTATGGTAATCGCAATCGTCGCATACACCATGGATGTATAGCCGAACAAAGGTTTTTTAGAGTAGGTAGCAACGACTTCTGAGAAGACACCAAATACCGGTAGCACTAAGATATACACTTCCGGATGGCCCCAAATCCAAATCAAGTTGATGTACATCATCATGTCGCCGCCCATGGCATTGGTGAAAAAATGCATGCCGAGGTAGCGATCCAGAGTCAATAATGCCAGTGTGACTGTTAATACCGGGAAGGCACCGACGATTAGGGCATTAGTGCATAGTGCCGCCCAGCTGAATATTGGCATTTTCATTAATGTCATACCCGGCGCACGCATTTTGATGATAGTGACAAAAAAGTTGATACCAGTCAGTAATGTTCCGAGCCCGGATATCTGTAGACTCCAGATGTAATAGTCCACGCCAACATCAGGACTGTATTGCATTTCAGACAACGGGGGATAGGCCAGCCAGCCTGTCTTGGCAAAATCACCGACAGCGAGTGACAGGTTAACCAATATCACACCGACCACGAACAACCAAAAGCTGACTGAGTTGAGGTATGGGAAAGCCACATCACGGGCACCAATTTGTAAGGGAACCACAATATTGATAAGACCAATGACGAATGGCATGGCCACAAAGAAAATCATAATCACGCCGTGCGCCGTAAATATTTGGTCATAATGCTCAGGTGGCAGATAGCCTTGATTGGCGCCCAGAGCGACTGCCTGTTGTGAGCGCATCATGATGGCATCGGAAAAACCGCGAAGCAGCATCACCAATGCCACTAAGAAATACATCACACCAATTTTCTTGTGATCAACCGATGTCAGCCATTCTTTCCATAGATAAGTCCACTTACCATAGCGCGTAATCAGGGCAAAAATAATCAGCCCAAATAGGACCATAAAGCCGACCGCACTCATTACGATAGGGTTATCGTATGGAATGTCCGCAAGCGTTAATTTACCTAACATCAGTTACTCCTGAGTCTGATTGCATTTCTTCTGAGGCCATATCCGAGTTCGTATTCATGTAATTCATAACAATTGATTTGAACAAGTCAGGCTTCACTGACGAGTAGTAAGCAACGGGATTTTGCTCACTGGGTTTGGCTAAGGCGTCGTAACTGTCTTGATCCAGCTCACGATGGGCCTGTTTTACTTTATTAATCCACTCATTAAATTGGGATGGTGTTTGGGAGAGGGCTTTAAAGTTCATGTGCGAGAAGCCATCACCGCTAAAGTGGGCTGACATGCCATCAAAAGTACCGGTTTCGTGGGCGAGCAAATTGACTTCCGTCTGCATACCCGCCATCGCATATATTTGACTACCCAGTTGAGGGATAAAGAAGGAATTCATCACCGTATCTGAGGTGACCTTGAAACGAACGGGCACATTTTCAGGGAAGGCAACTTGGTTAACCGTGGCTATATGCTGTTCTGGATAGATAAATAGCCATTTCCAGTCCAGAGCAACGACTTCAATCGTGATTGGCTTCTGACTATCGGCTGTTTCAAGTGGTTTGAATGGATCGAGCGAATGCGTGGTTATCCAGGTCAGCGTGCCTAAAATGAGAATGATGATACAAGGCACCGTCCAGACAATGACTTCGATTTTGGTTGAATGAGCCCAGTTGGGTTTGTATTCGGCTTTTTTGTTGGAAGCACGGTATTTCCATGCAAAAACCAGCGTCATCACAATGACAGGAATGACCACGACCAGCATGAGTAATACGGCAGTAATGATAAGCGTTCGCTCATCATGACCTACCGGTCCTTTTGGATCTAAAACACCTGCTTTACAACCGCTCAGCAGAATTGCTGAAGCCATTGATAACCCTCTGACAAAAGCAGAACATTTAGTTTTTTTCATTCAGAATCCTCGGTTTAAGCGCCTTTTTTAAACAGTTTTCCTGCCACTTCTTCCCTGACTCTGAGCGCAAAAATGTTATACAGATATCGAGTAACGATACGAGATAATGCCTGTGTCAACCTGTATTGTTTGAATGTGACTTGAAGCGATGTCATACGTCTTAAAACATACGTTTCGCCAACCATCTCTTCTGTTAAAGACTATTTGTTTAGTCACTCAGACTATCTCGTCGTGTCATAAATACTGCTGGTAAGCAGTACGGTTACATCTCAAAACTCACCGCTTTAACCTCATGCAAAGAATGCCTTAATTAAAGAGCAGTCCAAGCGAAGGTAACTGCATAGGTATTAAGCTTGAGGACAATGATCTGTATGGAAAGACACAGGAGAATCATGTGTCGAAAAGTCAAAATTTATCTGCTAATTACAGACTAAATTCAAACCGCTTCCAGACCATTGAAATTACTGTTTGGTAGTCTACAACGTTTAATTGACGACGATTTGGGATATGCTCACTGAGAGTTTGGGAGTTTTTCCCTAATATTGAAAATGGCAGATATCGGCGATTCAATAACTGTTATTTACTTTTAGCAAACTGAATTGCAACGACATCACTAAAATATTAATTCCTAATTAAGGAACTGTTTGTTAAAGATATTTTATGTTTTTTGTTCTACGTTCTCGTAGCCAGGGTTAGCCTGTCTCTGCCATTAGCTTTTGATTCATATAGTGCTTTATCGGTGACGAAGAATAAGTCTCTCAGGTTTGCTACCGGGAAAAGGTCAGTATGGTACAGCCCCATGCTAATGGTTACAGTGAATTGTTGACCTTCAAACTTAAACTGGTGAGACCGGGTTTTGTCGATCAATTCCAGCATCATTTCTTCAGTTCTCTCACAGGGAACACGGTTCAGTAATAAGACAAACTCTTCCCCACCGACACGGTACACTTTATCGGTATTACGTCCTTGTGATTGTAATATTTCAGCAAATTCTTTCAGTACATGATCGCCGGCTAAGTGGCCGTATTCATCATTGATTCTTTTGAAAAAATCGATATCAATCAGGGCAATAGCAAATGGACACTGATGAGAATAGAAGCCTTTGATAAGGGTTTCTATATCGACTTCAAGTGTCAGTCGGTTATTAAGATTAGTGAGAGGATCTTTACTAGCCAGCTCTTGTAGTTTTTTGTTGGCGGCTTCAAGTTTATAGGTACGAAGTTCAACTTGATCTTCAAGGCTGTTAAGTAGCCGTTGTTCTGCATCGCGTGATTTGATGACTTCTTTTGCCATGGGTCTGAAGATAAAAATAACTTCCAGCATGAGTGTGAGCAGTGTGACTAACCAAACACCGACTTCGAGTCGTTGAATGATCTCTAGTCGCTCATCGCCTTCACGTTGATATTGATTAACGGCCTTATCTAAATCGATTAATAAGTTTTCAGAGGAGCTATCAATCTCGCTCATCAGTTGTAAAAATGGTTCCTCTGAGGTTGTATCTAGGATTTGGGTAGCGATTTTTAAGTAAAAATTGACGCGATCATATAAGTCTATGTCACCAAAATAGATATCTCTGATAGTTGGGGAGAGTTCAAGCTGATGTCCATTATTGAGTTGGCCTGAAGCGAGCTGATGATTGGCGGATTTCATCGTGTCTATGTGCTGAGTCAGCAGATTTTCAGTTTCTGTTTGTTCTGTATTCATCACGAAGCGTTGTTGATACAAACGATGAATATCCAAGGCAATATGTTGACTCAACATGCGTTGACTACCAGAAATATTGACAATATAGGCCGTATTATCAACATCAGAAAGCGCAGACTTTAGCGTATATGCAGCAAAGCTGGATAACAAAGCAATAAGTGTTACAGCCAGCATATAACGCTTGGTAATCAGCGTGTGTAAGGACGATCGTGTCTTATCTGCCATCATATCTATCCTTTAATAATGTCTAACAGCTAAAACTCATCCATCTGACTTTCATTAGTCTTGTGAAGAGTTATTGAGGTTTACCGGGATAATAACTCATAACCATAGATTTTCTAAGGATTTAAAATCCCAATCTGCGGGTTCTTCTGGTCCTTCAATGCTTTCTTTACAGTTTTTTGCAGAAAGATCGATAATTTGTATGGGAATGGGGGCGTTTGAGCGTATTGAGAAGAACACTTTGACTTTAGGTTTTAGTAAGGAGTCTATCGCGGGCTCAATCACCACCGCTAAGCGTTGAGATGTTAAGCGAACCAGAGAGCCAATCGGGTAGATACCTACAGATTTAACAAAACTATTAAAAATTTGTTTATCAAAATGTCCATCCCATTTCGACATCTCACGAATGGTATTGGCGGGTTCCCAAGGTTTTTTGTAGGCACGTTCAGAGGTCACTGCATCGTATACATCGCAAATAGCGGCCATACGAGCCAGCTGAGAAATTTTTTCTGCGGGCAGTTGGTTGGGATAACCGGTGCCATTAATCTTCTCGTGATGATTTAAGGCAATATCAATTACTTCTGCTTCTGCACCACTGTCCTGCAGAATTTTGGCGCCCACGATAGTGTGCTTTTTCATGATCAGATATTCAGCATCTGTGAGCTTGCCGGGTTTGTTTAAGATGTCGAGAGGCATAGCGGCTTTACCCAAGTCATGCATTAGACCGCCGATACCAGCCAGGCGAGTTTGTTCTTTATCTAATCCCATCTGATTCGCAAGTGACAACATAAGCGCACATACAGCAACAGAGTGCATGTAAGTGTAATCATCATGCGTTTTTAATCGGGCAACACTGAGTATGGCAGCAGAGTTACGTTGAACCAGCGAGTCAATTTCGCCGACAAGTGGTAGGGTGGTTTTTGGATCGATGGCTTTACCCAGACGAATATCGTTGAACATCGACATGATCTGAGGTTTGGCATCCTGGCACAGTTTTCTGGCACGTTCGATTTCATTCTCAATCGAACTTGAAGCGTCCGAAGCTTTTATCTCAGAGTGAGTTTTATTTGGGGCCGTTTGTTGTGCGGTGGTCGAATCAGTCTTTTGCGATGCGTCGGAAGCTTCGGCTGCTTCCGTTATTTCGCCTTTCTCGTCATCAATCCACAACTCTTTTATACCTGCTTCTTTGATGCGCTTGATGTCATTGGGCTCGGTGAGTAAGAAACTACTGCGGACAAACGGATGCTGTATCCAGGACCCTCCTAGTTTCTGAATATACATACCAATTTGTAACTCACTTGTAGCAATGCGTTTTATCGCCATTCTCTCTCTCTATCGATTGAAGATATTTTTTTAATTTATAACAAACATATCGTGCTTACACAGTGCCATCAATAGCTATTTCAATTATTCGTCTAAGATAGATATTATTATTTATATAGCCTTGAAATTATTGTGAAAATTCAGAACAAAATTAACGGAAAATAGAGATATATATTACTGTTCTAAAGAGTATGAAAAAGAGATGTTTTCTGCAGAGGATGTCGGTGTGTGGTCACGCATTCTTGTGTTATGCTCAGTGGCGAAATCCCTCCCTGACTATCATTTAGGAATCAAGTGTGACAAAAACACCCATACTGAAAGAAGGTAATAATTGCTGGCAAAAAAAACACGCAGATCAAGTTGCTTTACTTATCGATGGGGAAAATTATTTTGGTGTTTTGCATGCTGCTATCCAGCGGGCGAAACACTCGGTATATATTCTTTCATGGGATATTGATAGCCGAATGCAACTTGTTCGCAACAGTGATCAAGTTGAAGACCTACCTGTAGAGTTGGGTGCTTTTGTCAGTGAAGTGCTTAACCGAAACCCTGATTTACATATTTATATTCTGAACTGGGACTGGGCAATGGTTTATACGATGGAGCGAGAGTGGTTGCCCATGTATAAACCAGCGTGGAAATCTCAAAACAGATTGCATTTTAAACTTGATGGTGAGTGTCCTATGGGGGCATCTCAGCACCAGAAAGTGGTAGTTATAGACGATGAGCTTGCTTTCTCCGGTGGTTTTGATATTGGCAAAAGTCGTTGGGATAGCTCAGAACATAAAGCGAAAGAGTCAAGACGTATTGACCCTGATGGTCATCATTATCCGCCATTTCATGATGTACAAATGATGGTGCAAGGTGAAGCGGCAGCCGCTTTAGGTGACCTGGCACGAGAACGCTGGTTAAAAGCGACCGGCGAAAAACTCAATAAACCGTCACAAAAATCAGGATCGGCTTGGCCTGAATATATCGAGCCCTGGTTTAAAGACATCGAGATAGGCATCAGCAGGACAATGCCTCAGTACCATGATCAGAAAGAAATTCGTGAAGTTGAACAACTCTATATTGATAGCCTGAAAGCGGCTGAAAATCTTATATATATGGAGAATCAATATTTTACTTCATGGAAAGTGGCTGATTTATTAGCTGAACGCCTGAAGGAACGAGACGGGCCCGATGTTGTTTTAGTCTTGCCATTAATGACTGGTGGCTGGCTAGAACAGGCCACCATGGATGTTTTGCGTTATCGTGTGGCCTGCAAATTGAAAGAGGCTGACAAACATAATCGGTTACGTCTTTGTTATCCGCATCGTGATGAGCTTGGTGATTCTTATATCAGCGTGCATGCAAAAATCACGGTCATTGATGATTGTTTAATGCGAGTCGGTTCAGCAAATTTAAGCAACCGTTCCATGGGCTTCGATAGTGAATGTGATCTGGTGATTGAAGCGGAGACAGATGAACACAAAGCTACTGTCAGTCGGTTTCGCGAGCGTTTACTGACAGAACATTTTGGTATGACAGCAGATGAACTTCGCCAGAATTTATCTCAGGAAGGTTCTCTTATTCGCTTGATAGATGCTCGACAGGAAAACAGTCATACATTACGTGAACTTGATTGCTCGGTCTCTGACTATGCGAATCAGATGTTACCGGATTCTGCCATTGTCGATCCTGAAAGGCCGATTGAAACGGAAAAACTTACTAAGATGTTTATTCCGGTTGATGAACCAAAATCAGCCCAAAAACAGTGGTGGAAAATTGTTGCCGTTTTGATTGTAGTACTAGCGTTAACAGCTATTTGGCGATGGACACCTTTAAGTGAATGGTTAAATCCGGAAACATTACAACATGCCGCTGAAGGTATTAAGTCACACCCATTAACACCATTAATTGTGATCGGTATTTTTGCCATTGCCGGATTGATTGCCTTTCCGGTGACCCTGCTGATTATCACAACGGCACTGACATTTGGCCCTTTATGGGGAACTGTTTATTCCATTATTGGCTCGCTGGTGAGTGGCTTGATGGGGTATGCCGTTGGACACTATATGGGGCGAAATACCATTCAGAAATTAGCCGGTTCCAGTATTAATAAATTAAGCCGGCGCCTGGCTAAACATGGTGTTTTGGCGATTATCACTGTACGCATTATTCCTGTAGCACCGTTTACAGTGATTAATCTTGTCGCCGGCGGCTCGCACATTAATACGCGTGATTTTACCATTGGTACGCTGATCGGTATGTTACCGGGGATATTGGGTATTACGGTGTTTGCTGATTCGTTGATGCGAACTGTGCAAAATCCAGACCCTGAACAAATCGCGATATTTGTTGGAGTCGTCATCGTCATTGTTGGCATTATGGTTGGGTTGAAGCGACTGATTAATCGTAAAGAAGACGAATAAGAGATTGAATGGAGCTTAAGTTAGCCAGTTATAACATTCATGCCTGTATCGGCACTGATAGGCATTTCGATCCGTTTAGAATAGTGGATGTCATCCGTGAGATAGATGCTGACATCATTGCGCTGCAAGAGGTCGAGCATCACATGGTCAATGATATCGACCTGCTGGATTTTATTGCCCAACAAACGGGGATGATCGGCATTGCCGGACCGACAATGTTTCGTGAAAGTCGTCATTATGGCAATGCGGTTTTGAGTAAATACCCATTAAGCTCTCATGAACTGATTGATTTGAGTCTGGCACCTCATGAGCCCAGAGGTGCTATTCAACTCAGGCTGGAAATAGATCAGCATCAACTGGTGATAATGACCACTCATTTTGGTTTAAAACCTACGGAACGCCAGTATCAGGTAGAAAAACTCTTGAGCCGTCTTGGCGAGCATGAAGTTGATACGGCGGTGTTGATGGGGGATTTGAATGAATGGTTTTTGTGGGGACGAACATTACGCCGCTTAAAAGCCTATTTTGATACCACGCCATCAAGAAAGAGTTTCCCCAGTTTTTTTCCTGTATTTGCCTTGGATCGTATTTGGGTTCACCCTCGTCAGCATCTACTGTCTTTGGATATACACAAATCACCTCTGGCAAAAAAAGCCTCAGATCATCTCCCCGTAGTGGCCCGGATTCTGTTCTGATGATTTGAAGTCATGGCTTCAAATTGTTAGGGTAAACAATACGTGTTCTTAACACACCTCTTCGTTTTTCACCTAGTGAATAACGTTTTCCAAAAAAGTTCATCAGTAATCTAAACGGATAATTACATGATAAGACGAAGAGCTATCTTGCCCACAAGAAGCTTGTTTTTAAGCCAATCAATTATTGCTCTATTAGCGATAGGCCCATCATCAATTGCAGTTGCTGACGCTGAACAAGAAACAGTTGAACAATTACAGACCCGTGTTAAAGCTCTACAACTGGAGTTGGAAAAAACACGTGCTGCGCTTGCTAAAGCAGAACAGGAAAAGCAGCAATCAACAGAAAAACTCCAAGCACTATCAAAATCACACGTCGATGCAGAAGCCAAACCAGACGATAAAATTCGATTTGGTCACCTCAAGGTAGGAGGCGCTATACGGGCTAATTATGCGATTGGCGATTATCCTGAGACTGGTGGGGCCTCGCGGTCATTTGATGATGATGGTAACTTTGCTCTGGATACGTTTCGTCTGAATCTGGACTATGAAAATGGCCCTTATCTGGGGAAATTAGAATACCGCTGGTATAACGGTTATAACTTTCTGCACACGGGCTGGTTAGGTTATCAATTTGACGAGCAGCGTCAGATACAAGTCGGTGTAAACAGAGTGCCTTTTGGTCCCGGACCTTATGGTGTCTCGCAGAGCTGGTTTTTTGATCAGCATTATTATCTCGGTCTATCTGATGATATGGATCTGGGGGTTAAATATCATCAGTCCACAGACCAATGGGATTGGGACATTGCCTATTATGTCTCTGATGAAGGCTCATATACGGGTTCATCACATCAAAGTGCTCGCTATTCCTACGATGTGGTCAATGAATCTGGTGATGGTTATGAAGAACGTAACCAGTTTAATTTACGTGGTATTACTCACCTTGGAACCGGTGAAGTAAAAACCGACCTTGGCTTCTCCTTACAGTATTCGCAATTAAAAAGTCGTGGTTCACAAGATGATGGGCACCATTATGCTGTCTCTGGTCATATGCTGAACAAATGGCGAGCATTTACACTGGCAACACAATTAACGTACTACCGTTTTGACGTGGACAAAGATCAGCCTTTGGGAACAAGTAAGCTGGTGCAAATGGGGGCCTATGATTTTCCCAATACAGTCGCCGCAGAAGCCTGGTTACCGGCTGTTTCTCTCAGTTATCGCTATGACACAAATCAGTTGCCGTGGCTGGATTACGTTATGCCCTATGTCGAATACAGTGTTTTATTGAAAGAAGAGCGTGACTTTAACGACAGTGCACTCGCTACTTTGGGTGCGGCTTGGGCTAGTGGTAACTGGTATATCTACACCGATTTAAGCGCCTCAAATGGCAATGAATTCATTGGTGGCGATGATCCTTTTGGTGATCGCTTAGGCGCCAACCAGAATGATGATTGGCAGACGCGTTTTAATATCAATTTTGGCTATTACTTCTAAGTATTACCCGCATTAAACAAAATAATAATCAGAGAGTTCATATATATATGACGAGTCCGACGATAGAAAATAAAACAACACGTAAAGCAGAAATCAATCCACCCGTATTTTTTGGTTCAGCTATTTTAATTATCGCTTTTGTTATTTTTGCAGCGTTTTTTTCTGATACCGCCTCTTCAGTTTTTACCGCGACTCAATCCTGGATAGTGAATACTTTTGGCTGGTTTTATTTACTGGCCGTCGGATTTTTCCTTATCTTCAGTATTGGCCTGGCAATGAGTTCCTATGGTGCTATTAAACTTGGCCCTGATCATTCTGAGCCTGACTATGGTTATTTATCGTGGTTTGCCATGTTGTTTAGTGCTGGCATGGGGATAGGTTTATTATTTTTCGGCGTTGCTGAGCCGATTATGCACTTTTCTTCACCACCTGTAGGCCAAGGTGGTGATATTGAAGCTGCCAGGGAAGCGATGTCGATCACGTTTTTCCATTGGGGCTTACACGCTTGGGCAATTTATGCCGTGGTGGGTTTATCGCTTGCCTATTTTGGTTTTCGACACAATTTACCGTTAAGCATTCGCTCGTCACTTTATCCCTTAATTGGTGAAAAAATATATGGCCCCATCGGCCATACAGTAGATATTTTCGCCGTGCTAGGCACCATGTTTGGTGTGGCGACTTCACTGGGTCTTGGGGTTTTACAGGTGAATGCCGGGCTTACTTATATGTTTGGCTTACCAGCAGAATCAGTGGGTCTTCAAATCGGCTTGATTGCAGGGATTACACTGCTAGCAACTATTTCTGTTGTCGCTGGGCTGGACTCAGGCATCAAACGTCTGTCTGAAATTAATCTGGGGCTGGCTATTCTTTTATTGTTGTTTGTTTTATTTGCTGGTCCGACGCTGTTCTTATTGCAAACATTGGTACAAAACACCGGTAATTATTTAAGCGAAGTGGTTAATAAAACATTCAATCTATACGCTTATGATCCTAATGGCTGGATAGGTGGCTGGACATTATTCTATTGGGGCTGGTGGATTGCCTGGTCGCCCTTTGTCGGGATGTTTATTGCCCGAGTTTCAAGAGGTCGAACTATCCGTCAGTTTATTCTAGGTGTGTTATTTGTGCCTGTTGGTTTTACCTTTATGTGGATGACGTTTTTTGGCGGAACAGCCATTCATATGGAGCTGGGTAATCTTGCCGGGGTTATCTCTGGAGCCGTCAGTGAAAATAGTGCCATTGCCGTTTTCTCGATGTTTGAGCATATGCCGCTGAGTATGATTTCTTCTGGCTTAGCCACCATACTGGTCATCACATTTTTTGTAACATCATCAGATTCAGGTTCCTTGGTCATTGATATGATTACCTCCAATGGCCATCCTAAACCGCCGGTTTGGCAGCGCATTTTTTGGGCATTAACGGAAGGTTGTGTTGCTGCTGCGTTATTGCTGGCGGGTGGTTTAAAAGCCTTACAAACGGCTTCTATTGCTGGTGCTCTGCCATTTGTTGTCATCATGTTACTGATGTGTTTTGGCTTGATGAAAGGCTTAAGAATGGAAGGCATAAAACGCCTGATCATTGGTGTGCCACAGACTCCTGTGAGTACAGGCAGACAAGTTGGCTGGAAGCAACGCCTGAAAAATTTGAGTGAATATCCTGATAAAGCGACAATGCAAACATTTTTGAACGATGTGGTGAAACCCGCGTTGAAAAAAGTGGCAGCGGAATTGCGTAATACTGGCGTTGAATCTGAGATTGTTAGCAAAAAAGATTCGATTGAATTAAACGTCAGCTATGGTGGTGAGAAAGACTTTGTTTACGGGGTTCACAGCGTCAGGCACGTAATGCCAAGTTTTGCCCTCGATGCTTTAGACGATGATGATGAGACAAAGCGTTATTATCGGGGTGAAGTGTATCTTGCTGAAGGTAGTCAACATTACGATATGTACGGATATAATCAAGAGCAAGTCATTGATGACATTCTGATTCAATACGAAAAACATATGCACTTCCTGCATATTGTTGGCGACGGTTAAATTTGATAACAAAATCTGGCAAGATTATTCAACACAGTTCATGATATTGTCCTGAAAAAATGAACGGAGAGAGATATGCGTTTTTTTTACTTGGCTTCGATAGCCTTAGGTTTGAGTTTTACTGCTTTAGCTCATGCGGGAAGTAGTCAGTATTTAGATCATTATTCCTGTGGCAAAAGTGCCATAGAGGTAGGTATGGATGTTGACCAAATCATGCATGTTTGTGGCGAGAACTGGCAGCCCAGCAACGTGGTGAAGTCTGTCAGACCGGCTTTGAAAGTGGGTAAAGATGGTGAGCGCCTTCAGGATAATTTTGAAAAATGGATGTTTAAAACAATGAGTAAAGGCAGCACGCATGTTTTACTTAAAAACGGTAAAGTTATCCGAATTTTTACCACTCAATAAAACATCGTTATTCAGTTTGGTTTAAGTTTGAATTTCTACACTTAAGCTCACTTAGACATCTAAATAATGTATACGATGAAACGCACTCTATTCACATGCTTATCTATTTCAGTGAGCGCTCTGCTTGCGGTATCGCCAGCACAAGCTGATGAAAGTGCCAGTGTGGCCAGACAATTGCTGAAAGAGGGCAAGATTATGCCTCTTCAGGAAATTCTGACGAAGGCAAAAGTAATAAAACCCGGTCAGGTCATTGAAACAGATTTGGAAAAAGACGATGGCCGTTATATATACGAACTCGAGATTCTGGATGAACAAGGTCAAGTATGGGAGCTTGAGTTAGATGCTCAAACAGGTGAGTTTGTTGAGCTGGAAAATGAGGATAATTAATGCGGCTGTTATTGGTTGAAGATGATCCCTTATTAGGACCTAACCTTCAGCAAGCATTGAATAAAGCCGGATTTGCCACAGATTTATCTGCTGATGGTATTGATGGCGAAGCAATGGGCGAAATCGAGCCTTATGATCTGATTGTATTGGATCTAGGGTTACCGGGGAAACCGGGACTAGAAGTCTTAGAAAATTGGCGACGCAATGAAAATGCCGTGCCCGTAATTATTCTGACTGCACGTGATGCCTGGGAAGATAAAGTACTGGGCTTTAAAGCCGGTGCAGATGATTATCTTGCTAAACCTTTTCAAACTGAAGAACTCATCGTTCGGATTAATGCTGTTTTACGCCGATGCTCTGGGCAGCATCCTGGAGAGTTGAGTTATGAAGGTTTAGCTCTGGATGAAGCAGAGCAGACCGTGATATTGAAGACGGGTGAGAAGCATAGCCTGACAGGCACAGAATTTAAGCTGTTAAGATACTTTATGTTGCACCCCCAGCAGTTACTTTCTAAAACCACACTTACTGAGCATGTCTATCAACTGGATAGTGATAAAGACAGCAATGTGATGGAAGTCTATGTGAATCGCTTACGTCAGAAAATTGGGGCTGATTGGATAGTAACAAGGCGCGGCCAAGGTTATATTTTTGGTCAGCAAGACTAATGCGATCGGTTCGTAGCCGTTTATCCATTGGCTTAGCAATTTTTTTAGCTGTCTTGTTGATTGGACAATGGCTGTGGCTAACCTTCACCATTGATCGTTTAATCGAAAAGCAAGTTATCACCCGCCTGCAAGAAGAAACACAAACCTTAGTTGCTCATATCCATATTAATGCTGAAGGAGAGATCCTGCTGGATGATCGTCGTTTGAGCAGCAGCTATCAGCGGGCCTTCTCAGGTCTGTACTTTTCTATTCAAACACCACAACAACAACTCTTCTCACGCTCTTTATGGGACTTTGATTTATCTACACCGGCCTTAAATGTCGGTGAAAAAGCCACGCTTTATCTGGAAGGACCAGGACAGCAACCGTTGATGGCTGTGTCAGCGGGGTATCTGAAGCAGGGACAGCAGGTCACGATTACCGTAGCAGAAGATATTGCCTGGATGTTGGAGGATAAAACCCATTTTCAGTGGACATTTACTACCTTATCACTGTTAGGCGTTTTAGCTTTGCTGGGGCTACAGTTTTGGATTGTCAGACGTGCATTGAGACCACTGAATAAAGCTAAGAATGAATTAAAACTATTGGGGCAAGGCGATATTGAAAAAATTGATGAACAGGCACCTGATGAAATCCGGCCCTTACTGGTTGAACTCAATCGTTTAATGGCCAGTATGGTCACAAAAACACGCCGCTCCAGGCAATCGCTTGGTAATTTAGCGCATCGTCTTAAAACCCAATTGACCCTGTTAAACCAGATCGCCGACAGTGAGGAATTGAAAAACGATGCTGTGACTAAAGCAGCAATCTATCAGCAGACTCAGGAAATCAAGCAAATTATTGATCGTGAATTAAAACGTGCTCGTGTGTCGGGTTTAACATTGCCTGGAAGAGGTGTTGATATTCATGAATTAGTGGTAAGTCTGGCTGATACATTAAAACGTATCTATCAGGATAAACAACTGATTATTACCTGTCAGGTTGATAAACAACTGCGTTTTCATGGTGATCGAGAAGACTTGCTGGAACTGCTGGGAAATATCATGGATAACGCATGCAAATGGTGCCAAAGCCGGGTAGAACTAGAGATCAAGAATGAAAAGGGTATTGTTATTCGGGTGATGGATGATGGACCTGGATGTCATGATGATGACTTGTCAGCTTTGACTCAACGGGGTTTTCGGGCTGATGAATCAACGCCGGGAAGTGGTTTAGGTTTGGCAATTGTATTTGATATTGTTGAAAGTTATGACGGTACTATGCAGTTTGCTCAATCCCAGAAATGGGGAGGCCTGCAGGTGGATATCCACCTGCAGGCCTCAGTAGCTGATTAGAACCAGTCTTTAGTTGTTTTACGAACTTCACCGGTTTTGGCGTCAATTAGGACTTCCCATTCGCCACCATCAGCATCAACAATTTCAAACTCATAATCCCAGCCTTTATCAAAGGCACGGTCTTCCAGATCGGCATCTTCTACAATACCAGGTTTGGCTTCAAGCGCTTTAGCTTGTGCTTGTTCTAATGAAATTAAGCCAAAACCTTCAGAGATTTTTCTGATTTCACGCATGTCATCAGCATCTAAATCCGCATGAGCAACACCCATCTGCATCATCATTGTTGCCGCACCAATTAAGCCAATTGTTTTTACGTTTTTCATTTTGTGCTCCTTTTGTTGAGGTACGGGTCACATACTAGGTGGCGTAGCTTAAACGAAGCTGAATTTATTTAAGATAAAGGTTTACTAAAAATTAGGAAGCTAACTATAATGGGGGTATGCTTCAACTTAAAGACTTGCCAGATAAGGCAATATTAGAAAAATTTGCTTCGCGCTACCCAGAAGTCGATATCAATGCAGTGATGCAGTTTCTCCATCTTCTCGGGGTAGCCTCAGAGCTTTCTGTCGGCTTAGATAACTTTTTACGACGCTATGATTTACTCCAGGGACGCTGGTGGGTATTAATTTTATTGATGCGTGAAGATAGCTTTATATCTTCACCCTCAAAGTTGGCAGAACAATCTGGGGTCAGCCGGGCGACAATGACAGGCCTGTTAGATGGTTTAGCGCGAGAGGGACTGATACAGCGTATTGTTGATGAGAAAGATAAACGGCAAACACAAATCAAACTTACCAAGAAGGGTCAGCAAAAATTAGACGAAGTCATGCCTGATTATTATCAGCGTTTGGGACAATTGATGTCCGTGATTGATAAGAGCAAGGTCAGGTATTAATGGATGTGCTGGCAAAGTTAAAGCGAAATTTAACGATTTTTGATTGAACGTTAAATTAAGCCAAACAATAGATAACACTAAATTTAACCAGGAGTGAGTAATGAAAAAGTTTTTAGTTTTTATGTTCAGTATGTTTTCTGTGCAATTTTCTGTGATGGCTGAAGAGCTATCGGTAAAAAATCAGATAGATTTTGCTAATGCCCAATGGAACAAAGCGTTTAATGCTGGCGATGTCGATAGTTTGAAACAGTTATATAAAAATGATGCGACTTTATCACCGGGTAATGGCGCTATCTTAAAAGGTAAAGATGCTATCGCACAGTTATTTCAAAGTTTTGTTGATAACGGTGTGACCAATCATCAAATTGAAACAGATGCTATTTATTCAACTGACGATCAGATAACCCAAATTGGTTACTGGCACGCAGACGGAAAAAACAGCGATGGCGAGAAGATAAGTTTCGGCGGTGTTTTATCGTTGGTTCTGGTAAAAACTGAAGATGGTTCATGGTTAATTCAGTCACATATCTGGAATATGCAACCTTAAAAAAGCATAGCCACCGACAAAAAAAGCCCTTCACTGTGAAGGGCTTTTTTTTTGCATCGTATTTAAATGGTGCAAGGTTAATCATAATGGTGCATAAATAAGCATCTAAACTACTTATTAAAAAGCTTTTAATAAACTCTTTCTTTTAAATCAATAGTTTACTTTTTTGGCACAGTGTTTGCCAAAGTAAGCAGACAATGATTGACGGAGAGATCCATGAGAGAGAAGTTAGTTTTAATCGGTAATGGTATGGCAGGGGTGCGTACGCTGGAAGAGTTACTTAAACTCGCACCAGAGAAATATGACATTACTGTATTTGGTGAAGAACCCTACGGTAACTATAACCGTATTATGCTCTCACCTGTATTGGCTGGTGAGAAAACCATTGATGAGATCATGATTAATGATTTGCAGTGGTATCAAGATAACAACATCACCTTGTTATCAGGTAAAAAGGTGACCACCATAGATCGTCTAAACCGTGTGGTAATAGCGGATGATGGCACCAGCGAGAAATATGACCGTCTTTTACTGGCCACTGGCTCGCGTCCATTCATGTTGCCAATAGCTGGTGCAGATCTCCCCGGTGTCATCAGTTTTCGTGATATCGCTGATGTTGACACCATGCTGGAAACGGCAAAGACACATAAAAAAGCCGTGGTGATTGGTGGTGGATTGTTAGGACTGGAAGCCGCAAATGGTCTGATGATTCAGGGGATGGATGTCAGTGTTGTTCACATCAGTGATGTGTTGATGAATCAACAGTTAGACAAACCCGCGTCCGATCTGATGCTGGACGAACTGCGGGGGAAAGGACTGAAGTTTTTGATGGAACATCAAACGGAAGCCATTATCGGTCGTGACCGAGTTGAAAAACTGCGATTTAAGGATGGCTCTGAAATAGAAGCCGATCTGGTGGTTATGGCTGTGGGTATCCGACCCAATATTGAATTAGCCAGCTCAGCGGGTATTCACTGTGATCGTGGCATTGTGGTTGATGACACCATGCAAACCTTTGACCCACGTATTTATGCGGTCGGTGAATGTGTGCAGCATCGAAGCCAAACCTTCGGTCTGGTCGCGCCATTATTTGAACAGGCCAAAGTGTGTTCAAACCATTTGGCTCAAATGGGGATTGCCCGTTATATCAGTTCAGTTACATCAACCAAATTAAAGGTAACAGGCATCGATTTGTTTTCTGCCGGTGACTTTCTCGGTGATGACGATACTGAAGATCTGGTGTTTAAAGACGCTGCAAGAAAGGTCTATAAAAAGCTGGTGATTAAAGAAAACCAATTGGTCGGCGCCGTTCTCTATGGGGACACTGTAGATGGGGCCTGGTACTTCCAATTGATGCGTGATGGTACCGATATCTCAGATATTCGTGAAAACATGTTGTTTGGACAACATCACCTGGGAGATTCAGGGCATGGTCCATCGAATTCTGTTGACGGTTTAGCCGATGATGCCGAGATTTGTGGATGTAACGGCGTCTGCAAAGGCGATATTGTTCAGGCTATTTCAAAACATGGCCTGTTTACTCTGGATGAAGTCAAAGCACATACCAAGGCATCAGCCTCTTGTGGCTCATGTACAGGCTTAGTTGAACAGTTATTGGCTTCAACGCTTGGCAGTGATTTTAATGATACGCCGAGTAAAAAACCGCTTTGTGCCTGCACCGATTTATCCCATGCTGAAGTTAAGGCTGCCATTATTGAGAAATCACTGAAAACCATTCCTGATTTGATGTCAGCACTTGAGTGGAAAACAGCAGATGGCTGTCACTCCTGTCGTCCGGCACTGAATTATTACATGTTAAGCAGTTGGCCAAATGAGTATCAGGATGATCCTCAGTCACGTTTTATCAACGAACGTGTCCATGCCAATATTCAGAAAGACGGCACCTATTCAGTTGTACCCAGAATTTGGGGGGGCGTCACGAATCCTAGAGAGTTACGCGCCATTGCGGATATCTCTGAGAAGTACAACGTGCCCACCGTCAAAATAACTGGCGGTCAGCGAATAGATTTACTCGGAATCAAAAAAGAAGACTTACCTAAAATGTGGGCAGATCTGAGTGATGCAGGCTTTGTCTCTGGCCATGCCTATGGCAAATCGTTAAGAACAGTGAAAACCTGCGTCGGTTCTGAATGGTGTCGGTTTGGTACTCAAGACTCTACTGGCTTAGGTATCAAAGCGGAGAAAATGACCTGGGGAAGCTGGACACCTCATAAATTTAAGATTGCTGTTTCTGGCTGTCCAAGAAACTGTGCTGAAGCGACCATCAAAGATTTTGGTATTGTGTGTGTGGATTCAGGCTACGAACTGCATGTCGGTGGTAATGGTGGTATCAAAGTCCGTGCGACAGACTTTCTTACCAAAGTCGCGACTGAGGAAGAGGCACTGGAATATTGTGCCGCCTTTATGCAGCTGTATCGCGAAGAAGCCCATTATCTGGAACGTACTGCACCATGGATTGAACGCGTCGGTTTAAAACATGTGACTTCAGCCGTGGTTGACGATGAAATGAATCGTAAACGGTTGGCTGAGCGTTTCCATGATTCACAAAAAAATGCACAGGTAGATCCTTGGGCTGAACAAGCGGCCAAATATAAAGAAAACTATATTCCTATTAAACAAGTGGTGTAGAGGTAGATATGAGTTGGACTGAAGTTGGCCCTCTGGTCGATATTCCAAAAAAAGGATCACGCGTCTTGGTGACGGCGGAGGGCGATGTTGCCGTATTTCGCACCTCAACAGATCAGATATTCGCTTTGTTTGATCAGTGTCCTCATAAAAAAGGACCCTTATCTCAAGGACTTGTTTACGATAACCGTGTGGCTTGTCCTTTGCATAATTGGGTTATTGATATGAACAGTGGCGAAGCTACTGGACCGGATGAAGGCTGTACCCGTACATTTGAGACAAAAATCGAAAACGGTACCGTTTTTATTTCTCTGTAATCTGATAAAGAGTCTCTAATTTTGGCTGAACAACATACGACGACCACGAAAACGACTTGTCCATACTGCGGTGTTGGCTGCGGTGTGTTAGCAACCCCACTTCAGAATGGCACGGTACAAATTGAAGGCGATGAAACGCATCCTGCCAATCTGGGACGCCTGTGCTCAAAAGGTTCGGCGTTGGGGGAAACCGTGGATTTGGGGAATCGTCTGCTTCATCCCAAAGTGCATGGAAAACGGGCGTCGTGGGATGAGGCAATCATGTCAGTGGCGCGAGGATTTAGTGACATTATTGCTAAACACGGTCCTGAGTCGGTGGCGTTTTATGTGTCAGGCCAAGTATTGACGGAAGATTACTATACCGCCAATAAATTAATGAAAGGCTTTATTGGCGGTGCCAATATCGATACCAACTCGCGTTTGTGTATGTCATCGGCGGTGGCGGCTTATAAAAGGGCGTTTGGTAGTGATACGGTGCCGTGCAGTTATGAAGATATTGAACTTGCCGATCTGGTGATCCTGGCAGGCTCGAATCTGGCCTGGTGTCATCCAGTCATTTTTCAGCGGCTGAGACAGGCTAAAGAAGATCGGCCTGAGATGAAAATTGTGGTGATCGATCCACGCAAAACCTCAACCTGTGATATTGCCGATTTACATTTGTCGGTGAAACCAGGCACGGATGCAACCTTATTTAACGGTCTATTGCACTATCTGAAAAAAGAAGATTATCTGGATCTTGAGTTTCTGGAAGCACACACGGAAGGCTTTGCTGCTGCAATGACCGCAGCCAAAACATCAGCGGGGTCGATTCCTCAAGTAGCTACCGTGACCGAGTTGCAAGAGCAGGACATAGTGAAGTTCTATCAGCTCTTTGCTTCAACGGAAAAAGTCGTTACGGTTTATTCTCAGGGCATTAATCAATCCACCACGGGTACTGATAAATGTAACAGCATTATTAACTGCCATCTCGCTACCGGCCGGATTGGTAAACCAGGCATGGGGCCTTTTTCATTTACCGGTCAGCCTAATGCTATGGGCGGTCGGGAAGTGGGCGGTTTAAGTAACCAGCTAGCTGCACACATGGAAATCACCAATCCAGAACACCATGACCGGGTATCACGCTTCTGGAAGGCCGATAATTTAGCTACAGAAAATGGGGCCAAAGCCATTGATATGTTTAATGAGGTCGCCAGTGGCAAAATCAAAGCCATCTGGATCATGGCGACTAACCCCGTGGTCAGCTTACCTGATGCCGATAAGGTGAAAGCGGCACTGGAAAAATGTGAGCTGGTGGTGGTGTCTGAATGTGAACAATTTACCGATACCACCGAACTTGCTGATATTTTACTGCCGGCAGCAGCCTGGGGTGAAAAAGACGGTATGGTCACTAACTCTGAGCGTCGTATCAGTCATCAACGAGCTTTTTTACCTTTGCCTGGAGAAGCCAGACCTGACTGGTGGATTATTACTCAGGTGGCCAGAAAAATGGGATTTGAGGCCGCTTTCCCCTTTGAGAAACCGGCCGATGTCTTTAGAGAACATGCCCAACTGTCCGCGTTTGAAAATGACGGTGAACGCGACTTTAATATTGGTGGCTTGGCCGATATCAGTGATGAAGACTATGACAATCTGGTGCCAGTGCAATGGCCTGTCATGGCGAATACCGAGTTGGGTACTGCTCGCCTGTTTACCGACAAGCGGTTTTTTACACCGTCTGGTAAAGCCAGAATGGTCAGTGTTGAACCCAAGTTACCCTTTCATCAAACAACTGAGGCATATCCACTGGTATTAAATACTGGCCGTATTCGTGATCAGTGGCACACCATGACACGAACAGGCAGAGCAGTCAGATTGAATGCCCATATTCCTGAACCGATGGTTCAGATTCATCCATTGGATGCAGCGACTTTTGAGCTGGTAGATGGTGCCTTGGCTGAAGTCAGCAGTCAGTGGGGTGAGATGATTGTTCGGGTGGTGGTAACAGATGAGCAACGACCAGGCAGTATTTTTGTGCCGATTCACTGGAGCAGCCAATATGCCTCAATGGCCCGGGTCGATGCCTTGGTGGCCTCTGTATATGATCCCGTTTCTGGCCAGCCAGAGTCCAAACATACGCCGGTGACGATTCGGGCATACCAACCTGTCTGGCATGGTTTTATTTTGTCACGCCATCCCATCACCGTTAAAGATGCTAACTACTGGGTAAAAGTACGTGGCGCCCAGTTCTGGCGTTATGAAATTGCCGGGCAGCAATCATTAGATGATCCAGCTAAATGGGCCCAACAACACTTAGGTGAAGAGGGTGAATGGTTGGATTTCACTGATGCTAAAGCGGGTCGTTATCGCGCTGGACAAATAAAACGTAATCGTTTGGAGGGTGTTGTATTTATTGCTCCCAGTCATGACTTGCCAGCACGTTCCTGGTTATCACAATTATTTAGTTTAAACAGTCTTTCGGATGCTGAGCGATACAGCTTATTGGTTGGTCAGCCCAGTCAGGGACAAAAAGATGCCGGTCAAATTGTCTGCTCTTGCTTTGGGGTGGGGCAAAACACCCTGAATGAGGCGATTCAATCCGGTCATGTCAATTCTGTCGATGAGATTGGTCAGAAATTAAAAGCCGGGACGAATTGTGGTTCCTGTGTGCCCGAGCTGAAAAAATTACTTGCTCATTAATGGTGAGCAGCGTCGTCACTAGTAATAGAGGTCTATCTGCAACGAAGCAGTTTGATTTGTGTATTTGATGTTACAGCCCATTATTCATTGAAAAGCGGCTTATTTGCAGAGGAAAAAAGAATGCCAAGATTAAAAAAGCTAAACGTGATGTCATTACTCAGTTCAGGGTTTGTGAGTGTTGCTTTACTACCTGGCACAGTAATGGCCGATGACAGCTTTTATGATGCGTTAACTGGTGGAAAGGTGAGTTTTTCAGCCAGACTACGCTATGAGTCAGTGGAGCAGGATAATGCCCTAAAAGATGCTGATGCCGTAACTTTACGGACAACCTTAGGCTATAAAACCGGTGACTTTCATGGCTTTGGTGCCTTTATGGAACTGGAAGATGTGTCGGATTTGGGTGGCGATTATGAAGAGTACCCACAAACCGCAGTCAAGAAGTACTCCGTGATTGCTGATCCGAATGGCACTGAAGTGAATCAGGCTTACTTGAGTTATAACGGCTATGGCACTGAAGTCAAACTGGGCCGTCAGGAACTGACCTACCGTGATGCACCGTTTCATCGGTTTATCGGTAATGTGCTCTGGCGTCAAAATCATCAATCATTCGATGCTGTCAGTCTGAGTAATAGCTCAATTAAAGATCTTAAATTGAGCTATGCCTATATCAATAAAGTGAATACGATTTTTGGTGATGATCTCACCGCTGGCCTGATTGACGATGGCGTGATTGATATGGACAGTCACTTATTTAATGTTCAATACACAGGCTGGTCTTTGGGCAAATTAGAAGCGTATAGCTATTTACTTGATTATGAGGATGCTGCTGATAACAACGCTAACTCAACAGCGACTTATGGTTTGAGATTATCAGGTGCGAAGCCGGTTAATGAAAATTTAACGGCAGTCTATACCGCCGAGTATGCGACACAAGATGAATATGCTGATGGCAAAATGGATCCACAGGATTATTACTTATTGGAGTTGGGAGGTAAGTATCAAGGTTGGTTGGCAAAGCTATCATATGAAGTACAAGAAGGTGACGGCACCTACAGTTTTAAAACACCGCTGGGCACCAACCATGCTTTCCAGGGCTGGGCTGATGTGTTTCTGACCACACCCAATCAAGGGTTGAAAGACACCTATTTCACAGTGGTTGGCAATGTGGCTGGCGCCAAGCTGATCGCGGTCTATCACGACTTTGAAACAGATAAAGACAGCCTTGATGCCGGAAATGAATTCGATGTGATGCTGCAAAAAACCTTTATGCAACATTACACGCTGGGTATTTCCTATGCTGACTACAATGCAGATAAAGAGTTTGGCGGTGCTGATACCGATAAGTTCTGGCTATATGGACAGCTTAACTTCTAAATCATACTCCTCATTTAGCCGGGCACTGCCCGGCTTTTTTTTATCTGTTAAATCTGCACCACAATTGTTCAATAGCCATCCCCATAACACCATTTTGAAGCAGACGAAAAGTATCTTCATAGTTTAAGTTGCTGTATTTAAATAAATATTTTTTTGGCATAGCTTATGCAAAATTGAAGAGTGTCGTCCACACTGCAAGGAGCATGTCATGGGATATTTCGTTGACTTAATGATGGTAGTAAAAGAATTAGTGAAATTAATTTTTATGGTAATGATTTCGCCTCTAGGGATTATGGCTGGCTATTTAGCGACCTGGGAATGACTCAGTTCTGAGCTAATTTCACTGGAGAACAAAGATGTATCCATTGATCATTGGTGGTGTAGTTGCCACTTGCATGCTTTTGATTATTTATAATCTGATATCTGAGCGTCATCAGCTCAAACTGAGAATAAAACAAGGCATATTACTGACCAGCTATTTACGGTCGGTGGTTGACCATTGCCAAAAACATCGTGGCACAAGCAATGCGGTCGTAAGTGGGAATAATAAGTTATTACCACAAATGATTCAGCTACAGAATGATATCGACAATCTGATTGACAGTGAGATGAGTCAACCTCTATCAGATTTTCCTCAATGGCAATCTTTTATAGAGCACTGGCCTCGGCTAAAACAACATGCTCTGGCCAAAGATCTTTCTCCACAAAATATCGTTAGACAACATAGCCTGATGATAGATGGCCAACTAATGCTATTAGATGATGTGATGAGAGCATATGACTTACATCACTTGATGCTGGATTCCTGCACACGCGTTTCAGAAATTTGTATTGATACCCTTCGTGTTGCAGAAACGCTCGGATATACACGAGCTATAGGTTCGGGTGTTTGTGCCAGAGGGTCGTGTCTGGCCGCAGATAGAATTCTGCTTGAGTTTTTACGTATTTCAGTAAAAACCACCTCAGAAAGGTTACTGTCTGAAGTCAAATTAATTAACAACAATGATTTGAATTCTTCGTTGGAAACTTCCTCTAAAGCGGTTCGTCAGCAAATTGATGCCTTATTGAACATGGTTGATAAACGTGTGCTTCAACGGGGTCAGTTGAAGCTTGATAGTCATGAATATTTTAATCTTTCCACACGGGCTATTGATGAAGTGCTGAATATTTTCAGTATCGTTATTCAATATGCCTCCCAAAATCACACACGAATGATATGAGCAATGCTGCTATGAAAACAGTCACTAAAACGATTAACACGGTTGTTATCAGTGAATTTACGGAGTTTATGAATACGCTGCAAAAGGTGTTTGAAAATACCGACTATAACGTCATTTTCGAAGCCACTAATTTACAGCAATTACTTAATCTGAAATGGACCATTGAGCCCGACTTGATTATTGCCATTATGAATACCAGTGATAGTCAGCTATTAAGTAAATTTAAGATAATTAATGAACGCTTTCCATTACCGATTGTGATCTTCACGCATGATGACCGAGATGAAGCCATTGAAGAGGCAATTGAGGCCGGTGTCAGTGCATATATCGTCGATGGTTTTCATGAGAACCGGATTCATGCGATTCTCCGTACTGCCATAGCCCGGTTTAAACAAGTACAGAGTATGCAAAAACAGCTGAAAGATTTAAAAACGTCTTTAGCTGACAGGAAAATTATTGATAGAGCTAAAGGACTTATTATGGAGCAACGGAAGTGCACGGAAAATGAAGCTTACAGCCTGATGCGAACGTCGGCCATGAATCAGAACATGCGACTCGGCCAACTTGCTCAAAATATTCTGGCTGCAGCTAATTTACTTGAACCACAAAAAAATATTTAATAATTAACAATATAAACAAAGTATGAAGCCACTTTCACAGAAGTGGCTTCTTATTTTCTACGAAAGATAGTGTCCTGAACAACATCCAGCTCAATCCCAATATTGTTGGCTCAAATCCTGCTTGTACTATTTGCCCTGTAGTAGCTGAAGGTGTCTTTGAGATGTTTGATTTTAACTATTGTGGTAATTAATAAACGGACGCATTAAGATTTAAGGTAAATAATGTTAAAACAACATTGCCCACAGATATCAAAGGTACGAGTAGGGATGACTGAACTGTCACTGAATGAACACCATTATGAAACAACATATAAGTCATTCTGCCTGACATCGGTTTTCCAACCCATTTTCAGTATCGCTCACCGAAAAGCGGTTGGGTATGAAGGTTTATTACGTGCTAATGATATTGATGGGAGAGCGGTATCGCCGGTTGAGATTATGTCTCAGCCAACCAGTCAGCGTGAACATCTGGAGTTAGACCGGACCTGTCGTTTTCTCCATGCCTCTAACTTTGCTCATCAGCCTGATAATAATGCCTGGTTATTTCTCAACCTCAATTCTCAGTGTCTTGTCGCTGAGCGTCCTGATGCCGGGTTTATGCATGAATTGATGCAGCAAACCAAACTGCCTGCCAGACGTATTGTGATTGAAATTTTAGAAAGCGAAATTGATGACCGTGAGTACCTTTTGGAACTCATTCAACATTTTCGCCGCTTGGGATGTTTGATTGCGATTGATGATTTTGGGGCTGGTCATTCTAATTTTGATCGCATTTGGAATCTACAGCCTGATATTGTGAAGATTGATCGTAGCTTGGTTAAGAAAGCTGGCCAGTCGATGAAGGTGGAAAGAATTCTCACCGGTATCGTGTCACTCATACACGAAGCGGGTAGTTTAGTTGTTATTGAAGGTGTTGAATCCGAAAAAGAAGCTTTAGTCGCTATTTCCAGTAATGCCGATATGATCCAGGGGTTTTATTTTGCTACACCTGAATCTGATTTGCAGCAGGACGTAGATTTTGGTGAAGCGATGGATCAACTTTTACAGCAACATCAGAATGTCCGTAGTCAATATAATCGTAAGCTTCAACAACATTTCCGAGCTTTCCAATTAGTTTTTGAGAAAGAGGTCAGTGCGTTTAAGCATGGACGTGCTTTTGAAGCATGTGGGAGCGAACTGTTTGACGATGAGCGGGCTGTACGTTGTTATTTACTTGACGAATCAGGTTATCAGATAGGTCGGAGCCTGTATTCAAACAAATACACTGCAAAACTGGATATCCGCTTTTCGCCATTACTTTCCGGAGATAATGCGAATTGGTCACACAGACATTATCACTTCAGGGCGATACAAAATCCGGATACAACACAAATTAGTCGTCCATACCTGTCTGTTGCCGGCTCTCATATGTGTATTACTGTGTCGCAGGCTGTAGAAGTTAATGGAAAGATGTTTGTGTTCTGTTGTGACCTTGATTGGCCTGATGAAGATCTTGCCATAGACTGACTTTAGTGCACTAGTAGCGTGCAAGATGCACCATTTTAGCTTTAATATGTATTTAGTATGCCCATTTAAATATTAAAATATTATATAAATCAATTTGTTATAGATTGGCATGATTCCCGCTATTCGAACATAACCATTCTGGTATGTTTAAAAGAGAGCTGAATTAATGTCTAATAACAAACTCAATTTATTATCTTTTAAAGATAATATCCGTACCCTTCATTTAACCTGGATAGCCTTTTTTATCAGTTTTGTGGTGTGGTTTAATCACGCCCCTTTATTAATGGCTATTCGCGATACCTTAGGTCTCGATAGCCAGCAAATAAAAACTTTACTGATACTGAATGTGGCATTAACCATTCCTGCACGAATTGTTATCGGTATGCTGGTGGATAAATATGGTCCTAAGATCATGTATTCACTGTTGCTCGGTATTTCCAGCGTTATCTGTTTTTTCTTCGCGGTGGCAGATAGTTTTGAGCAATTAGCACTTGCCCGTTTTATGTTGGGTTTTGTTGGTGCTGGCTTTGTTATCGGTATTCGTATGATTTCCGAGTGGTTCCCAGCAAAGCAAGTCGGTTTAGCTGAAGGTATTTATGGTGGCTGGGGTAATTTTGGTTCGGCAGCGGCGGCGATGTCATTACCCACGATTGCCTTGATGTTTGGGGGGGAGGATGGCTGGCGTTATGCCATTGGTCTGACTGGCGCTATTGCACTTGTGTATGCCTTCATTTACTACAATAGTGTTTCTGATACGCCACAAGGCTCTAGGCTCTACTTACTTTAAACCAAAAAAATCCGGTGCAATGGAAGTGACCAGCAAAGGTGACTTCTTTCTTTATATCGTGATGAATATTCCCATGTATGCAGCTCTAGCTTTATTAGCATGGAAGTTATCACCCAGTGGTGTTAGCTTGCTGTCAATGAATGTGAGTTATGCGATTTATGTCGGTCTGGTTGTTTTATTTTTCTATCAGGTTTACCACATTTATCAAGTAAACAAAGAGGTGTTTATAAAAGAAACCCCTGAAATTCACCGTTACAAATTTAAACAAGTCGCTGTGTTGGATTTAGCTTACTTAGCTACGTTTGGATCTGAATTAGCGGTGGTATCCATGTTGCCGTTATTTTTCAGTGAAACGTTTGATATCAGTGCTGTACAAGCCGGGTTGCTGGCATCAGGATTTGCTTTTATGAATCTGGTCTCAAGGCCTATTGGTGGTTTATTCAGTGATCGTTTAGGTAGAAAGAGAACATTGACAATTTGCATCAGTGGACTGGCGGTAGGGTATTTTGTGATGGGGATGATCACACCTGAATGGTTCATTGTGCTGGCCGTGTTGGCGACTATGGCATGCTCATTCTTTGTGCAAGCAGGTGAAGGGGCTGTTTTTGCAGTCGTACCTCTGGTGCAACGTCGCTTAACTGGCCAAGTGGCAGGTATGGCCGGTGCCTATGGTAATGTGGGCGCTGTGACTTTCTTAACAATCTTGTCTTTGGTTTCTGCACAGACCTTCTTTTTTGTTATCTGCGGAACGGCTATCGTTACCCTGATTGCGGTACAGTTTATGGATGAGCCTCGCGGGCAGATGGCAGAAGTGCTGTCTGATGGCACAGTACAAATGATAGACGTTCATTAATTGAAGGATCGTTATGGTCGCGAGATTGAAAGTCTCGGTTGGGCAGTATTCCAGCCGGGGCGTTAAAGCTGATAATCAGGATGCAGTGGGGTTTTATATCCCTGCCAATCTCGCTCTGTTAGAAACAAAAGGTATCGCTTGTGCCATTGCTGATGGCTTGAGTTCAAGTAACGAAGGCAAACAAGCCAGTCAGGCCTGTGTGACCGGGTTTATGAGTGACTACTTTAGTACACCCGACTCCTGGTCTGTTAAACAATCTGGAAGCAAAGTACTGACAGCGATTAACACCTGGTTACACGGCCAAAGCCATCAGTTCCAACAGGCTGGCCGTGGCATGGCTTCAACCTTTAGTGCGGTTGTTGTGAAGTCAACAACCGCACATATTTTTCATGTAGGTGATTCGAGAATCTATTTGTTGCGTGATGGGGAGCTTGAGCCTATCACCACCGATCACCGTATACGTATTGATGTTAATAAAGAATATCTAGGGCGTGCTTTTGGCGTTGATTACTGTTTGGACATTGATTACAAGTCTTTCGCTGTTCAGGAAAACGATGTTTTTTTATTAACCACTGATGGCGTGCATGATGTTTTGCCAGACAAAGTACTGAAACAATTTTTGTTGGCAGGTGCTGGAGCTGAGCCAGAGCAATATGCACAACAAATTTGTGATGAAGCATTATCGGCGGGTAGTAAGGACAATATAAGCTGTCAGATTCTCACTATTGAGCAATTACCAACACAAGATCCTGATGAAGTCTTTGCTCAATTAACCGCTTTGCCATTTCCGCCGGACTTGTATGAAGGCGTGATTATTGATGGTTACCGAATTAGTCGTGAATTACATGCAAGTTCGACCAGCCAACTGTATTTAGCCGTTGATACTGAAAGCGGTGATAAGGTGGTGATCAAGACACCATCGGTAAATTTTGAAGATGATCCCGCCTATCTGGAAAGATTCTTATTAGAAGAGTGGGTGGGGCGAAGAATCAACAACGCTCATGTGGTAAGAACCATTGAACAAAAGCGGCCACGGCGGTTTCTCTATTACATCATGGAGTATGTGGATGGCAAAACGCTTGAACAGTGGCTGAATGATGTCGGTCGCCTGGATTTAAAAACAGTACGGGAAATTGTGCCTCAACTTGTGTCTGCGATCAGAGCCTTTCATCGGCTGGATATGCTGCATCAGGACTTAAAGCCCGGCAATATTATGATTTCCAGAGATGGCGTAGTTAAACTTATCGATTTCGGTTCGACTAAGATTGCCGGTATCGCTGATATCTCAACACCGGTGGAGCGTAGCGAGTTATTGGGTACAAAACATTACACTGCACCAGAGTATTTATTAGGTCGTGCTGGACAGGCGGCGTCTGATCAGTTTTCTCTCGCTTGTATTGTTTATGAAATGTTAACGGGCCAACTTCCCTATGCGGAAAAACTGGCGAAGGTGCGTGCCAGACAAGATCTTCATCGTATTGAATATCAATCCATCAACACATTAATTCACGATATTCCTAGCTGGGTAGATAAAACTCTTCAGAAAGCATTACAGCTTTATCCTGAGCGACGATACCAGGCATTATCTGAATTTGCGACTGATTTGATCAAGCCGAATCCGGCGTATTTGCGTGATGAAAAATTACCGCTGATGTACCGTTATCCGGTTAAATTCTGGCAAATATGTTCTTTGATTTTACTTCTGCTCAACTGCCTGTGTTTATATTTCTTGCTGAAATAATCTGGCACAGCTGCTTTTCACTATGAGCCAATCAATATAATAATTCGCTCATCCAAATCATGATCGTTCATATATTTACAGTATAGCCGCACAAAGAGTATGGTTGTTTATGATGATAGTGACTTTAAATCATGATTGAGACAAAAATGGAACTGAACTCGCAGTTAAAAGAAAAGAATCCAACGGATTTACTCAGTCTGGAGCAAATTGATTCTGCGTGGCCCCTGCTGGATGTTTTACCTTTCCCTGTTACCGTTATTGATATTAACTACATGGTGGTGCGTGCGAATCAAGAAGCTGTTCATGAGTACAGTCATATTGATCAGCCTTGCTACAAAATGAGCCATGGTTATGACAGTCCTTGCAATGAAAATGGTGAAACTTGTCCAAAACTTGATGCTCAGACCCTGAAAACAACGATCAGTCATTTACACATTCATCAAACGAACAGCGGACCACAGAAATTTAAAGTGATGGCTATGCCAATGGATAATGGCGGAGCAATGGAAATGCATATTCCGCTAGATGATGTAACCTCACTCGATGGGGTGACCGGGCTGACAAATCGGGCGGAAGGTGAGCAGGGGGCACGTCGTTTAGTCGCCTTGATGCAGCGTTTGGGAACTCCCTATAGCGTCATCATGCTGGATTTAGACTATTTCAAGAAGATTAATGACCAACATGGTCACCACGTCGGAGATATCGTTTTAAGACGTACTGCTGAAGTCATGGCCGAAAGTATTCGTGCTTCGGATATTCTTGTGCGCTGGGGTGGTGAAGAATTTCTTATGATTTTGTCAGGAGCCCAATCAGAGCACGCTGCCAAGTTCACAAAAACATTATTAGACGCGATTCGTCATATTCGTATTGAGTTACGTGACGAGACACTTTCTGTTTCGGCCAGTGCGGGTATTCGTGCCGTCTCATCTGAGGAGCTATCACACACGAATTTCGATTCTGCTTTAAAACATGCCGACCTGATGCTCTATGCCGCTAAAAATGCTGGAAGAGATCAGTTTATGAGCTATGAATCTATGTCCTAACTTTCAGAAAATGCTAGTTTCACTCTCAGAATTTCAGGGAGGTGTTCAATTAAGATGGGGGGCAAAGCCGGATCAATGTGTTTGCCACTCTGTTCATTAATGAATTCTATGGCCTCCTCAACTGGCCAGGCTTCCTTATATGGTCTGGCGCTGGTTAGAGCATCAAAAATATCTGCTATGGCAACGATTCGACCTGCGAGGGGAATTTCGTCACCTTTTAATCCATTTGGATAACCCGTACCATCCCATTTCTCGTGATGGGTAAGGGCAACAGTATGAGCTAATTGAATCAATCGCGATTTTGAGTTTGCTAAGATCTCGGCCCCGATTAATGTATGTGTTTTCATTTCTGAAAATTCTTCTGACGTTAACTTACCTGGTTTTAATAAGATTTTGTCAGCAATACCAATTTTTCCAATGTCATGCATGGGAGCAGCCATCATGAGTTCGTTTGCCGTGCTTTCATCAAACCCGTAACCCAGCGCAATAATTTTTGCATAGCGACTCATTCGCTGAACATGCAGGCCAGTCTCGTTATCTTTGTATTCTGCAGCTCTACCCAGACGTTCAATCAGATCGATATGGGTGGCACGAAGCTCATCTGCTTTGACGAGAGAAATATGTGTTTTCACTCTGGCTAAGACCGTGGAGGGCACGATGGGTTTGATGATGTAATCTACAGCACCAATGTCAAAGCCTCGCGCTTCATCGTCCGGATCTTGTAAAGCTGTTACAAAGATAATCGGTATGTGTGAGGTGTCTGGTCTAGCTTTTAATTGCTGGCAAACTTCTAAGCCTGTTATTTCTGGCATCATGATATCGAGCAAGATCAAATCTGGCATTTCCTTAGCAATCAATGCCAGTGCATCTTTCCCTGAGCGGGCGAACGATAGAGCATAGTCGTGTTGCAGAACCTGACGTAGTACTCTCAAGTTCGTTGGCTCATCATCGACAATAAGAATTCGAGGCTGATATTTCTTTATGGTAGTCATGCATTCATCTTCGTTATATGTTGCTTGATAGCGGATAAGTGTTTTTGGGCGACCAAAAAGTCAAAGTCGAGCACAGACTTTTTAATGTCTAGAGCAAGTCGATGTAAGTCGGCTTCAACCCCATTTACCAGCTCATCTACTTTATCTTCGTTAAGCTCTCCATGCTCGCTAAGCTCGATAAGTTCGTCGACGAGAGCCAATACACTGTCATGACCAAGGAGGACTGGTGATGTTAATGTTGTATCACTGTCTGAGTCAGCCAGTGAGGCTTTTATCCGTTTTTCCTCTTTTGATAACGTGGAAAACGCCTTGTCGAGCTTAGCAATCTCCGCCGCTATTTCGACTTTATTTTCATTATTTGACTTATTTTCTATCAAAGAAGTTGATTGATGGATTTTCATAAGGCCCAGGTTTCCTGACACACCTTTGAGCTTATGTGCCAGCTTTTTCAGTTCACTGTAATTCGATGTTTCATTCAACTCTGCTAACTGTTTGCTGACATCGCTATATTCTTTTATAAAACGTGCTAATTCAGCTAAATAAACAGAGTAGCTGCCCCATAAGGTTAATGCTTTATCAGTACTAATCTGTGTGAACTTATTTTCATCGATATGATGTTTTTCAGGAGCTATTGAGATGAAGTCTGGCTCAATACCGAGAACTCGTGCCATTTCAGCAGTGAGCAGCTGAATATCAATAGGTTTATGGGAAAAGCCATTCATGCCGGCATTAGCCGCTTGAAGACGATCTTCAGATAATACACTTGCGGTTAAAGCCACTACAGGTATCGGTTGAAGTCGCTGAGCTGACTCATATTCGCGAATTTTTCTGGTAGCTGTAAATCCATCCATCACTGGCATTTGTAAATCCATCAGAATAATGTCAGGTTTATTTGTGATGTATTGATGAAATGCATCTTCACCATTTACAGCAGTAATAACAGTATGATTTTGTCGCTCAAGTAAAAGTGATAGTAAAGTCAAATTTTGAGAGATATCATCAGCAATTAAGACTGTTTTGGGTGGAATCGAGAGCGATTGATTCTCTAATGTCGTATCAATGATGTCATCAGTCTTTTGCAGCGGTAGATCAAAGAAAAATGTACTACCAATACCCGCCTCGCTGCTGGCATTTAATTCTCCTCCCATTAAATCTACTAACTGTTTGGAAATTGTCGTACCGAGTCCGGTTCCACCAAAGCGACGGCTCATTGAAGCATCGGCCTGAGCGAAGGGTTCGAAAATCGTATTCAGTATGGCTTCATCCATCCCAATACCAGTGTCTTCAACGGTAAAACGAAGAGTGGACTCAGCAATAGGGAATACCGAGACAGTGACACCACCATTTTCAGTAAACTTAACGGCATTACCGATAATGTTGTATAGCACTTGCCTAATTCTGTTTTCATCTCCCAAATACGTGGTATGAATATCGTCAGGTATGCTGCAGTTAAGGTATAGGTTCTTATTTTTTGCTTGAAGCCATAATGTTGAAATGACCGAATCAATCAGCCTGGTTAAATCGAATGTGGATTCTTCGAGTTCGAGTTTATTCTTTTCTAGTTTGGCACTGTCTAGAATATCATTTAATAAGTGAAGCAATGAGCGCGCTGACTGGCTGATTGTCTGCAGATGCTTTTTATTGTTGTCATTGATATCTTTGGCATCAAGAAGCAGATCTGAAAAACCGATGATGGCGTTCATTGGCGTTCTTATTTCATGACTCATATTAGCCATGAATCTGGCTTTACTCTCTGCTGAAAGTTCAGCTCTCTCTTTAGCCTGACGAAGGTCATCTTCCATCGCTACGCGCTGGGTAATGTCAAGTATTAGCCCATCTATCCATACCGGATTGTTGTTCTCATAAATGATAGAGCCTTTTTCAAATACCCAGATATAGTGACCATCTTTGTGTTTCCAGCGAAACTCAACTGAGTAGCTGGTTTTACTTTCAAGTGCAGACTGAACAACATCATTGGTCAAAGCGACATCATCATGGTGAATGAGTTCTGAGAGGTGAATTCGCTTTTCATAAAAGTCTTTAGCTGTCCATCCACTGATATCAAAAATAGCATCGCTAACAAAAATGACTGACCAGTATTCATCCAGCAAACAACGAAAACTGGCGCCAGGAATATTTCTAATTAATGAGCTATATTGCTCTTCGCTCTTACGCAGCTTTTCTTCAATTTCCCATCGTTGAGAAATATCGGTAGCAAAACCAACAAACAGAGAGCCAACATCTTGAACTTCAACACGACCAACGCCTAGTCGGATTGGAAATGTATGACCATCCTTATGTTTAGCAAAGACTTCTCTCGCTTGGCCAGTAAGTTGAGTTTTCCCCGTGTTATGAAAATTGGATAAATACTCCTAGTATTCATGTTTAGCATCATCAGGTACTAGAACAAAGAAAGGTCTGCCGATAATTTCTGTATTTTTCCAGCCAAAGATAGCTGACGCTGAGGGATTAAAGTCTTGGATGGTACCTTTTTCATCTATAGTGATGATACCGTCAACTGCTGTTTCAAGTGTTGTTTTCAGGCGTAGCTCACTGATTTTTTTCTGTAAGTAACTGACGGTATCTGAGCTGAGAGGCAATAGTGATTGCTAAAGCGATAAGCAATAATGTGATAGAGGTAATCACATAAGACAGTTGAACATGATCTTCGGTGATACGATGCGGCATCAGAGTATCATCGCTCATAATAAATCGTGCTGCTGCCATGCCTGTGTAGTGCACTCCTGAAATGGCAAGGCCCATAACCAGGGCACTTATTATGTTGATAAGATGAACAGAGTGCTGTTTCCAAAATTTTGTAAGATAATGATGAGCAGATAGCGCGATAAAAGCTAAGACAACAGCAACAATAATTGATGCAAAGAACCAACTTGGCACATAACGTAGATCAGCATCCATTTCCATGGCTTCCATTCCGACGTAATGCATCATTCCGATACCTGCACCTACTGACAAACTACTGATAATCAGTTGCCACAAGGTCATTGCAGGATTGACTAGCATTCTCAGAGTGATATATGAGGCAATCAAACTTGGTAGAATTGAGATAAGTGTTAGAGGAATATTGTATGTCGTTTGTTCAGACATCTCATAAGCTAACATACCAACAAAGTGCATACTCCAGACGCCCCCAGCAAAAATGCTGGCACCAGCGATAATGGCAATATGACGGTGGTGATTGTTTTGTATCACTTTTGTCATTGAAGCAAAATGTAAGGCTACGAAAGACGCTGTTGTTGCCAAAATGATTGAAAGTATGACGAGAAATAAGTCATATGAACCAACAATGAGTGATTGCTGTGGCGCTGATGTAACAAAGAAATTATCAAGGCTGTACATTAAGAACCTATTCAAGTCAGTTTTTTTATAAATATTTAAGTTAGCTGCTTCCAGATAACACATTTATTTAGCGGTACTTGAAATGGTTAATTTAGAAAAACTTTGAGATCGAGTTCACCATATGAAAAATAGTGGGGGATATCGGGGGGCTTAGAATACGACGGGAGCGCTTTATAGTTATTCTAGGCAAAAAAAAGCCTCGCTAAGATAGCGAGGCTTTTTTTTATTCTGGAGCCGGAGATAGGACTTGAACCTACGACCCGCTGATTACAAATCAGCTGCTCTACCAACTGAGCTACACCGGCAATGAAGAAGCGCATTATACGGAGGCATTTTCGAGCTTGCAAGCCAAAATCGAGATTAATTTTGAGTTTTCATGCAAGTCATTGTTTCAAAATGATGAAAATTTTTTAATAAAAAGTTGGATGCTGTGACAAACGCGACATAGATAAACGTTACGTTATTTATCGGCTATTTATTTGAAGTTTGGGGGGAAGGTGGGGTGAGTGATGGGGCTCGAACCCACGACAACCGGAATCACA
>NZ_DDCG01000011.1:0-34206 GCF_002335235.1 Methylophaga sp. UBA2012 | reverse complement strand
TCGAACCCACGACAACCGGAACCACAATCCGGGACTCTACCAACTGAGCTACACTCACCATTATTCTTGTTTGAGGTGTGGATGACTTAGGATGCCGACCTCAAGAAAGACGATAATTCTACTGTGATTATTTTTCTGGTCAAGGAAAATCTCTGTTTAGATGCAAAATAACACGATGTCTTACTCGTCTGATATCGAAACAAATGGCTGTTATTGTTTCTCATAACAGCCATTTATATTATTTCGTCTCAACTAATTCCAAATCAATTTTTTTCTCATCAAGATCGACGCGAACCACTTTAACTTTTAATGTATCTCCTAATCGATACACTTTGCGCGTTCGCTCACCAGTAAGGCGGTGACCTGTCGGGTCAAACTGGTAATAATCATTTTTCAGCGAGGTGACATGGACCAAACCTTCTATATAAATATCACTCAGCTCGACAAATAAGCCAAAGCCAGTGACGCCACTTATTACGCCGTCATGAACTTCACCAACACGATCACGCATGTATTCGCATTTAAGCCAGTCACTGACATCTCTGGTGGCTTCATCAGCACGACGACTGGTCATTGAGCAATGTTCACCGAGTTGAGCCATTTCCTCATAGGAATAACGCCATTTTTTATCTTTTCTCTGGCTGAGAACGTGGCGAATTGCCCGATGCACTAAGAGATCAGGATAACGACGAATAGGTGAAGTGAAGTGGGCGTAAGCCTCAAGCGCTAAGCCAAAGTGTCCCACATTATCCGGGCTATAAACGGCTTGCTTCATGCTTCGGAGCATCACGGTCTGTAACAAGTGACCGTCAGGGCGTTTACTCGCGGTAGCTAATAAGGAGGCATAGTGACGCGGTTCTGGTTCTTCACCACCCCCTAAAAATAAACCGAGTTCACCTAAAAAGTCTCTCAGACCAGAGAGTTTTTCTTCTGAAGGTGTTTCGTGAATGCGATATAAAACAGGCAGTTTACTTTCCAGCAGGAATAATGCCGCACTGACATTGGCTGCAATCATAAACTCTTCAATAAGACGGTGAGCATCATTACGTTCGCGTGGTTCTATTGACTTGATCTTTCTGTTTTCATCAAAAATGAATTGGGTTTCTGTCATCTCAAAGTCAATAGCACCACGTTCATGACGGGCTTCTAGCATGACTTTATATAAGTCATACATCGTTTCGATGGCAGGTAATACATGTTGGTATTGTTCGCGTAATGCTGTGTCATTATCAACCAGCATCGCCGCCACTTTGTCATACGTTAACCGGGCTTTGGAGTGCATCACGGCTTCATGGAAATGGTAAGAGACAGTTTTCCCTGCCTGATCAATTTCCATTTCACAGACCATACAGAGTCTATCGACTTCTGGATTCAGTGAGCACAAACCATTAGATAGTGCTTCAGGCAGCATGGGGATAACTTGACTTGGGAAATAGACGGAAGTGCCTCTTTCCTGTGCGTCCTGATCCAGCGGGCTGTTCGGCAGAACGTAATGTGAGACATCGGCGATAGCCACCCATAAACGCCAGTTGCCTGACTCGAGTTTTTCAGCGTACACAGCATCGTCAAAATCTCTGGCATCCGCGCCATCAATAGTGACAAGTGGCATATCACGAAGGTCAAGTCTGCCATCGATGGCAGCTTCAGGAATTGTTTCGCCTAGATTGTTCGCTTGTTCCTCAGCCTGAGGTGACCATTCATGTGGTAATTCAAAGGCACGGAGAGCAATATCAATTTCCATGCCCGGTGCCATGTGGTCACCCAGTACATTAACTATCTTTCCTAATGGAGAACGGTGCTTGTTGGGCTGTTCAGTAATTTCAGCCTCAACAATTTGATTGACTTGTGCATTCATTAAATCGCTGGGTGGAATCAGAATGTCTTGGCTGATTCTGCGATTATTGGGGATAAGATAAAAAATTCCGGCATCCTGAACCAGCCGACCGACAATGCGCTCGTTACTGCGTTTTACTACCTCAACAATAGCGCCTTCTTTACGGCCTTTTCTATCAGTTCCGGTGATACGGGCCAAAGCTCGGTCACCATGAAGCACCATTCGCATTTCACGTTCGGTCAGGAAGAGGTCATCGCCGCCTTCATCAGGAATCAGAAAGCCATAGCCTTCCGGATGGCCCATAACGCGACCACTGATAAGGTTCATCTTGGACACGACGCCATAGGCGCCTTTTCTGTTGCGAAGAAGTTGGCCGTCACGTTCCATTGCGCGCAGACGACGACGCAGGGCTTCGTTTGCATCTTCACCTTTAACATCAATCAGTTTAGCGATGTTTTTGCGCGATAATGGGGTGTTGTTTTGTTTGAGAATGTCTAAGATAAATTCACGACTGGGGATGGGGTTGTCGTATTTTTCGGCTTCTCTATCGAAAAAGGGATCGTTTTCGTTATTATTGGTCATTGACAGTTTTTGTTTCACTCTGTATCTTTGCGCGTCTGTTGCCCAGGTGGCGGAATTGGTAGACGCGCTAGCTTCAGGTGCTAGTGTACTTATGTACGTGGGAGTTCGAGTCTCCCCCTGGGCACCATTCCGACAGCATTTTTTTGCTGTATATATCTCGATTTTCAATTGTATTCTATTTCTAAAGTCATTATTGAACAATCTTTAAACGACTTTAGTGTCCTACTCTAACAATCATCTAATTTTACTGCCAGTCAATTCTGTTCGTGCATCCTATATCTGCAGCTCCGTGTATTGCTTCCAGCAAAAACGTCTTCTTGATAGATGAATAATTTTTCTCTGGCAGCTAACATAACTTCATGATTTAATTGCTGCTTGTTAGCACAGCCGATAAATTTTCAGATAATGTGGCTAACTCTGCTCAAGCTTTCGTGCTAATGTCCGCTATTATTTTTAGACATATTCACGTTAATTTATCTGAAGTTTTGCGAGAATTCATATGGCCACATTTATTGACTCCATCGACGAGCGCACCAAACTAGCTGGTACAAATCACCTTGAGGTTTTGTTGTTTAGTTTAGGTACAAGTGATGAAACAGGAAGAAATGAACTGTTTGGAATCAATGTTTTTAAAGTCAGGGAAGTATTGAATATTCCTGAGATAACAACAGCGCCGGAAATGCCCGATGGAGTTGAGGGCTTTGTCAGTCTTCGTGGTGATATGGTGCCTATCATCAACCTGCAAAAGTTTTGCAAACTAAGATCTAAAGATAAGCCACGAATTTTAATGATCACTGAATATAACACGCATGTTCAGGGATTCTTGGTCAGCTCTGTTGATACGATTCAACGCTTGAATTGGGAACAAGTTAAAGAACCACCACAACTCATTTCTCAACGCATGGGTGGTTTAGTCACAGCTGTTGCAGAATTGAACGATAAGCGACTGGTCATGATCATGGACGTCGAAAAAGTGCTGGCTGATGCCGGTGACTTCTACGACGAAACGGTGTTTGATGGTATTAGACAAGTCGACAAAAAAGGTCATTATCGATTGCTTTTTGCTGATGATTCAAACATTGCACGCAAGCAGATTACTAAAACTCTAGATGTTATGGGTGTAGAACATATTGGTACAGTAAATGGTGCTGAAGCATGGAAAATGCTGAATAAGATTGCTGCACAATGTGAACAGGAAGGGCGGGATATTACATCTGAAATCCAAATGGTCCTGACAGATGTTGAAATGCCTGAAATGGATGGTTATGTGCTAACACAAAAAATAAAATCAGACCCTAGAATGTCAAATTTACCTGTAATAATGCACTCTTCCCTGACGGCAAAAGCAAACAAAGCAATGGGGGTTGGTGCTGGTGCTGATGACTATGTCTCGAAATTCCAGCCACGTGACTTAGCGGATACACTCTTTAGGTATCTAGAGAGATAAACCAAGGCCCAAGTCGCCAAAATCAAGCTCTAAGCATTGATTTAAATACGGAAAAAGTATATTTTGTCCGATTGAGTATGGATATTTCATACTGGACATTAAGTGAGCGTGCTCAACGTTACCTTAATCTGTGAGCATACAAGGCATGTGGCAATGAATCATAACAGTATAAGGATCATAGATAATCTTGCAGAAATTACCAGCTATCATGACCGGCATGTACTTGAAAAAAGCCTCCTAAAAACGCTCAATGAACTTTTCCCATCTCAGGACCTGAGATTATTTCGTGTTAGAGAAAATAGCGGTGCTCATGAGTTAAGCTTGTTAGCTTTCTGTGTGAATGGTGTTATTGTTTCAAGCGATGAAAACCCGCGATTAATGACTGAGCAATCTGACCTCAGTGAGACTATTTTCAAAGCCATCAAAAATGCGGATGTGGAACTGACTTCCACAGAAAATGGTAAGTGGAATGTGGTCTATCCTGCTTTCGATGCAAATGGTGTTATTTTCGCTGTGCTACTCATCTCAACTGATCTCGTTCCTTCAAATGGTGATCAGAGATTAATTTACGGAATACTCAGAGTCTATTCTAATTATCTAGCATTGATTGAAAAAACACAGAAAGACAAACTTACTGGTTTGTTCAACCGTGAAACTCTTGATAATGAAATTACCAAAATACTGGTACGACAAGGCTCACACTTCAGTGAGCAGCTGACATCTCCAAACGATTCACGTCGTCGAACTTTTTCTGTGAAGTATTGGCTGGGTGTTATTGATATCGATAATTTTAAAACCATCAATGATAATTTCGGTCATCTATATGGTGATGAAGTCATTATTCTGGTAGCGCGGTTGATGAAATCTGGTGTTATCAGAGACGATGACCTTGTGTATCGCTATGGTGGTGAAGAGTTTGTAGTCGTTCTAAAAGCGCCAGATGAAGAAGATGCTATGCGAACATTTGAGCGTATCAGGGAAATGGTAGCAGCCCATGACTTTCCTCAAATAAATCAAGTGACCATTAGTATTGGTTTTGTTGAGGTTTTTGCTCAACCTTCACCGTCAGACGTCATTGGTGAAGCTGATGAAGCTCTCTACTATGCTAAAGGCAATGGCAGAAACCAGGTTCACAGCTACAGCCGCTTACTGAGAGAAGGTAAAGTCAAACCAGTATCACAAGTCGTGCACGGTGATATCGAGCTATTTTAATATCAGGTAGAGTTATGTTGAATTTGAGACAGTTGAGTATTGTTGACCGTGTCATTATAGAAGTAGATAAAGCTATCACAACAGTATTCGGTCAACCAGAGACTACTCAGCGTGATGTGCCCGGCAGCCATCTCAATGAAACTACCTCGCTGACGTCTTCAGAAAAAAAACATTCAGCGGGATTGATGAGAGTAAATCATTCTGGTGAAGTATCTGCACAAGCTCTATATCAAGGCCAAGCTTTAACAGCTAAATTACCTGAAATACGTCAGGCAATGGAACAGGCTGCATTAGAAGAGAATGACCATCTTGTTTGGTGTGAACAACGCTTAATCACTCTTTCTTCACATCGTAGTGTTCTAAACCCGATATGGTACGCAGGCTCTTTCGCTATTGGAGCTGTTGCAGGAAAGATTGGCGATAAATGGAGCTTGGGTTTTGTTGCTGAAACTGAAAAACAAGTGGTTAAGCATCTTGATGAACATTTACAACAACTCAGCCCAAGTGATATTAAAAGTCGCGCTGTTTTGGAACAAATGCGAGAGGATGAAGGCCATCACAGAAGCATGGCATTGGATGCCGGCGGTGCCGAATTGCCGATTCCAGTGAAAATTCTCATGTCAATTACCTCAAAAGTGATGACCAAAACAAGCTATTGGATATGAGTTTACTGACTCTGTTCTATTGAAATTGATATCAAATATTGCTCTTCGGCCTCAATATCTGCTTCTACTCTCAACACACGCCCCTGAATAATGAATGGTGAAAATCGGTCATTACCTGTATCCATTACAACCTCTATTTTATCATTTTGAGCAGGTGCAAACTCTGACTGAATAAGTAAACCACTCGCACTAAGATTTTTACTGATGGCTTGATGTGTTACTTGTGCTTGGCCATTAAGGGAAAATGTAATTGGCGTATCCACTTTCATTCGATGATATGCACGTTTTTCATCATAATCATTTGGTGACATCTGATTCTCCCTTCCTATATTGTCTGTATTATTCAGTCGACCTAAGCTTAAAGTAACTTATTCAAATTGAGAAAACTATGCCTGAGAGCACAAAATTACAAGTCAGTGATTTATATCATCATTGTACGCCAGAGCAATGGACTTTTTCTTCAACTGCAGACCTCAAGGCGACAAATGAAGTCATTGGTCAGCAGCGCGCATTAAACGCTATTGAGTTTGGCAGTCACATTGATGCTGATGGTTATAATTTGTTTGTTATGGGGCCGGCAGGAGTAGGGAAATATACGTTAACTCGGCGCTATCTGGAACAGCATGTTGAACATCTTCCAACCGCGAAAGATTGGGCTTATCTTAATAATTTTAGTGATTCACAAAGACCTTATGCTGTGAGTTTACCAGCAGGACAAGGCAAACAATTACGTCAGGATATTGAAGATGTGATTGATGATTTGAAAGATGAGCTGCCGCAAGCGTTTGATGATGAATATTACCGGGGGCGATTAAGAAGCCTTGATGAGGCAACTCGAAAGCACCGAGTTAGATTGTTTGGTGTGCTACAAAAAGAGGCTGATCGTAAAGGTGTTGTTTTACTGAGGTTACAAGATGGTCATTATGCCTTTGCCGCTCAACATAATGGCGAGGCCATGACCTCAGAAGAGTTTGAGCAGTTACCTGCAGCTCAACAGGAAGAGACAGAGAATGCGATTGCAGACTTGCACGAAGAATTGCAACACACTCTATTAGAGCTGAGAGAGTGGGAAAGAAACAATGCTAAACAGCTTCAGGCGCTGAATGATGAGGTCGCTCTTGAAGTTATCAGTAAGCAAGTCAATAAACTGAAGCACGCTTACCCCAACTCAAGCAAATTACAGCATTATTTTGATGACATGCTAAAAGACATCTGCAGTAATCTGGATGCGTTTTTGAAAGATGAACAATCAGCAGAAGAAGGCACCACAGACATCAATATCCATAAACGCTACCAAATCAACTTAGTCGTTGATAATAGCCAGAATCATGGTGCCCCTATTGTTTATGAAAATTTGCCTAACCATCAAAGTTTGCTTGGATGTATTGAAAACATGGCAATGATGGGAGCACTGGTAACCGACTTTACTCTGATTAAGGCTGGCGCCCTTCACAAGGCCAATGGTGGTTTTTTGATCATAGATGCAGAACAACTCCTTATGCAGCCTTATGGCTGGGAAGGGCTGAAACGAGCATTAAAATCGCGTGAGGTCAGATTTGATGCCTTAGAGCAAATTTATAGTCTTGTGGCGACAGTGTCATTGGATCCAGAGCCTATCCCTTTAGAACTGAAAGTCGTTTTACTGGGGGATAGAGAACTGTATTACCTCTTATACGATATGGACCCGGAATTTGCTGGTTTGTTTAAAGTCGTGGCCGATTTTGAAGATGAAATGCCACGCAGTATTGAGAATGACGTCTTATTTGCCCAAATGATGGCAAGCACAATTGAAAAGTACAAATTAATTGATTTTGATAAACATGCTGTTGCCAGGGTGATAGAGCATAGTGCCAGAACTATTGAGGATAGCCAGAAAATATCTTTACACATGGGGAGTATGGCTGATTTATTACGGGAAGCTTCTTTTATGGCGAAGCAGGAAAAGAGCCAACTCGTTAGCAGAGATAATGTCCAAAGTGCCATCAAGTTAAGAGAGCAAAGGCTGGATCGCTTACGGAGCCAGATTTATCAGCAAATAGAACGAAATATTATCGATATCTCAACATCCGGAGCAGTAATTGGGCAGATAAACGCATTATCTGTGTTGGGGATCGGTGGGTTCAGCTTTGGCCAACCTTCTCGAGTGACTGTTTCAGCACGTTATGGTGATGACAATATCATTGATATTGAACGAGAAGTCGATTTAGGCGGAGATATTCACTCTAAAGGTGTATTGATTCTGAGTGGTTACCTCGGACGGACCTATGCTTCTGATAATCCATTGTCCATGTCAGCGAGTATTGTGTTTGAACAAAATTATGGTGAAGTAGATGGTGACAGTGCTACTGTGGCAGAGCTCTGTGCTTTGTTATCCTCTATAGCCAATATTCCTATGAAGCAGTCTATTGCTATCACCGGCTCCATGAATCAGATGGGGCAAGTGCAAGCCATTGGTGGTGTGAACGAAAAAATTGAAGGTTTCTATGATATTTGTCGTCTGACTGAATTAACAGGAGAACAGGGCGTTATTATTCCGGCTACAAATGTGCAGCATTTAATGCTGCGTGATGATGTTATCCAAGCAGTTGAGGATGGCAAGTTTCATATTTATGGTATAAGCCATGTCAATCAAGCATTAGCCTTATTATCAGGAATAGACGCAGGGGAATATGATGAAGAATCTGGATTTCCTGAAAAAACATTCAATGCTCAGGTGATGGCTCAAATCCAGAAGTGGGGGGATCATAACCGTAATGACAAAGACGCATCTGCAGAATAAATTGTTATTGAAGACTTTGTCATCGATGACGATAACCCGAACATGAACTAGATTTTTACGGAGTAGGTACATGCAAAGGTTGAGTATTTTTTTATGTCTTGTCTTAATATTTTCATCGAAAACTAATGCCTTGACACTACCTCCTGTACCCTCAGAACCGATTTATTTCGAGCCGCCAGTTGTAACGGCCGATCAGAAAATGCAGGACATGAGTTGTTATCAGGTAGATAAAGCCATCAATCAGTTGCATCCATACCGATATACGTATAAACCGACTTTTTATAAGGATGATGCCAATAAAGCGGCGACCGCTTTGGTGATGATTGATACCATACCGATTGTACAAGGCTGGTTGGGATTGGGGTATTTAGGGTATTCTGCGCTTGTAGAAGAGAAAGAAGATAGACGACAGTTACAAGTAGAGCAACAGATTTCAGCTTTGCAACGCATAAAAGCTGAAAAACATTGTTATGAATAAAACTGATCTTAATCAAATATCATACTGATTTTGTTGTGAACTTGAGTAAAAGTCATGTACTATCAAATTACTTAAATGCCCAGCAGAGGTAAGAAATATGACTAGCACGTTTGAAATCAAAGCAAAGTGGTACGAAGCTAATCTTAAGACAGCGAGAGAGTCCAGAAGCAAATGGTATGAGGCTAACCTGAAACCTTCTATCAATATTGCAAAACCTTGGTATAACGCCAATAAACGTCCAGCAAAGGATGTTGAGATTCCTTGGTATAAAGCGAATCTGGTTGAGCATATTGAAACAAAAAATAAATGGTATGCCGCTAATCTCCAACAGGCGGTTCAATCTGTACGTGCCACACGTAAATGGTACGAAGCAAACAAAAGCCAATCTGAGGTTGAAAAACGTTGGCAACATTTCAGTGAAGAAATGTACAGTGATGTAAAAAAAGCTTGGATGCGCGTAAACTTGGATCAGGCTCGTCAAAAACGTATCAAGTGGTACGAAGCCAATCTCGATAACACACCAACTGAAAAACATTGGTATGAGTTTAGTGATGAAAAATATTCAGACACTAAAAAGAAATGGTATGAAGCCAATCTACAAACAGCTCGTGTTAATCATAGTAAGTGGTATGAGGCGAATATTCATCCTGATCCACATGCTGAAATTAAACAACGCTGGTATGAGTCAAATCTGAGTTTAATTCGTACTCGTCAAATTAAATCAAAATGGTTTGCAGACAATGCAGCTATCGCAAGAGAAAACCAGAAGTGGTATGAAGCAAATCAGCGACCAGCAAAAGTAACTGATACTCCCTGGTATGAAGCGAATATCGCCGCCCACATTCATACTAAAAATAAATGGTATGAAGCTAATCTGAAATCAGCAGTGGCTGCTGTCCGTGCTGAGCGCAGTAAATGGTATGAAGCTAATGATAATCAACCCACACAGGCTCATTGGTATGACTTTAAAGAAGCCAACGATACTGAGTGGAAGTTAGCATTCCGTGAAGCAAACCTAAAACAAGCTCGCGAGAAACGTATCAAATGGTACGAAGCAAATCTTGATAACACACCAACTGAAAAACATTGGTATGAAATCAGTGATGACTTAACGACTGAAACACACAAGAAATGGTATGAGGCTAATCTGGAGAAAGCGCGGATCAGCCATAACAAGTGGTATGAAGCGAATATGCATCCGGATCCACATGCGGATATTAAGAAAAAATGGTACGAGGCTAACCTCGACTTGGCGAGAACTCAGAAAGTGAAAAGTGATTGGTTCAAGCAGAATATGATTACTGCTCGTGAATCAAGCAAAAAGTGGGACAAATAATACGTAGAGACAACTCTAACGTAAGGCGTCAACGGTGATGGATTTTAGATGTTAAAAATCGAATGTATCACCGTTGGCGCCTTTTTTGTGAATACCTATTTGATCATTGATGAAGCAACAAATGAAGCTGCGATCATTGATACCGGTGAGACAAATGAGCTTGCCGAGTATCTTGAGGAAAAGCGTGGGCAGTTTAAGCTAACAAAAATTTTACTCACTCATGGGCATCTCGACCACGCCGGTTCTTTAGTCCAAATTCAGAATCGTTTTGATGCTGAAACATATCTCCCCAGACTAGAAAAAATCCTGTTTGATACCTTACCGCAACAAGGTGACTGGTTTGGCGCCCCTCATATGAATCGTCCATGCGGTAGAATAGACCATTTAGTTGATGATGGTGATGTTATAAACTTAGGTGAAACACAGTTAAGATTTATATCTACTCCAGGGCATACACCAGGACAAGGTTGTTACTATACGAGCAGTGATATTTTTGTGGGTGATACCTTGTTTGCTGGGAGTGTTGGGAGAACAGATCTACCAATGGGCAATGCAGCATTGATGCAACAGAGCTTGAGAAAACTGCTTGCTTTACCAGATGACTTAGTTGTGCATTCAGGCCACGGACCAACCACCACCTTAGCTGATGAAAAACGCCACAACCCATTTTTACAATTTTGAGATAACAAAAATAAGATGCCTACTACGTATAAATTATTAGAGGGTTTTTCTCGATTCAAGAAAACGTATTTTGGTGATGATAAAGCGCTCTATGACAGCATGAAAACAGGGCAGCCAACTAAAATACTTATGATTGCATGTTGTGATTCACGTGTAGATCCGGCTATTTTGACTGACTGTGATCCCGGCGATATTTTTACAGTGAGAAACGTTGCAAACTTAGTACCACCATGTGAAACAGACAATAATCATCATGGTACCAGTTCGGCTTTGGAGTTTGCCGTTAATGCGCTGAAAGTCGAAAGCATTGTGGTGATGGGGCATGGGAATTGTGGCGGGATCCGCGCTTTGTGGCAAAGTGAAGGTGTGGAAGATTCAAAATTTATTCACCGTTGGGTATCGATTGCACAAAATGCGAAAGATTGGGTAAAAGTGAATCATAAACAAGAACATGAGAGTGTTCAGCTAAAATTGTGTGAACAGCGAGCTGTACTTGTTTCTTTGCAAAATCTGATGACATTTGAGTGCATCAAAGAACGGGTTGAAGCAGGTACGCTCAGATTACACGGGTGGTATTTCGATCTCGATAAAGGTGAGCTAATGTGCTACAACCCCACGACTGATGAGTTTGAAAAACCAGTATAAACAAAGGCGCCAAAGGCGCCTTTGTTTATTGAATATCTGTATCGGGAACCTGTTGTTGATCAATTTCTGGCTTCGCAGGATTTGTACCTTCGATAACTTCTACATCTTCATCATCGTCGCCCAGACCTACCAAGCTTTTCATTTTAGAGAAAAGTCCTGATTTTTTCTCAGTCAGAGGAACAATAACATTTTTATCCTGACGTTCTACTTGAGGTAAATCGGCTTTCGCCACAGTCCGAGTATCACCATCAATACGTATCAGCTGATCTGCCTCATCAAAGTGAAGTGTAATTCTGCGCTGCTCACGATCTTCACCGCCAGGTTGGTAGCTGTAGAGGTAGTCCCAACGATTAGGATGAAAAGTGTCAATTAGTAGTGGTGTTCCCATGACATAAGCAACTTGATTTTTGGTCATACCAGGTTCAAGTTGATTGAGCATTTCTTGAGTAACATCATTACCTTGCTGAATGTCGATGCGGTAAACACCGGGGATTTTATCAGTGCTACAAGCTGACAACGATAAAAGAACTGCCAAGGAAAGGCTGTAAACAACGGAGCTTTTCATTTAGTATTAATTTCTGTAGTTAATTACCAATCTGCGATGATACTCTATTCGCAGCATTTCTACGAGGCAACAATAATAATGGAAAGACAAGATTTACGAAAAGCTGGATTAAAAGTGACGCTGCCAAGACTAAAAGTTTTGGAGATTCTGGAAACCTCTGAATTACGTCACATGAGTGCGGAAGATGTCTATAAGGCATTACTGGATATGGGAGAAGAAATTGGTTTAGCAACGGTTTATCGTGTGCTGACACAATTTGAAGGTGCAGGCTTAGTTTCAAGACTGAGCATTGAAGGCGGACATGCTGTATTCGAACTACAAGATGGCAGTCATCATGACCATCTTTTATGTGTTCGCTGTAATCGCATTGAAGAATTCGTTGATGAAGTGATTGAACAACGTCAACGTGCTATTGCTAAAGAAAAAGGGTTTGAGATGACTGACCATAGCTTGTATATCTATGGCATTTGTCGTCTGTGTCAAAAAGAACAATAGCTTTGGGTTATTTTTATTGTTGAGCCTGATCCAACATTTCTTCTGCGTGAGAGCGTGTTTTTTGGGTCAGGTTCACGCCACCTAACATTCTGGCAATTTCTTCAATTCGTTGTTGTCTGTCGAGCTTATCAACAACAATGTGCGTGCTGTCATCTAAATGTTTCTTGTTCACTTGTAGCTGATGATGCGCTTGCGCAGCGACTTGAGGTAAATGAGTAATACAGATGACTTGCTGCGTAGTTGCCAGTTTTCTTAGGTGTTGCCCAACGACTTCCGCAACGCTTCCACCTATGCCTACATCAACTTCATCAAAAATTAAGGTTGGAACAGTGCGTTTTCCTGCTGTGACAACTTGAATTGCCAGACTAATCCGTGCCAGCTCACCACCGGAAGCTACTTTTGCCAGCTCACCTGATGGTTGTCCTGGGTTCGTTCTAACCAGGATACGAACGCTGTCCATACCATGTTCTGAGAATTTTTCATCACTATTAGCAACGACTTCGATGTCTATTTCGCCGGAAGGAATTGCCAGCTGTTTGATTGATGCTGAAATCTGTTTAGCTAGTGGTTTGGCTGTTTTGACTCTTTTTTCGTGTATTTCACGGCTTAATGCAAGGCAATTTGCCTCTTTGTTTGATAAGGCTTTCTGCAGTTCGGCAAGATGGACTTCACTATTGGAAAGCCTTTCCAGCTCTGTACTTAATTCTTCATATAGTGCGGGGAGTTGTTCAACCTCGACATGATGCTTACGCGCAATATCGTGAAGTTGTGACAATTCATCTTCGATAGCGTTCAAACGAGCCGGATCAAGATCGATATGATCCAGATAATGCCGCAAGTCATTTGCTGTTTCATCGAGGTTGATAATGGCGGCGTTAAGCGTTTCAACGGCGCTGGCAAAGCGTGGTTCAAGATCTTGTAGTTTCTCGAGCTCACTTAATGTGTGATTGATAATATCGTAGGCCGCTGCTTGTTCTTCATCAAAAATGCGATGTAAACCGGCTTCGGCCACACTAATGAGCTGGGAGGCATTGGCAAGTTGACTCTGTTGCTGAAGAAGGTCTTGAATATGCGTTTGTGTTAACTGAAAGCTTTCCAGCTCTGATACCTGATACTGCAGTAATTCTTGTTTTGCCTTTTGCTCTTCAGCCTGGCTTTGCAGTAGCTCAAGTTCTTGCTGAGATGCTGACCAGTCGCGATAGGCTGTTTTTAAGTTATTCAGTAAGGCTTTATTGTCTGCGACAATGTCTAAAATTTCTCGTTGTGTTTGTGGCCGAATTAATGATTGATGTGCATGTTGACCATGAATATCAATACTGCGTTCACTGACTTCTTTCAACAAGGCTAGCGGGACCGCACGACCGTTAATATACCCCTTAGAGCGGCCGTCACGGCTTATCGTACGGCGTAAATGACATTGTTCATCTTCGTCTAGCTCATTTTCTTGTAACCATTTAGCCAGGGTCGTGTTGTTGTCTAAATTAAAATCAGCTTCAATTTCAGCACGTTCGGCACCATGGCGAATCATGTTTGAATCTGCGCGGTCACCAAGTACCAGACTAAGTGCATCAACCAGCATTGATTTACCCGCACCAGTCTCACCGGTTAGCGATGTCATACCAGGTTCAAATGTCAGAGCGAGATCTTCTACAACGGCTAAATTCCTAACAGTCAGACTGATTAGCATGTTAACTTTCTTCCCCATTCCAGTTTGGCGCGGAGAATAGAATAATGGTCGTGATCTTCAAGATGCAATAGTCTGATTCGACTTTCGTGTTTTTCTATGCGAACAGTCTGGCCTGGTTGTAAAACCAGCCCAGGACGTCCGTCACACGTCACCATGGCTGTAGTGATGTTGTTTTCACTTAATGTAATTTCAATCACATTATTGGCAGAAATGACTAAAGGACGGTTACTTAATGTGTGGGGACAGACTGAAGCTAAAACGACAACATCCAGATCAACATCAAGAATAGGACCACCTGCTGACATGGCGTAGGCTGTTGAGCCTGTTGGGGTAGAGACAACAATCCCATCTGCACGCTGACTATTTAGAAAACGGCCGTTGATATGAGTTTCAAACTCAATCATATGTAAATTCTGATGAGAATGAATGACAACATCATTCATGGCAATGCTGGGTGTTTTTGTCGAATTTTTTATGGTTGCGTTGAGTAAAAAACGTCTATCATCACGGTAGTGGCCACAAAGAATAGCATCAAGTTGGTGTGCTAAATTCGTTAATGTGACATCAGCCAGAAAACCGAGTCTACCCACATTGATACCTACCACTGGCATATTTGTGCCAGCCAGTGCCCGTGATGCAGAAAGCAGGGTACCATCACCACCAATCGCAATTGTCAGGTCACAATGGGTTTTGAATTCTTTAATTGAAATAACATCCAGTGACGGTAAAAATGACAGTGGCTCATTACACACCACGGTTAAATCCCGTGTTGCCAGAAATTCGTTTACCTGCTCAACCGCATTTTCCATAACAGGGTCGTCTTTACGAATAAAAAGTCCGATGCGCTTAAATGCAGATTGGGTAGTCAAAATGGCTTCCTATGGTTACTAAATAGTCATCTGATAGTAATGCTTTTGCCATAAAATCCAAAGTAAAAACAGATTTAACGTGATTTGTTTCACAACATTGATATTAGATGGCTGAGAAATGCTAGAATATCAGGATTTTCTTGACTCAAATTAAATATAGAGGAATAACATGGCGATTGAACGCACTCTTTCTATCATCAAACCTGATGCTGTTGCAAAAAATGTCATTGGTGAAATTTACACGCGCTTTGAAAAAGCAGGCTTAAAAATTGTGGCTGCAAAAATGATGCACCTGTCACAAGAAAAAGCGGAAGGCTTTTACGCGGAACACAAAGAACGTCCTTTCTTTAAAGACCTTGTCAGCTTTATGACTTCTGGACCCGTTATCGTTCAAGTACTGGAAGGTGAAAATGCGGTTTTAACTCACCGTGATCTGATGGGTGCAACAAACCCAGCTGAAGCCGCTGCAGGTACAATTCGTGCTGATTTCGCTCAAAGCATTGATGAAAATGCGGTACATGGTTCTGACTCAGTTGAAAGTGCTGCACGTGAAGTGTCTTACTTCTTCGCTGATGATGAAGTTTGCGCCCGTACACGCTAAGAGTAATTTATGACTGAACGCACGAATCTTCTGGGATTAGACCTGCATGGTCTGGAAGCGTTTTTCGTCGAATTAGACGAAAAACCTTTCCGTGCTCGTCAGCTTTTACAGTGGATCCATAAATATCGGATCACTGACTTTGCTGAGATGAGTAATCTGAGCAAAGCACTAAGAGAAAAATTGCAGGCGGTTGCTGAAATTAAATTGCCTGAAGTGATGCACGAACATATCTCTCAGGATGGTACGCGTAAATGGATTATTAAACTCTCCTGTGGCAATGCTATCGAGACGGTTTTTATTCCAGAAAGTGGGAGAGGAACCTTATGTGTATCTTCTCAAGTCGGTTGCGCGTTGACCTGTACATTTTGCTCAACAGCCCAACAAGGTTTTAATCGCAATCTGGATGCTGCAGAAATTATTGCGCAGTTATGGATTGCCAATGAAGCTTTAGGTAAAGATCCCAAAGGTAACCGAGTTGTCACCAATGTGGTGATGATGGGAATGGGGGAGCCGTTGGCTAACTATAGTAATGTTGTCACCGCTATGAACTTGATGCGTGATGATTTTGGTTATGGTATTTCATGGCGGCGATTGACATTGAGTACCTCTGGAATAGTACCGATGATTGATAAACTTCGCGAAGATTGTCATGTGAGTCTGGCCATTTCATTACACGCGGCTAATGATGAGTTAAGAAATCAAATTGTTCCGATTAACCAGAAGTACCCGATTGCAGAGTTATTAGCGGCTTGCAAGCGTTATGTCGTCGGTCAGCAGCGACGTCATATTACCGTCGAATATGTGATGTTGGATGGTATTAATGATTCCATCCAGGATGCAAAAGACTTGGTTCGACTTTTAAAAGGTTTACCAAACAAAATTAATTTGATCCCTTTTAATCCGTTTCCCGGAACACATTACAAATGTTCTTCGCGTAATCAGATTGTCAGGTTTCAGCAATATTTGATCGATCAAGGTCTCGTTGCTACGGTTAGAAAAACTCGAGGTGATGATATTGTCGCTGCCTGTGGTCAGCTTGCTGGCGAAGTACAGGATAAGTCACGTCGAAGTGAACGTATGCGAGCTCAGGAGGTTGTGTTTCATCGATGAGTAATCGCGTCAGTTTTGCTTTAATTTTGATAGCGTTTTTTGTTCTCACTGCGTGTAATAGTACCGGTGGTACGAGAAGCGAATATGTTGCAAAGGATGCAAAAGCTGCTGACATTAACATGCGTCTTGGCTTGAATTACATGCAGCGTGGTGATTACAAAATTGCCTTGGAAAAATTAGAAAAAGCGTTAAAGCAAAATCCTAATTTATCCAGTGCGCATAACACGATTGCACTTCTCTATCAGTATTTAGGTGAGAACGATAAAGCAGAAGAACATTTCGAAAGGGCTGTTCAACTAGAACCCGATTATTCAGAAGCACAAAATAACTACGGTGTTTTTTTATGTCAGCAGTCTAGATATGATGAAGCTGAGAAACGCTTTCTTAAGGCATTAGAAAATCCACTGTACGCCAGTGCTGCTCTGGCTTATGAAAATGCCGGGCTTTGTACGGAAAAAGCAGGGGCTACAGATCGAGCGGAAGGTTATTTCCGTAAAGCATTACAGATGGCGCCGAGATTACCTAAGTCCTTATTAAAGATGGCTTCTATAAGCTATCAACAACAAAATTATTTACAGGCCAGAGGCTATATTCAACGCTTTCAGCAAGCGGCTAGTTGGACGCCACAAGCCCTTTTATTAGGGATCAAAATTGAAACTAAATTAGCTGATAAAAACGTTGTATCCAGCTATAAACTTATTTTGCGTTCTCGTTTTCCTGATTCGGATGAGATGCGTATTGTTAACCAAGGGCTTGTTGAGTGATGAGTGATTTGAATGACGATTTTGTAGTGACTTCGAATACCCCGAGTCTTGGAGCACGTCTTCAGCAGGCACGTGAAAATAAAAAATTATCCGTAGCAGAAGTGGCAACGCAGCTCCGTTTAACCAGAGATATTATTATTTATCTCGAAAATCAGCAGTGGGATAAACTGCATGGACGGACATATGCTCGTGGCTATTTTGCCAGCTATGTGAAATTTTTGGGTTTACCTCAGGAAGAAATGCTAGCTGTCTTCAATGACGAGTATTTACTGGTTGATGATGAGCCAAGACTGGTTAAGACTCTCGGCGCTGTAGAACAAAAACCATTCCCCTGGTTGATGATTATTTTTCTACTTGTCGGCACCTTTATTATCTGGTCAGCTTATCAACAGTGGCAAACCAATCAAACGTCAACCTCTAGCGAAGCGGATGAGGTTGGTTCAGTGGTGCCGGATAAAACTGAACTTGATAAACCGGCTGATCAAGAGACTGTTACTAGTCATGAACCGGTAGCGGATTCGCCTGACTTAATGCCAGAAGATGATACTGCTGGTGCAGTCGAACCCGATAACAGTGCTGTTGATTCTGCTGAGGATACGGATATTGCTGATGTGGCCAATATGGCGTCAGAATCAGCATCAGAACCTCAACAAAATATCCTCAAAATGTCTTTTAGTGGCGACTGCTGGGTTGAAGTAACTGATACGGCGATGAATGTCTTATTAAGCCAAGTCATGAAAGCCAAACAATCTGTTGAGTTGAAAAGTGAACTGCCAGTAAAAATTTTATTAGGTAAAGCAGATTTTGCTGATGTTACTTACAACAGTAAACCTGTTGATCTGGCGCCATACACACAGGGCAATGTCGCAAAACTGACGTTAGGAGCTCAGTCATGATGGAAAATACGACAGTCAATATTCAGCGGCGAAAATCCAGACAGATAATGGTCGGTAATGTTGCTGTTGGTGGTGATGCACCTGTTGCAGTTCAAAGTATGACAAATACTGAGACGACTGATGTCGCCGCCACTGTAGCTCAAATTAAGGCATTACAAAATGTAGGCGCTGATATTGTGCGTGTTTCTGTGCCTACCATGGATGCTGCAGAGGCCTTTGGTAAAATTAAACAACAAGTCTCTATTCCGCTGGTAGCTGATATCCATTTTGATTACAAAATTGCGCTACGTGTTGCGGAGCTTGGTGTCGATTGTCTCCGAATTAACCCGGGTAATATCGGACGGGAAGAACGTGTCCGTGCTGTTGTCGATAGTGCACGTGATCACGGCATTCCTATTCGTATTGGTGTGAATGCGGGGTCTTTAGAAAAAGAATTACAGAAAAAATATGGTGAGCCTACTCCAGATGCTTTAGTTGAATCGGCGTTGAGACATATTGATATTCTGGATAGGTTGAACTATCCCGATTTTAAAGTCAGTCTAAAAGCATCTGATGTGTTTATGACAGTGCATGCATACAGAAAACTTGCTCAGCAGATTGAACAACCACTGCATTTAGGGATCACCGAAGCCGGTGGTTTGCGTTCTGGTTCAGTCAAGTCAGCGATAGGCCTGGGAATGCTACTATCTGAAGGCATTGGCGATACCATTCGTGTTTCACTTGCTGCAGATCCTGTAGAAGAAATCAAAGTCGGCTTTGATATTTTAAAAAGCTTGCGAATTCGTAGTAAAGGTATCAACTTAATTGCCTGTCCTTCATGCTCTCGTCAGCAATTCGATGTCATTTCTACAGTTAATGCTCTTGAAGCCAGACTTGAAGATATTACAGAGCCGATGGATGTGGCTGTTATTGGCTGTGTTGTAAATGGTCCAGGTGAAGCGAAAGAAGCGGCCATTGGTTTGACAGGCGGCACACCCAATTTGCTCTATGTCGATGGAAAGCCAAACCATAAAGTAGAAAATGAGGCTTTGGTGGACGAGCTGGAGCAGCAAATACGCAAGCGTATTGAAATACAAAAACAACAACAAAGTAATATTAAAACAATACCGATAAAGGATATTAGTTAGACGTGGCAGAGATTATCCGCTCTATCAGGGGGATGAACGATATTCTCCCTGAAGCAACCCCATACTGGCAAGTGATAGAAACTATCTTAAAAGATGTTCTTGCTGGTTATGGATATCAAGAAATTCGTTTCCCAATCGTTGAAAAAACAGAGCTTTTTAAACGTTCTATCGGTGAAGTCACTGATATCGTCGAAAAAGAAATGTATACCTTTGAGGATCGTAATGGCGACAGTTTGACGCTACGTCCGGAAGGTACGGCTGGCTGTGTTCGTGCAGCCATGCAAAACGGTTTACTCAATCAAACACAGCGTCTCTGGTATATGGGGCCCATGTTCCGTCATGAACGTCCGCAAAAAGGCCGTTATCGCCAGTTCCATCAAATAGGTGTTGAAGCCTATGGTTTTAATGGCCCTGATATCGATGCTGAGATGATTATGCTGACGGCGAGGCTATGGAAAGCATTAGGCTTGAAAGGTGTAACGTTACAGATAAACTCATTAGGCAGCACAGAAGCTCGCTTAGCCTACCGTGAAGTATTAATTGCCTACTTTGAACAACATCAGTCAGAACTGGATGAGGATAGTCAGCGCCGTTTACATTCGAATCCTCTGCGGATTCTGGATAGTAAAAATCCAGAGATGCAAGCGCTCAATGACGCTGCACCCAAATTAATCGATTATCTGGATGAAGAATCTAAGCAACATTTTGAACAGTTATGTCAGATACTCGACAGTGTCAATATCGCCTATGAAATTAATCCAAGACTGGTCAGAGGTTTGGATTATTACGGTAAAACTGTATTCGAATGGGTTACTGATCAGCTTGGCTCACAAGGTACAGTCTGTGCGGGCGGTCGTTATGATGGCTTAGTAGCTCAGCTGGGAGGCAAAGAGGCTACTGCAATTGGCTTTGCTATTGGTTTAGAGCGCCTTGTGGCTCTGCTTGAAGCAACTGACGCTCTACCTGAAATAAAGCAAACTGATGCGTATTTAGTCGCCGTAGGTGAACAAGCCATGGCACAGGCCGCGTTATTAACCGAACGCTTACGCGATGAGCTTCCTGGTATAAGGTTGATAAGCCATTGCGGTGGTGGTAGTTTTAAAAGCCAATTCAAACGCGCTGATCGAAGTGGAGCTCGTTGGACACTTATTCTGGGGGATGAAGAAGTGTCTAACCAAACAATCGGTATTAAAACCATGGCGACAGGGGAGCAGCAGACCATAAAATGGGCTGAACTGCCTTCATTCCTCAGTCAATAATTATAACTAATACAAGAAATCTAAGAACTATGACACCTTTGAATATACCTGAATGGCAGTCTTTGGTCAGACACTATTCTGACCTGAAATTCGTATCCATGCGTGAGCAGTTTGCGCTTGACTCAAACCGGTTTGAACGATTTTCTATCAAAAGTGGTGATTTGTTACTGGACTACTCCAAAAACCGTATTACTCAAGAAACAGTAGATAAGTTAATCCAGTTAGCTGAAGCCGTTGAAATTCAGGACTGGATTGAGCGTATGTTCAAAGGTGAAGCCATTAACCATACGGAAGGTCGGGCTGTATTACACACCGCGCTTCGAAATCGAAGTAATACACCGGTGATGGTGGACGGCAAAGATGTCATGCCAATGGTCAACGCTGTGCTTGATAAAATGCGTAATTTTTGTGAGCAGGTACATAGTGGCACGTGGTTAGGGTTCTCTGGTAAAAAGATTACAGACATTGTTAATATCGGCATCGGCGGCTCCGATTTAGGGCCTGCCATGATTTGTGATGCACTTGAGCCTTATGGTATTGATGGGATGGGTGTGCATTTTGTGTCTAATGTTGATGGCACAGATTTAAGCACAACCTTAGAAAAATTAAACCCTGAAACGACCTTATTTGTTGTTGCCTCAAAAACCTTCACCACTCAGGAAACGATTACAAATGCTCACTCAGCACGTAATTGGTTTTTGAAACAAGGTAAACAAGAAGATGTAGCAAAACATTTTGTTGCTGTCTCAACCAATGCTGATGAAGTCGCTAAATTTGGTATTGATACTGCCAATATGTTTGAAATCTGGGACTGGGTCGGTGGCCGCTATTCCTTGTGGAGTGCCATTGGTCTGCCGATAGCTCTCTATACCGGTATGGATAATTTTGAGCGTTTGCTTGATGGTGGTCATCAGATGGATAACCATTTCCGTCAGCAACCATTGAAAGAAAATATCCCAGTGATCATGGGTATGTTGGGTATTTGGTATGTGAATTTCTTTAATTCACAAACCCAGGCGATTGTACCTTATGATCACTCACTCGCTCGTTTCCCTAGCCATATGCAACAGCTGGACATGGAAAGTAACGGTAAATTTATTAACCGTTCTGGCGCACGTATCAACTATAAAACCGGTCCTGTTATTTGGGGTACACCGGGTACTAATGGCCAACATGCCTATTTTCAGTTGATTCATCAAGGTACACAGTTAATCCCAGTAGATTTTGTCTTGCCGGTGAATAGTCATTATCCAGAATGTGATCATCAGTCTATTCTATTAGCAAATGGCCTGGCACAAGCCGAAGCGCTAATGAAAGGTAAAACAGCTGAAGAAGTGCGTGCTGAGCTGGTTAAAGAAGGTTATGAAGGCAAAGAGCTTGAAGCGCTGTTACCTCATAAAGTTTTCCCTGGAAACCGACCAAGTAACGTCCTGTTATTTCCTAAACTTACCCCAGAAATGTTGGGACAATTAGTGGCATTGTATGAACATAAAGTGTTTGTTCAAGGTGTGGTCTGGAATATTAATTCTTTTGACCAATGGGGTGTTGAACTTGGTAAACAGTTAGCTAAAGCGATTGTTCCTGAACTGAAAGATGATGCAGAGATTTCAGCTCACGACAGCTCAACAACACATCTGATTAAACTCATTCGCGAGTTAAGACAGTAAGTAAATCTCAATAGCTTATTCCTCCTGATAGAGCAGTAGGAATAAGCCTATCTTTTCGTTCAATGTTTCTTTTGCAAAATCAGCCCGGATAATGGCGGTAGATTGAGTTGTATTGAATATGGTCTGTCTGACCACGCTGTTTGTTCAGCACTCATAACAGGCAGATTATGGTAATTGCTACCCGCGTAATACTCAGAGTCTGAATTGATAATGATTTCGTAATCCCCCAGTTCAGGTACGCCGAGACGGTAGCTATCTCGTGGAACGGGTGTAAAGTTGAATACAGCAATAATAAATTCTTCATTATTTTTGCGTAAATAACTCAGAATGGAATGTTCCCTGTCATTACAATCAATCCATTCAAAGCCTTGTGATTCAAATTCGTGTTTATACAGTGCTGGCAGACTTTTATAAGTATTGTTGAGATCCGCCACCAGTTTTTTCAGTCCCTGATGCACCGGATAGTCGAGTACATACCAATCCAAATCTTTTTCACAGTTCCATTCGCTGCCCTGACCAAATTCACATCCCATAAACAGCAGTTTTTTGCCTGGATAGCTGAACATGAAGGTATAGAGCATGCGTAAGTTAGCAAAGCGTTGCCATTCATCACCAGGCATTTTGTAGATCATAGGACGTTTGCCGTGCACAACTTCATCATGAGAGAAAGGTAAAACAAAGTTTTCTGTGAATGCGTAGAGCAGGCCAAAGGTCAGATCATCGTGATGATAGCGACGATGAATGGGATCTTGTTGCATATATTCTAAAATATCGTGCATCCAGCCCATATTCCACTTCATAGAAAAACCGAGACCACCGATATCTGTTGGCCGAGAAATCATTGGGTAGGAGGTAGACTCTTCAGCCGTGATAATACAACCAGGGTGCTCACTGTGTAATACGCTGTTAACGTGTTTGAAAAACTCGATAACTTCGAGGTTTTCACGGCCACCATATTGGTTTGGAAGCCACTCTCCTTCTTTTCTTGAATAATCCAGATACAACATAGAGGCTACTGCATCGACGCGAAGCCCATCGATATGGAATTCTTCCAACCAGTAAAAAGCACTCGATAATAAGAAGTTAAATACTTCTTTTCTGCCATAGTTAAAGATAAGTGTGCCCCAATCCTGGTGTTCGCCGCGTCGGGGATCTGCATGTTCATACAATGCTGTCCCATCAAATTTAGCAAGTCCATGTGAGTCTTTAGGAAAGTGGCCCGGAACCCAGTCTAATATCACGCCAATATCGTGTTGGTGACATTGATCGACAAAATAGCGGAAATCATCGGGGCTGCCGAAGCGACTGGTTGGCGCAAAGTAGCCGGTAGTTTGATAACCCCATGAGATATCCAAAGGATGTTCGGTAATCGGTAACAATTCAATATGAGTAAACCCCATCTCGTTGACATACGGCACAAGCTCGTCGGCTAACTCACGATAGTTGTAAAAACCTCCATCCTGATGGCGTTTCCATGAACCGAGATGGACTTCGTAGATGGAATGGGGGGTGTGGAGCCAGTTACTTCGTTCCCGTGTTGCAAGCCATTCCTCATCACTCCATTGGTGTTTGCTTGGGTGGGTAATAATGGAGGCGGTGCCTGGTCTTAATTCACATTGTTGTCCATAAGGATCCATTTTCAGGTGCAGTGAGCCACCTTGGCGACTCCTAATTTCAAACTTATAGAGTTCACCCGGCATGAGTTCAGGAATAAAAATTTCCCATACACCGGTTGCTCCTCTTACTCTCATAGGATGGCGTCGACCATCCCATTGGTTGAAATTACCGACAACACTTACACGTTCCGCACCTGGGGCCCATGTGGCGAATAAGGTGCCTTTAATCCCTTCAACTTCGTAGTAGTGCGCACCCAGAATTTTATAGGCATGCCAATGCTTACCTTCAGAAAAAAGGTGAAGGTCATAGTCTGATATTTGCGGCATGATACTGTAGGGATCATGGTAAGCCACTTGCTCACCGTTATGACAGTGACGATGTATTTTATAAGGCCAAGTAATTTTTTCCTGAGGACCTTTCCAAACAAAAAAATCACTACCTTCAACGCGTTGCATTGGGAGTTTGTCGTCAATAGTGGCGGTTTCTGTATCAGGTAAAAAAGCGCGGATCTCAGCTTGACCGGCATTCTGATGAAGGCCCAGCACGCTAAATGGGTCATGATGACGAGCTTCTATAATTTTAATGATGTCTTCATTCAAATTGTTGTCAAAAATCATCGTCATACTGTCCTGTAAATTTTAATTGCTGTTCAATGCTTGCTTATGGCAGGCTAACAATATTACAGCACAAATAATAGGTTTTTTGCCGGAGAATTCATCTATGAGTGAAAACAATAGTACCCGTTTTGTCAGTCGTCTTACCCGTGATACCTTGGCTTTAATTTTAGCCGGCGGTCGTGGTTCTCGGCTTAAACAACTGACGGATTGGCGTGCTAAACCCGCCGTACCATTTGGTGGTAAGTTCAGAATTATTGATTTTCCTCTCTCTAATTGTGTTAACTCAGGTATTCGGCGTGTGGGAATTCTCACTCAGTACAAGGCTCACTCTTTAATCAGGCATGTTCAGCAGGGGTGGGGCTTTATGCGAGGCGCACTGGGTGAATTTGTCGAATTACTACCAGCATCACAGCGTAATGAGAGAGGCTGGTATGCCGGCACAGCTGATGCGGTCTATCAAAATATCGATATCCTGAGAAACCATGGTCCGGAATATGTTCTGATACTGGCCGGTGATCATATTTATAAAATGGATTATGGTGATATGCTAGCAGAGCATGTTGCTCAAAACGCGGATATGACAATTGGCTGCATTGAAGTACCGATTGAAGAAGCCAAGTCACTGGGAGTGATGTCGGTAGATGCAAACAGACGCATCGTGGCGTTTAATGAAAAACCTGATGAACCAACGCCTATTTTGGGCCGCGAAGATGTGGCGCTGGCTTCGATGGGCATTTATGTTTTTAATGCCGCATTTTTATATGAACAGTTAATCAAGGATGCCGATACCCGCACTTCGACTCATGATTTTGGGCACGATATTATCCCCAATCTGATTAAAAACTATAAAGTCGTTGCTTTTCCGTATAAAGATGTGCAGGGCAATGACCCGGGCTATTGGCGTGATGTAGGGACTATTGATGCTTTTTGGTCTGCCAACCTGGAACTGATTGGTGTGACACCTGAGTTGAACCTGTATGACGATGATTGGCCTATCTGGACACATCAGGCGCAACAGCCACCGGCTAAATTTGTGTTTGATGACGATGACCGAAGAGGGATGGCTGTCGATTCAATGGTATCTGGAGGTTGTATCATTTCTGGCTCGACTGTGCGCCACTCTGTTTTATTTTCGAATGTTGAGGTACACAGTTACTCATTGGTTGAAGACAGCGTCGTTTTACCAGATGTGACAATTGGTCGTCACTCAGTACTTAAACGTGTGGTTATTGATAAAGGCTGCGTTATTCCAGAAGGTACGGTGATTGGTGAATATCCGGAACAAGATGCAAAACGTTATTACGTCTCTCCAAACGGCGTGGTTTTAGTCACACCTGAAATGTTAGGACAAAATTATCGTTATGTCAGATAAAATAAAAGTGGTACTTTGCTGGCATATGCACCAGCCTCAATACAGTGAGCCTATGGGTGGACTGTATCAGTTGCCATGGACATATCTTCATGCCATTAAGGATTACGTCGATATGGCGTGGCACTTGGAGAATGTGGCTGGTGCTAAAGCTGTCGTCAATTTTGCGCCGACATTATTGGAGCAACTTGCTGACTATGATGAGCAGTTGCAAGGGCGATTTAAAGGTACTGGTAGGTTAAAAGATCCACTACTGATTGCCCTGGACTCTCCTGTGCAGCCAGTTCACGCCGAAGAGCGTAAAACATTAATTAATGCCTGTTTACGCGCAAATGATGAAAAATTAATCCAGCCATTTCCGCATTTCGCCAAACTTGTCAAAATGGCGCGTTGGCTTCTCAACGACCCTGAGCGCCTCAATTATGTGAATGATCAGTTTATGATCGATATGCTGGTCTGGTATCACTTAGTCTGGATGGCTGAGTCAGTCAGACGCAGCGATGTCCGCATTCAGGCTTTAATGAAAAAAGGCAGACATTACACATTTCATGACAGACGTCAGTTGATGATTGTTATCGGTGAGCTGTTAAAAGATTTGATACCGCGTTATCGCCGCCTTGCTGAAACAGGACGTGTTGAGTTATCAGTGACGCCATATGCACATCCAATCATCCCGTTATTACTTGATATCAATTCAGCTCATGAGGCGATGCCTGATGCTGAACTACCGCTTGAAACCCATTACCCGGGAGGAGAGCAGCGTGCCCACTGGCATATGGAAGAGGGGATAAAAGTCTTTAAATCCTTTTTTGGTTTTACACCTAAAGGCTGTTGGCCTTCAGAAGGTGCTGTTTCAGAAGCGGCATTAAAACTGATTGCTAAACATGGCTTCACATGGGCTGCCACAGGTGAAAATGTGCTCAGAAATAGTTTAAAACTTTCTGGCATGACTGACGCAAGCATTCATAAACCATATAAATTACCTGGCACGTCACCGGTCTGCTTTTACAGAGACGACGGTCTCTCGGATATGATTGGTTTTACCTATACAAAATGGGGGGCTGATGATGCTGTCAATGATTTCGTCCATCATATCCTCAATATCAAAGCCAATACCGAGGGGGATGATGACCGGGTCATTTCTGTGATTTTGGATGGAGAAAATGCCTGGGAATATTATTCATACAATGGCTATTATTTCCTACAGAGTCTTTATCGAACCTTGTCTGAGCATCCTGATATCGAACTTACCACATTCACTGAATGTCTTGAAAATGGGGTTCAAGCTGCCGAGTTGCCTAAAATGGTCGGTGGGAGCTGGGTTTATGGTTCTTACTCCACCTGGATAGGCGATAAAGACAAGAACCGAGCCTGGGACTTATTGAGTGATGCGAAAAAAACCTTTGATAAGGTGATGGCAAGCAAAGAGTTTGAGCCAGAAATGCAACTGGCACTTGAAAGGCAACTAGCCATTTGTGAAGGCTCAGACTGGTTCTGGTGGTTTGGCGACTATAACTCAGCTGATAGTGTGAGTGATTTTGAGCGTTTGTATCGTCTGCATTTGTCTAACCTGTATCAAATGTTAGGTGAGGTTGTCCCGCAAAAATTATCTGAAGTAGTTTCTCATGGTGGCGCTGGTGTGGAACAGTCGGGAACAATGAGGCGTGGAAGTTAACTAGTGAATCAAGCAAAAGTATTCAGTAAGCGCCGAAGCGGCATCCTTTTACATATAACGAGTTTACCTTCGGGTAATCTCGGAGCAGATGCCTTTAAATTCATTGATTTTCTCTGTGCTGCTGGCGGCACTGTCTGGCAGGTGTTACCACTTGGCCCAACGCACGAAGATGGCTCACCATATCAGTGCTTGTCTGCTCATGCGGGTAATAACCGGTTTATTTGCCGTGAGACATTAAAATCGCAAAGCTGGGCGGAACCGACAAAACTAAATGACGCCAAAATGTCGCGCTTAATGGCTACGGCATATCGTCAGTTTCTGAAAAATGCTACTGAGGAAGATAAGCAGCAGTTTATTTCGTTTTGTAGTGAACAGCAGTATTGGCTTGATGACTATGTGCTGTTTCGTGAAATTCGTCATCTCAATCAGGCTCGCGCCTGGTTTGACTGGCCACATGAACTCCGTGAACGGCACCCTGACGCGTTAAATAAAGTAACACAGGAACGCGATGAAGCATTGATGATTCGTCGCTTCGAGCAATATGTGTTTTTCACTCAGTGGCAGCAACTACGAGAATATGCGAATAAGAAAGGTGTGAAGTTATTTGGCGATATGCCTATCTTTGTAGCCCATGATAGTGCTGATGTTTGGGCAGAGCCATTATTATTTACCTTGGATGAGCAAGGGGCTTCTACCCGGGTTGCAGGGGTTCCCCCTGATTATTTTTCTGAAACAGGCCAGCGCTGGGGTAATCCATTGTATGAATGGCAACATCACATTCAACAGAATTTTGATTGGTGGAAACGGCGCTTAAAAACACAGCTCGCACTTTTTGACTTAATCAGAATTGATCATTTCAGAGGATTTGAGGCTTGTTGGGAAATTCCTGCAACATGTGAAACGGCAGTAGATGGTGAATGGAAGCCTGCACCCGGTGAGCAGCTATTTGATGAATTATTAGACTATTTTGGTGAGCTACCTTTAGTCGCGGAAGATTTAGGCATTATTACCGAAGAAGTAACTAAGCTTCGGGAAAAATATGGAATGCCGGGCATGAAAATTCTTCAATTTGCCTTTGGTGGTGATGCTTCAAATCCCTATCTGCCACACCAGCAATGTGAAGACAGTGTGACTTATACTGGCACACATGATAACAATACCACTCTGGGCTGGTATCAGCAGCTTGATGAGCACACTAAAGCTCATATTCAGGCCTACTTCGGGGAAACAACAGAGTCTATGCCATGGCTACTGATTCGCTCTGCCTTACGTTCGGTATCAGAGTTAGCGATCTTACCATTGCAAGATATCCTGTCCCTAGATGGTAAACATAGAATGAATGTACCTGGAACAATGGTGGGTAACTGGCTTTGGCAGTTTAATTGGGATATGTTTAGTCCCGAAATTTCACAAAGGTTGAAATCACTGAACAGTTTGTATGGTCGATGTTAATCAACGCTTTTTCTCACCAGAGCATATCTGGTTGGCTCCACTCGATGGCGGAAATGAACTAAGACTGGGGATCAGTGAGTTTTTACAGGATCAACTTGGCGATATTACTCATGTACATTTACCGGTAATTGGGCAAAATTACTATATAGGCGATAGCTTATTTGTTATTGAATCAATGAAGTCAGCGACAGAGTTTTATTCTCTGCTGACTGGCGTAGTAACTGCAGTCAATCTGTCATTAACAGATACACCACAATTAATTAACCAAGATCCATTTGATACTGGCTGGTTATGCCAGATGAATGTGAGTGATATAACTCATTTGCCTGAAACACTAATGTCTCTGGTAGCTTATGAAGCGATGTTAGATGGGTAGATTGCGCCAAGAAGACTTAACTTTTCTGCACCAGTGACGGCAGGCAAGTTACCTGAAGCATGAGACAGCGTTCGCATGGCTAACCAAGCAAAGGCACATGCTTCAACCCAGTCGGGTGCAAGGCCTAGACTGGATGTCGTATCGACTCTGACACCTGATAGATTCTTGCGTAAGGCATCCATCAAAACTTGATTATGTGAGCCACCGCCACAGACAAAGACGGCATCCGTATTATCAGCATAATTAATGATGGCATCACTTATTGAACGAGCTGTCATTTCCAATAAGGTCTTTTGAATATCTTTCGCTGGAATAGGTTTATCAATATTTGCCAGAATATTGCTCAGCCATTTTAAATTGAAGTATTCTCGACCTGTACTTTTGGGTATGGACTGTTGAAAAAAACTATCTGCCATCAGCGTTTCCAACAGTTGTTCATCAATGATACCGTCTCGAGCCCAGTCACCATTAGCATCATATAATGCCAAGTGGTGTTGCTGATACCATTCATCCATCAGTACGTTTCCGGGGCCTGTATCAAAGCCAGAAACGGCTTTATTTTTATCTTTTGGCAAAATGGTGATATTACCAATACCCCCGATGTTAGCAATGACTCTGTTTTCATCACCAGAGTGAAAAAGTGCTTGGTGAAATGCTGGAACTAATGGTGCTCCCTGACCACCAAGAACCATGTCCCGTTGACGGAAGTCTGCGACAGTCGTTATCCCTGTTTTCTCAGCAATAACATTTGCATTGCCTATTTGCATACTAAATGGATATTGAGCTTCTGGTGCATGGAAAATAGTCTGTCCATGACAGCCTATCGCTGTAATACTGTTTGCAGCTATTTGTGTTTCATTCAGAAGCTGATTGATTGCCTGGCTATATTCATGGCCTAAGGCAATATCAATTTGCCCCAATTGTTGTAAGTGAGTTCTGGCTGAACTAATTAGTTGATGCAGATCTCTTCTTAACTGATTACTGAATGGGTAAGTCTCAGCAGCAATCAAACGTATCTGCTGATCATTGAAGTCAGTGATAGATACATCAATACCATCAAGACTGGTGCCAGACATCACACCAATATACAGACTCATATATTTTAGTTTTGGTTAAGTGCCAATGTTGGGACTTTTAATGAATCCAGTTGCACAAGCAGTGGTTGAGACTTTTGTTTGAAATCTGCCATGTATTTTGCGTTCAGCGGTTCAGCTTTTGGCAGCGCCACGGTTAATGGATTATGATGAATACCATTGATACGGAATTCATAATGTAAATGTGGACCTGTAGCCAGACCACTCATACCGACATAACCAATGACTTGTCCTTGTTTAACACGTTGGCCTCGTTTTAAACCTGATTTGAATTTTGACATGTGGCCGTAGAGTGTTGTGTATTTACCGCCGTGAGATAAGATAATTACACGACCATAACCACCTTTATTTCCAATAAAATCGACCTTGCCATCACCTGTTGCCAAGATAGGTGTGCCTGTCGGTGCAGCATAATCAACACCACGATGCGGTCTGTTTGTTTTTAATACTGGATGTTTTCTATTAGGATTAAAGACAGAACTGATACGGCTAAAGTGCACGGGGGTTCTGGTGAAGGTTTTTCTCATACTTTCACCCTGAGGAGTAAAGTAATGTGTATTGCCTTCGCTGTCTGTGTAACGAACAGCTCGGAATGTTTTGCCTCGGTTTGTAAATTCAGCGGCTAAGATATCGCCGTCATCAAATTTTTTCCCATCAAGATAATCTTCTTCGAAAATCACTTTGAAACTATCTCCCTGACGCAAGTCAAGAGCAAAGTCGATATCCCAACCAAAAATATGGGCTAATTCCATCACGAGTTTATCTGATAGACCCGCCTGTAAACCTGAACCGAATAATGACGATTCAATTTCACCAAATACTTGTTTTTGGCGTTTATCGGTTTCTTTTGTAAGTATTTCAGCCTTATAGCCATCTTCAGTGGCCACTAATTCTAATTTTTTGATAGGACTAAAAATCAGATCAAGTTGCTTAAGTTGGGGTTGTCCTTCTTCATCTTTAGTTAGGCCGAAGTGTAATTCCTGACCTGGTTTAAGATTGAGTAAAGGCTTAATAGATTTTCCAGTTTGTGCAACGTTATAGACATCGCGTGCTGATAAACCCACTTTAGGAAAAATGAGTGATAGATTGTCACCAGACTTAACGGTCACTTGCTTCCATTCTGCTATGGAAGGATCAACCGCTTCTTCAGTCGAGGCTACCATATTAACTCTTTCATCTGTAGTAGCTGATACAGACTGTTCTTCCTGTTGAGATTCTTCTAAATTAATGCGTTCAAGCTGTGCAGTTTCTGCAACACCAAGATCGCTAGAGTCAGGAATATCAACTAATTCAGTTTGTGGATTATTGACAGTTGGTTGTTCAGGTGTTGCCAGACTTAATTGAACAGACTGTTTTGATGAATCATCAGAGTTTGCCGTATGTTCAGCACCAATCTGGCCTGGAAGGTTAATTGTTTGCGATTTAGTATCAGTGCTGACTGGGGTGCTGGTCGCCAGAACCATGCTGGTGACAAATACACCGATCACGCTTGCAATTGATAAGGCTATGTAATGATGACGTTTGCCATAGAACTTTTTTTCACTTGAGAACAGTTTTGACTTTGCTGGGGAGTTCAAAAGTCTATTACGTTTCATATGCAAACTCTTGGTAAAATTATAAATTCTCCCAATTCTCTCAATAAATGATCAGAATTGGAACCCCTTATTTTATGTCTGTTGTGATAATATTGCCGACCACTTAAAACACAAGAACTTGGAGTGCTGTAAATGATCCCTGTAGATGAGGCGATGCTTGAGATTCGTCGTGGTGCGGAAGAAATTTTAGTTGAAAGCGAGCTTATTGAAAAACTCTCCACAGGAAAACCCTTAAGGATAAAGGCAGGTTTTGATCCCACTGCACCTGATTTGCATCTTGGACATACGGTTCTTCTCAATAAAATGCGTCAATTTCAACAGATGGGACACACCGTCATCTTTTTGATTGGTGACTTTACCGGGCTTATTGGCGACCCAACGGGGAAAAGTGCTACTCGTCCGCCACTCACTGCCGAAGAAATTGAAGAGAACGCTAAAACTTATAAAGAACAAGTCTTTAAAATTCTAGACCCGACCAAAACAGAAATACGTTTTAATTCCGAGTGGTTTAGAGAAAAAGGTGCTGACTTCATGATTAAGTTAGCAGGAAAGTTAAGTGTGGCTCGGATGTTAGAACGAGATGATTTCAAAAAACGCTTTAAAGCGAATCAATCAATTTCAATTCACGAATTTCTTTACCCTTTAGTACAGGGTTATGACTCTGTTGCGTTAAAAGCTGATGTTGAACTTGGCGGGACAGATCAGAAATTTAACCTATTAATGGGGCGTGAATTACAAAAGGCCGAAGGACAAGATTCACAAGTCGTTATCATGACACCATTATTAGAAGGCTTGGATGGCATTAAGAAAATGTCTAAGTCTCTAGGAAACTATGTGGGTATTACCGAAGCACCAGGTACTATGTTTCAAAAGATAGTCTCTATCCCTGACTCACTGATGTGGCGCTGGTATGAGCTACTGTCATTTAAATCTATAAAAGAAATTGAAAAACTGAAGGCTAGCGTAGACAACGGAGCTAACCCCCGTGATGTCAAGATTGAGCTGGCAAGAGAAATAGTCGCTCGCTTTCATGGTGAAGAAGCCGCAGCCACTGCTCATAAGGGGGCTGGCAATGTTATCACTGACGGTGAAGTGCCAGAGGGGACACCTGAAATCGAAATTTCATTGGAAGGACAAACTGAGCTAGCCATCGGTGCTGTTATAAATAAAGCCAACCTGGTTGCCAATTCAGCCCAAGCGAAAGATATGCTTCATAATGGGCGTGTGAAAGTGGAGTGGGATATAGTTGAGCCTAGTTTACAGCTCGGCGCAGGCAAATATCTAATACAAGCCGGTAAGAAAAAAATTGCTTGGGTCATTCTAAAGTAAGTTTGGAATGAGCGGAACTCCAGTATCGAATTCGCTCAGAAAGTCAGTTTTGATTTGTTTAGTACAATCAAATACTGCGATAACAAGATTTTCTGACCGGAACAAGCAGCATTCAAGCAGCTAGAAAATGAATGTTTTCACAGCTATTTGAATTTAAGAAAATAAAAAAACATATAGATTCAAACAGCTAGGTAATAAAAAGTCTAAAAGGGAAAATCTTCCTGTTGACCCAGCGTCAATACGCTGTAGAATGCGCCCCTCTTGCTGATGAGGGAGCCTGAAAAGGCTAGTTGAATTGGCATTTGGCTTAATGTTTACAGTTTCAAAAAATGTAAAAAATTAAGTTGACAGTCAGGCAGAGAGCTGTATAATTCTCGCTTCTT
>NZ_DDCG01000006.1:0-40889 GCF_002335235.1 Methylophaga sp. UBA2012 | reverse complement strand
CACTTCACTCACAAAGCATGGCACGATGCATCAGAAACCATCAAAAAGATTAAATTCCCAATGATTGGTGATCCAACAGGTGTTATCAGCCGTAACTTTGAAGTGATGATTGAAGAAGAAGGTCTGGCTCTTCGCGGTACATTTATTGTTAACCCAGAAGGTATTATCAAAGCCGCTGAAATTAATGACCTGGGCATCGGCCGTAATGCCAAAGATTTAGTTCGCCGTGTACAAGCTGCACAATATGTTGCAACTCACGATGGTGAAGTATGTCCTGCTTCTTGGCAGCCAGGTGAAGAGACTCTGTCTCCATCATTAGACTTGGTTGGCAAAATCTAATCAGGCTATATCGACCTGTCCGGGCTTTGCCCGGGCAGCGTCACTAAACTACTTATAGATTAAGGTAAATTATTATGTTGGATGCAAATATCGCCGGACAACTGAAAGGTTATCTGCAAAACATCAAACGCCCAATTGAATTGATTGCGGCATTAGATGACAGTGCTAAAGCGACTGAAATGCGCGATCTATTGCAAGAAATCGCCGATATGTCAGCGGACATCAGCTTTATTGATGATGCTGATAGCGATTCACGTAAACCGTCGTTTCAGATTAAACAACCCGATGGACAGGAAAAAATTCGTTTTGCCGGTATTCCTATGGGCCACGAATTTACATCGCTGGTGTTGGCTCTGCTACATGTCGGTGGGCATCCAACAAAACTCGATCAGGAAGTGATCGACCAGATTAAAGGGCTGGAAGGGGAATATCACTTTGAAACGTATATTTCGCTTTCATGCCAAAACTGCCCGGAAGTGGTGCAGGCATTAAATGTGATGGCGGTTCATAACCCGAATATTTCGCACACCATGATTGACGGTGCGTTATATCAGGAAGAAGTGGATCAGCGAAAAATCATGGCGGTGCCTACTGTTTATTTAAATGGTGAAAATTTTGGTTCAGGCCGTATGAGTCTGCCTGAAATTATTGCCAAATTAGACAAGGGTGCGGTTAAACGCGAGGCAGAAAAAATCAGTGCGAAAGAAGACTTTGATGTACTGATTGTCGGTGGTGGTCCTGCCGGTGCGTCAGCCTCTATTTATGCTGCACGTAAAGGGATCCGCACAGGTATCGTGGCTGAACGTTTTGGCGGTCAGGTGATGGATACTATGGCGATTGAGAACTTCATTTCTGTCAAAGAAACTGAAGGGCCTAAGTTAGTAGCGGCTTTAGAAGAACACGTCAAAGAATATGAAGTGGACGTGATGAATCTTCAGCGTGCAAAAGGTCTGAAAAAGAATGGCAAGATGATTGACGTTGAGCTGGAAAGTGGAGCGACGCTGTCTAGTAAAACTGTCATCTTAGCGACCGGGGCACGTTGGCGTGAACTGGGTGTGCCTGGTGAGAAGGAATACCGTGGTCATGGTGTTGCCTATTGCCCACACTGCGATGGTCCATTATTTAAAGGTAAACCCGTAGCGGTGATCGGTGGTGGTAATTCCGGTGTGGAAGCAGCCATTGATTTAGCCGGTATTGTGGGTCACGTCACACTCATTGAATTCAATGGTGAGTTACGTGCTGATGCCGTGTTACAGAAAAAGCTGTTCTCGCTTGATAACGTTGAAGTTATCACCGGTGCCCAAACAACGGAAATTACCGGCGATGATGGCAAAGTTAATGGGTTGGTTTATATCGATAGAGCGACTGAGCAAGAACACACGGTTGAATTAAATGCCGTGTTTGTTCAGATTGGTTTGTTGCCGAATACCGATTGGTTAAAAGGCACTATCGAATTAAGTAAATTTGGTGAGATTGAAATTGATAACCATGGTCAAACCTCATTACCCGGTGTATTTGCCGCAGGTGATGTAACCACCATTCCATACAAGCAGATCATTATGGCGATGGGGGATGGTGCCAGAGCTGCGCTGGGAGCATTTGATTACCTGATACGTAATGATTTTGACGATAAAAGTGAAGCAGCCTAGGACTTAATCCTGTTTGTTTCATGAATAAAAGCCTGCTGACAAATGTCAGCGGGCTTTTTTTTGCAAAGTACTTAACGTTTTTGCAAAAACGGTTTTTGTTTGATGTTGTTTTGTTGCACCATGTTAGCTTTTTTGAATAGGGCAGGGAGGTGTAATGAAAAAAGCATTTTTTGTATTAGTCATTATCGTTATTGCTGGGCTGGGTGTTTGGAAATACAAACAACAGCATTCTTCGACATCAGCGATTGTGCAGTATGTGCCTGATGACACAGCATTTTACATGGGTGGAACGACGAGCAAGTCCTTAGCTGATTTTTTAGTTGACTCGCCAATTTTAGGTTTTTCTCCATCAGAAAAACGCGCTTTAAATGAAATTCAGTCAGAACTCTTAATGTCTGATACGCCTGCCACAAAATTTCTAAATGCCTTATTGACCGACTACACTGAAAACACAGATGGCACTTATGGTGCTTTTAACGACTATTTTGGTTTGGCTTCTGAAGGTGACTATGCGGCTTACTTACACGGTTTAGTCCCTGTCATTAATATGCCCATAGCGGATAAACAAAAAATCGTTAATCTGTTTAAAACCATCTCAGAAAAAGCGGGCGTGAGTTTTCAGGAAAAAACCGTGGCTCAGCAATCGGTTTTAAGTTGGGTAATTGATAAAAATGATCTGCAACTGATTCTAGCCACAACAGATTCTTCCGCTATTGTGACGATGATCACCCCTAAAGATTCGGAGACCGACATTGATGAGCGTCTCGCCCAGAAACCCGTACCTGTTTCTTTTGAGAAAACCTTAGCGGATATTCGCGAGCAGCAAGGTTATACCAATGATTTGGTATTCATGTTTGATATCGAAAAGTTAATGAAAGGCCTGTTCACAGCTGATAATTCAAGAGCTTCACAAGATTTCAAACGCTATTTTTCTGACACGCCATTAGCCAAAAGAGCAATGAATGACCCTGATGCTCAACTTTGTCAGGCTGATACCTTGAAACTGGTTAGTCAGGCGCCACGCGTGTTGATGGGTTATAACGATATGGAAGTGAAAGGTAATCAACTCATTGCCAATGTGAGTGCATTACTGGAAATAAACAATGAGATGGTCATTAATGTGCTGGAAAGTCTGCAGGGCCATATTCCAAACCATATCTCTGATCCAAGCGATAAGATTACCAGTATGGGACTCGCGCTGGATATGGATAATCTGACACCTGGCATAACAAAGTTATGGACAGCATTCACTAACGCTGATTTTAGTTGTCCAGATCTGCAAGAGGCTCAACTTAAGTCTAAACAGATGAGTCCGATGATGTTGGGCGCATTTACGGGTATGGCTCAGGGAATAAAAGGTGTTGGCCTGTCATTGTTTGATTTAGAGCTGGATGCTGAGAGTGAGCTTCCTCTGAAACTCGATTTTTTATTCAGTGTTGAAACCACCAATCCAACCGGGATTTTATCGTTACTACAAATGGTACCTGAACTGGCTAGTATCCGTATACCAGATGATGGTAGCGAAGTGACTTTAGATCTGCCATTACCCGTGGACTTCCCCGTGTATGCCGCTATCAAAGGCTCACATGTGGTTGTTTATAGTGGAGAGAAAGGGAAACAGGCTGTCGCAGCAATCAGTTCTGAAGACCTAAGCCCAAATGCGCTAGGCTTCGGCTCAAGCATGAACTATACAAAATTGGTTGAGCTTATTGAAAAGACTGACTTTAGTGCGTTGCCAGGAACCAGTATGGAAGGGTGTATGGAAATGTACTCTGCACTGGACACTCTCCGTGGTACGGAAATGCAATTAAGTTATCAAACTGCAGTGAATAAACGTGGTTTGGGCCTTGAAAGTACCATTACATTCAACAAACCACAGATGAAAGTCAGTGATATCAATATTACAGGCCAGTGGAAAACCGCTTATCTGGATGATACCTGTCACTGGGTTTCAGATGGTGCTGAGCAATGGAATGAGGACGGCACGGGTAGTTATAAGGAAAACAATGACGCAGCAAGCTGTGACCTGTACAAATCTAACTACCAATGGGACAAAAATGGCAGAACACTTACGCTGACTGATATCTCAGCACCACAATACCGTGATTCTTGCCAGGATGAGTGGCAGCAGGAAGAGACTAAAGAAACACTGGTGTGTGAAATGATCAATATCAAAGAAGACAGCTTTCAATGTCTGTATTTCATGGATGGAAGTGAACCTTTTATCTATCAATACACACGTTAATACCTTATGGTTCAGATAATCATTTGATTACGTTGCCTCGTCAACCAGCTCTAGCAGGTTGACGAGGTTCATTTTTATGGCGAGGCGAGTCAGTTCAATATCGCTGTTCACCCCTAATTTCTTTTTAATGATGTAGTGTGAGTTGGCTACCGTTTTTGGGCTGATGTTCAATAATTCAGCTATTTCCTGACTCGATTTAGCCTCGAGCAGAAGTCTTAATATTTCAAACTCCCTAACGGTCAGTTCATCAATGGCTGACTGATCTTGGCCTAATTTTTCCATTGCCAGCGCCTGAGCGATATCGGCACTTAAGGTATGTTTATTATTGCTTATCTGCACGATGGCACGAATCAAAACTTCCGGATCACTGCTTTTAGTAATATAACCCAGCGCGCCAGCGCGAGTGGCTTGTAGGGCAAAGCTGGGATTTTGGTGCATGCTGAATACCAGGACTTTCGCCTGATTATCAAACTGTCGAATCCGTTCAATGGCTTTCAGACCACTTTGACCGGGCAGGGAAATATCCATCACTACTACATCAGGACGATGTTCTTTATAGAGAGAGTAGGCCTCAGCACCATCACACGCTTCAGCAATGACTTCGAAATTGGCTTGTTTCTGTAATAATGCACGGTAGCCTTCTCTGACGATGGCATGATCATCAACTAACATAATTCGAATAGAGTTGCTCATAGTTTGGCTTCCGGTTTTGGGTTCATGGGCAAGATAATGGTGACAACCAGACCACCGTTGGTTTGTGTATCCAGACTGAGATCACCTCCTAGGGCTGCTACACGTTCATGGATACCGAGTAAGCCCAGACCGTTGCTGCTGGAAAAGGCACTTAAATCAGCGATACCATCATCTTTAATGATCAATGATAAAAGTGTGCCATCTTGAATATCCAAGACAACGTTAGCGTGTTCGGCACCGGCATGTTTGGCGATATTGGTTAGGCATTCCTGCACGATTCTGTAAACATGCACGGCCAATGTTTCTGGTAACTCATCTATATTGCCAGTCAGCGATAAGGTGTAACTGGTTTTCCCTGAACTACGTTGATTCCAGCTTTTTATGAGTTGTTTCAAACTGGTTTCCAGTCCGAGCTCATCCAGTTCGGCTGGCCGTAAACGTGTTAACAAATCACGCAGTGCACTCATCATGTGGCTAGTGATATGACGGATCGAATGTATTTCCTCAACTAATTCAGGACAAGAGGTTTTTGCTGTCTGTGACACGGAAGTGGTGACGGCATTTATACCCGCGAGACATTGACCAAACTCATCATGTAGCTCACGTGAAATATAACGATGTTCCTCTTCCTGCGTGTTCATAATCTTAATAGACAGCTGTTTGTTTTCTGCCAGAATATTTTGCTGAGTATTGACCAATGCATTGATTGCATGACTGGTGCGTTTCCACTCAGCGATATCAAAGTCAGGTAAGCGAACAGACAAATCACCAGCGCGCATTTTTTCCAAGCCGCTAACGATATCTTTTGCCGGTTTTAGCATACGATTGATGGTGATAAATACCAGACAACATAAAGCCAGGATGGTCACCACAAGCACACCCAAAGCAGCCTGTAAGTTGTGCCAGGCACGGGCTGTTTCAATATCCACATTTAACGTCACCAGTATCGTTCCGTACTTTATTGCATTAAAGCTGACAGAGCGTTTCACTTCCACGCCAGGGTTAAAAAACTGTGCATAAAAATGGCCGAACCAGATGGGATAGTTTTTATTCGATGTTTGTGTTGCGTTGCATAAGCTGCGTTGGCGACTTTGTGTACGAGATAAAAACTGAGTACATGAACCGGGCACACTTTCAATTTTTTGCCACAAACCGATATCAGGGAAAGACTGAGAAAAATCATAACGTTGAAACATCTGTAACAGTTGTTGTCTGATCTGATGTTCAATTCGGGTCGCAGTCGACTCAGCCTCACTTAATGCCTGTTGATTTGTTTGATATAAGACATACCAAGCGCTAGCGATAAGGCAGATAACAGCAATAATCAAAATCCGCACAAAGAGTTGGAGTTGTAGATTCATCCGTTTTTCACTAATACAAAGATAGAGCTAGTCTAGGAGCAATCCATGTATCTGCAAAGCGCTGTTTCAGGCATCGGGAAATTTGCCCGATGATGCTAGGCATATTTCAGCTGAACACAGATTAGGATACAGTTCTAATAGCATTCATTGATTGAACATGGTTCGCATCTAAACGCATTTATTTTTTTATGTATAACGAAGCGGTCTGAGTGAGGAATTAAATAGATTAATTTTTGATTCACAATGACTTTTTGTAAATGGACTTGCTAAAGTAACAAAACAAAAAACCAATAAGGGGAGAGAAAATGGCTGAATCTCAGCTTTTACAAACAGCGAGACAACACGCGCTGGAATTAGAAGATGTTGTTAACAAGGTAGTTGTTGGTCAAAAAGAAGCCGTTCGGCTGATTTTAATAGCTTTGCATGCTCGTGGTCACGTGTTGCTGGAAGGTGGTGTCGGTGTGGGTAAAACCACGTTACTGCGTACCTTTTCAAAAGCACTGGGCGGTTCCTTTGGTCGTATCGAAGGTAGTGTGGACTTAATGCCTAATGACCTGCTTTATAGCGCCTGGGTTAACGCTGAAGGTAAACCTGTGATTGATCCGGGTCCGCTGATTAACCATGGTGAAGAAACCGCGGTATTTTTCTTTAACGAAATTAATCGTGCCCGTCCTCAGGTTCAGTCTTTATTACTGCGTGCCATGGCAGAGCGAAGTGTTGAAGCCTTTGGTAAAGAATATCGTTTCCCGCATATGGTGGTGTTTGCAGATCGTAATGCCGTTGAAAAAGAAGAAACCTTTGAACTCAGTGCAGCAGCACGTGACCGTTTCTTATTCGAAATTAATATCAGCCGCCCAACAGACGATGCGATTCGTCGCCAGCTTATTTTTGATCCAGCCTTCCATGATGTTGATCAGCTATTGAGTAATATTGGAGAGCCATTACTGGATTACCAGCAATTAAACGCACTGGATCACGACATTCAACGCGCTATTTTTGTGTCACCAGAAATTGAAAACTACGTGGTGCGATTATGGGATGCCAGCTGGACTCCGCATGAGTTAGGTATCGAGATGCCTGATATTTATGTGGAAGATTTGGTGGTTGCTGGCGCCAGCGTACGTGGTATGTCAGCCATGGTGAGAGCGGCAAAAGTGGCGGCCTGGCTTGATGGCAGAGATCATGTTCTACCGGATGATATTCATACTGTCCTATTACCTTCGATGACGCACCGCGTCTTCCTTTCACCAGTATATGAAGGTCGACGTGAACAAATTATGCCGCAATTTGTTCGAGCACTTCGCGATCATATTGCGACACCTTAAGTCGTATGGCTACCAGAAACCTGCCTCAGCAGGAGTTTGTTTATCGTTTCCCAGATAAGGTGTTTAGCCATGTGCCTGGTGCTCACAGCGGCACAGCATTAGGTAGTGGTGATCGTTTTGCTGGGTTTGCTGACTTGTTTGATTACCCTGATCCACGGCGCCTGGACATTCGTGCCAGCTTGCGTCAGCAGGCAGCGGATGTCACACAGCAGAGTCAGCAGCGCTGGTTGGTAAAACGTTATCAGCAGCGTGCTTCCGTCACTCTGTGGTTAATGTCAGATATCAGTCAATCTATGACCGTATCCAGTGTTAATCATGAACGATTGGCTAAGTTGGCCCATATGATTGCCCATAGTGCAATTGGTATTGGTGATCGTTTTGCCATGACAGCCTTTGATAGTGAATGGCGTCAGGACATGACGATTATGCCGACCAGACAACGTAGTATGCCCGCGTTTGCAGCTGAACGGTTGATGGGCGCTGCTAAACCAAAAGCGGCGGGTGCGGCCGGACTGACACAGGCAACAGATCTGATTAATAGTAAACGGGCCATGATCTTTCTAGCCTCTGATTTCTGTTTTGATCTCAGTTTGTTAGAACAAAGTCTGCGCAAATTATCTCAATACACGGTGATTCCGATTGTATGGCGACATGATGATGTTGATCATTTTCCGTCTCACGCAGGTTGGGCTGAAACGCGAGATGCAGAAACGGGGCAACGGCATAGCGTGTGGATGCGACCCAGTATTAAGAAGCGTTGGCAACAGCAGATGGAGGATCATTTTTCTCAACTTTCAGCCTGTTTTATGCGTTATCGCATCAGACCGCTTTATGTTGAGGGTGATATCACACCACAGCAGTTGACCGAATATTTTTACGCCATGAAAAACTCATAGGAATGCAGACAATGCGATTATTTGCTCTGTTTTTATTCACTCTGGTGACAACTAACGTGTATGCGGAAGATGTCACTATTCGTTTTGATCGTAGCTGGGGATTACTGGTCGGTGACCAAATCCATGCAACGGTCAATTTACCTGTTGATAGCAGTCAACTTGAGGAACACTCTCTGCCTCAAGTTGATAAACGTTATGGACCTTGGGTTCAATTATTAAAGCGTGAGTCAGAAGGTTCTGTTATGTCATTGACGTTTCAGATAATTAATGTGCCTGCTCATACCCGCGATGTAAAAACACCTGAACTGGAATTGCGTACACAGGATGGTCAGTTTTTAACGATTCCTGCAGCGACAATCGAGTTGGGCTCGTTTCTACCCAATGCGGAAGGTAGCAAACATCAGCCGCGTGCCGATGCGGTGTTACCTGCACAGAGTCATCAGCAACTGCTGACAAACTTGTGGATTGCCATTGCTGTCTTGCTGTTATCCATTCTGATCTGGCTGGCCTGGCACTTTGGTTTACGTCCACGCCATCGTCTGCCTTTTGCAACGGCGGTGTTTGAGCTGAATAAGATGCGTTTTCTCGGTCGCAAAAATGCCGATGAAGCCAGTCGTCAGTTACACCATGCATTTAATCGTTGTGCCGGACGTGTGCTTGTCAAAAATGATCTGCCACTCCTTTGGGCAGAATGTCCGTGGCTGGAACCCTTAGCTGCAGACATTGAAAGCTTTTATCAGCAATCGGCAAGTCACTTTTTTAGTCGCGAACCGATGGAACAAAAAAGTTTTGCAGAATCACTCGAGCTGGCTAAAAAATGTCGTGCTAAGGAGAAAATGGCATGATGTTAGCTGGCTTTGAATGGGATCATGCCTGGCTATTACTTTTATTGCCATTGGCATTATTACCCTGGTTCAATCATAACCTCGACAAAACGGTGGCGTGGGTGAACCTTGTGCCGGTTGACCCATTATCACGAGTCATCAATCTCACACTAAAAACACTGTCTTCACTAGCCATTGCCTGTCTGATTATTGCTCTGGCTGCACCAAGCCTGCCAGAACAAAAAAGGGAGCGTGTCGGTGAAGGGGCTGAGATTGTCTTATTGTTAGATCGCAGCCGAAGTATGGATGATCCTTTTGCGGTTAAAACACAGGCAGCGTCGGTGAGTGTGGGGGGCGATAACTCCAAGCGTAATGTCGCCCGCGATTATTTAACCGAGTTTGTCAAAAATCGTCCGGATGATCGTTTTGGTTTTGTATTTTTCAGTACCAAAGCTATCAATCTTTTACCGCTAACTTATGACAAAGAGGCAGTATTAGCAACCATTAATGCCAATGCTTTGGGTAAAGGTTTATCCGATACCAATATGGCTGAGGCACTGTTAAGCAGTGCCAAGATGTTTGAAGGTCAGCCTTATCGTGGTTCCCGGATTGTTTTATTGGTGTCTGATGGTGGTCAGATATTAACGGATGAGGCAAAAGAAAAAATTACCAAGATTTACCGTGAAATGAACCTGACTATCTACTGGATATATCTCAAATCCAGACAGGAGATGACACTCGAAGCAAGTGATAATGACAACTTGTTATGGGTTGATATTCCGGAACGGAAATTACATACATTCTTTAAATCTATAGGTGTGCCATATCGTGCGTTTGAGGCTGGTTCTTTAGAGAGCTTTGCTGACGCCTTAGCCGAAATCGACAGACGCCACTATCAAACCTTGATTGTGGAAGAAACGCTGCCTCATGAACCCAAGGAAGATGTTTTTCTTTGGTTGGCGATGTTAGCAATGTTGTTACTGGCAAGTTCACATTTATATACATGGTGGGGAGTGAAAAAAGCCCATGAATAAAAAATTACAAACATTACGTTTTGTGCTGATTTTATTGATTATTTGTAGTGCTGCTTCGGCGATTTATCTTGGCATTAAACTGTGGCAGGAAATACAAATCGAACAGTACATTGCTTCACCTTCCAGTAGTGAAGAAGTCCCTGATGATCCAAGAGCACATTTTGCCAAAGCGGCTGATTTTGAGAAGCAGGATAAACATGAGTTGGCACTGGATCAGCTAACCATTGCTTTGGGTGATGCCCCTAAAGATCTGATGCCTCTGGCTTATTACAACCGTGCCAATATCAATTTACGGACCGCATTAGAAATGACGGAAGCGGATGCACGTCAGTTGCCTTTGATTGAATTGGCGAAGCAGGATTTTCGTAGTGCTCTGGCTATCAATCCTGATATGTGGGATGCCCGCTATAATCTGGAAGTGGCTTTACGGGCTGTACCTGAAGATCCGGATGTGAATCCTGACTTTGAGAAAAACATTATCAGTAGTCAGCGTTCTATCGAGAGTAAAGCGTTTAAGGTAGATCTTCCATGATACTGAGTTACCAAAAACGTATTTTGCTGACGGCTATCATTATGCTGACAGCTTTAATATTAGTGATGGCGGCTTTATGGTTCCCACTGGTCAAGCGTGATGTCAAAATTATGGACGCTATTTTTGTCCTTGATATCACTGACAGTATGAACGTGAAAGACGCTGAAATTGATGGTAAAAAAGTCAGTCGTCTGGCTTGGGCCAAAGAATTTACGCGCAGGACATTGTTAGAAATGCCATGTGGTGCTCATGCCGGGCTCGCCATTTTTAGTGAAGCCAGAAGTTTGATTCTGATGAACCCGGTAGAAGTCTGTTCTTCTTATCATGATTTGACACAGATGCTGGAGCAAGTCGACCCCTATATGGCATGGGCACGCTCTAGTGAAGTGTCGAAAGCGGTCTATACTGCGATTCGTCAGGCCAAACAGATTGAGCCAAAACCGACGATTGTCATGCTAACGGATGGTCATGAGTCACCGCCGATTAACCCGACGTTGTTTCCTAAATTTGCTGGCACTCCGGGCGAAATTCATGGGATTCTGGTCGGCGTGGGGGGAGATGAACTACTGCCTATACCTAAAACCAATGATAAGGGTGTGATTGACGGTGTCTGGGGTGTGAATGAAGTCATGCATGAAGATGTTTATGCTTCCATGCGATCAGATAAAGATGTGCAGGTGAATAGACCCAGAACTGAGCATTTATCATCACAGAAAAAATCACATTTATCCACATTGGCGAATCGCGTCGGATTTGCTTTTGTGTCTTCCCCTAACGATCCGGTTGATTTGGTAGACACCATTCGTGATGAGTCCAATACCCGTGAGCAAACTATTGATTACGACTTATACGCCTGGTTTTCCGGAGCAGCTTTGATTCTGATTTTATTAGTATTTTTGCCATACAGGTGGTTTGTACGAACAGACGATTAATGACTAAATGGAATAACCTATGTTTGACATGGATTGTCATTTTCACTTGATGTTGTGTCAGCGCTCCCCAGTGTATAGCAGTGTGGGAGCGACTGATGTCTGAGCTCAGTTGGGCTCATCCTGTCTTTTTTTACGGACTGCCATTGGCTTTATTGCCCTGGCTTTTTCAAAACACGACAAAAAAAATAGCCTGGCAAGGTTTTATACCGAAAGATAACTTGTCAGGCATTCTTTCCGTACTCAGCAAGTTAGCCACTTCAGTCGTGATGATTTGCCTGATTTTAACGCTGGCAGATCCATATATTCCCGAACAAATTGTTGAACGCACCCGTCAAGGGGCAGAGTTTGTCATTTTATTAGACCGCAGTCGTAGCATGGACGACCAATTTGCCCGTCCGCCACGCAATACCTTACAACGCTATACCGGCGTTAAAAAGAGCAAACGCGAAGTATCGCGCGATTATTTGGCTGAGTTTGTGAAACGCCGTCCTGACGATCGTTTTGGTTATGTATTTTTTAGCACCAAATCAACAGAAATATTGAAGCTCACTTATAACAAAGATGCTGTGCTGGCGACTATCAATGCGGGTGGGCTTGGGAGAGGATTATCTCAAACCGATATTTTTCAAGCACTGAGTCTGGCGGTAAATATGTATAAAGACCAACCTTACCGGGGTTCACGAAATATTCTGCTCATTTCCGATGGTGGCCAGATTTTATCGACGGAACAGAAACAATATCTGCAGAAGGTTTTTAAGAAAATGCGCCTGAACTTATATTGGATTTATCTGCGTTCGATGCGAGGCATGACACTGGAACCCAGCGATAATGACAGCCTGCTGTGGATTGATATGCCTGAACGGAAATTGCATAAGACATTTAAAACTCTTGGGGTGCCGTATCAGGCTTTTGAAGCTGGTTCTTTAGATGAATTTGCACAAGCCATTGATGAAATTCATAAACAGCAATCACAGCCTTTGATTGTGGAAGAACGTGTGCCTAAACAGCATCATCATGATGTATTTTTATGGCTTGCCTGGCTGAGCTTATTTCCCCTTATGCTGAGTCGTGTTATCACCGTATGGGGCGTCAAAAAGGCTGCACATAAACACTAGCTAATATCGCATTTCTACGCTGGCTTTGTTATCTTGTAAGGCTTATTCAGCCGTCATATGGAAGGTTGATAAATCACCCTCTAACCAGCAGGAATCACAATGCTAGAAAGTCTGTCACCCGATCAACTTATTGGTTTATTCGTGATTGTTGGCTGTGTTTCTGCTGCACTGGCGTATTTGTTATTTGCCTTGCGTCATAGTCGCAAATTAACCGCCTTGCAATCGCAATTATATGAGTTACAACTCAGTCACAGCCGACAGGAGCAACAGTTACAAACGGCGTTGTCGACCGAGTCACGCTTGACTGAGACAGTAGCTGAATATAAACAGCAGGTTCAGCAGTTAAATCAAAGTCTTGAGCAGACAAAACAACAGTTACATCAGGCCGAAAAACACTTTGAAACTGCTCAGGCTAATAACCAATCTTTACAACAACAATTCACCGATAAAAAGACAGAGCTGCAGCAGCAGTTGGACGCGTTTCAAGAGTTACAACAAGCCTATCATTCACTGTCCAATCAACATACCGAGTTAAAAACGACACTCGAGAGAAGGGAAGAGCATTTCAAAGAACAAATGGCGCAATTGGCTGAAACCAAACAGGCCATGACCAAAGAATTTGAGAATCTTGCCAATAAGATTTTTGAAGAAAAAGGCAAAACATTTACCGATACCAGCAAGTCCAGTATTGATGTATTACTGAAACCGTTTCGTGAGCAAATTGAAGGGTTTCAAAAACGTATCAACGAAGTCCATGATGCTTCGATCAAAGGCAATACCAATCTGAATGCCGAGATCAAAAAGGTATTGGATATCGGTCTGAAAATGAGTGAGGACGCGCATAACCTGACTTCTGCTTTAAAAGGTGACTCTCAGCAGCGTGGTGCCTGGGGTGAGGCACAACTCAGACGTACACTGGAAATGAGTGGCCTGATTGAAGATGCCCATTTTGAAGTGCAAACAGCGTTTAAAGATGCCGAAGGCAAACAGAAACAAACGGATTATTTGATTAAGCTGCCCGATAATAAACACATCATTATTGACAGCAAAGTGTCCTTGAATGCCTATGACCGGGCTGTATCAGCAGATACACCAGAGGCCTACACTGTGGCGATGGCTGACCATGTCAGAGCGGTACGTAAACATATCGACGATTTGGCTTCGAAGGATTACACCAATGTTGTTGGTATGCGTAGTCCCAGCTTTGTGTTGATGTTTATGCCGATTGAACCCGCTTATATTGAAGCACTGAAAAATAATAAAGATTTGTTTGAGTATGGTTATAAAAAAGGCATTGTCCTGGTGTCTCATACCACATTGATACCCATTCTCAGAACGGTATCGAATCTGTGGATGATGGAACGTAGTAATGCTGAAGCACGGGAAATCAGTGAGAAAGCTGGCGATATCTATAATCAGGTTGCGATTGTTGCCGAGCGTTTGCAAAAACTAGGTAATACCTTGGGCACTGTCAGTAATCAATATAATCAGGTCATCAAAGGGATCGCCGGCAAACAAGGGCTTTATGGCAAAGTCGACCGTTTTGGTCAGTTGTCGACGAAGGTCAGTAAATCGTTGCCACAATTAGAAACGGTTGAACGTGATTATGAAACAGAACCGTTAACCATGATTGTTGAAGCAATAGAGGAAGAGGATGAGTCTCATTTATTGCCACATACTGAAGAATCCGTTAATAACGAATGAATAATACCGACCTTATAAAAGACAATGAAGTCTGGCTGGATATTTCGCTGAAAGAGCAGCATTGTTGGCTGCGTCAGCAGGATCAGATATTGTTTGATGCACCTGTGTCTACTGCACTCAATGGCGCTGGTGAACAGAACGGCAGTGGTTGTACACCGCGTGGCTGGCATATTATTCGTGCCAAAATTGGTGAGCATCAGCCTATCAATAGTGTCTTTGTTGGAAGACGTCCGACAGCAGAGATTTTTAGTCAAGCTCTCGCTGATAAATTTCCAGGCCGTGACTGGATTCTCACACGCATTCTCTGGCTCAGTGGATTGGAAGTCGGTAAAAACAGACTGGGAAATGTTGATACAATGCGCCGGTATATTTATATCCATGGCTGTCCTGATTCGCTGCCAATGGGGCAGGCGTTGTCTCATGGCTGTGTCCGTATGCGTAATCAGGATGTGTTGTCTTTGTTTAACCAGGTACAAGCTGGCCTCAAAGTCTGGATCCACGAATAAGGTTAAATCACTATGGCATTAGGCCCATTGATGGTCGATCTGCTCAGTACTGAGCTGAGCGAAACAGAAAAAGATATTCTCAAACACCCGCTGGTTGGTGGTGTAATTTTATTTAGTCGTAATTTTGAGTCGGTAGAGCAGATTACACGTTTGTGTGATGACATCCATCAACTCAGACAGCCGCATTTATTGATTTCTGTGGATCACGAAGGGGGCCGGGTACAACGGTTCAGACAAGGTTTTAGTCGTCTACCACCCGTGGCTGCTATTGGTCAGGAATATCATCAACATCCAAAATTGACGCTGGAAAGAGCAGAACAAACCGGCTGGTTAATGGCGGCAGAATTAAGAGCCGTCGGTGTCGATTTTAGTTTCGCGCCAGTACTGGACTTAGATTATGGTGTCAGTCAGGTGATTGGCGATAGAGCCTTTCATCGGGATCCGCTTGCTGTCACGGATATTGCCCGTGCTTATATTCAGGGAATGAAACGGGCCTGGATGTCGGCGGTAGGAAAACATTTTCCTGGTCATGGCGCAGTAGAAATTGACTCACATCTTGGCTTGCCTGTTGACAGCCGTCATCTGGAAGATATGCTTCAGGCTGATATGTTGCCATTTTCACGCTTATGCCAAACAGAGTTGGCCGGCATTATGCCTGCACATATTGTCTACGAGAATAATGACAAATTACCGGCCTGTTTTTCACCATTTTGGCTTCAGGAAATGTTACGGGGTAAGTTGCAATTTCAAGGCGCTATTCTGAGTGATGATCTGAGTATGGAAGGGGCGGCTATTATGGGCGGGCCTTTGGAGCGGGCGGAAGCTGCATTATCTGCTGGCTGTGACATGGTACTGGTATGTAATAATCCGGGCAGTGTAGAGCAGGTGATTGATGGCCTGAGAGTCGAAACAGATCCTTTGAGACACGCACGGCTGGTCCGTTTGCATGGACGTCATTCGGTACCGCGCAAAGAATTACTCATGAGTGCAGAATGGAAACAAGCAGTGAACACAGTGGCAGACTATGCCCCTGATCCTTCTCTGGAATTAAACTTGTCATGAATAAGATAATCATTTTTTGTCTGCTTAGTTTATTTGCTTTTAATATCGAAGCTGGCGGGGTGTACCCTGGCGCAGCAGCTATCGGTGCACAGACAAATACATCTCAAGTTGAACAAGTTGAAAAATCCTCAGATTCCGACTCAGTGCATTTAGATTCACCTCGCGTTGCTGTGCAGCAGTTCATTCATGCAATGACACGAGTGTCAGCGGGTGATAATGAAATGATGTCCCGAGCTGTCGATACATTAGATTTATCCGAAGTCAGCTCTTTGATTCGTCGTGAGCGTGGTCAAGAAACAGCGCGCTTATTATTCACTATCATCCAGTTATCGGATGTGCCCAAACTTTCCTCTATACCAACTCATTCAAAGCAAGACGAGTACGTTTATCTAAGAACTGACAGCGGCAATATTGTCTTACGCCAGAATGAGCAAAAAAACTGGTTATTCAGCACCCAAACAGTTGATGCGATCCCAGATATCTTTAATGCATTGACCGATGATAAAAGTCTGACTAATAAATCATCATCACAGGTGTCGTTACCTGCCAGTGTTCAATTACGTGCAGAAATGCCGGGCTTTCTCAAGCAAGGGTTTTTACTTGAGTATTGGCAGTGGATTGGGCTGTTTGTGGTCATTGTCATAGGCTCCATTGCTGATAAAGGCCTTGCCTGGATGCTAAAACTCAATGTCACCCGCTGGAAGAAAAAGCAGGGCATGTTCACTCATCTCGACAGTAATGTATTACGTCCATTGGGTTTGATGGCAATGGCGTTAATGTGGTGGTCAGGACTAAATTTATTGGGATTGCCAGATACGGCTTTGCTCATTTTGTTGGTAGCAGTGAAGTTACTGGTATCCATTTCCGGAATTTGGAGTGCATTCAGAATTGTCGATATTTTTGATGCACATTGGACTTCGCGGGCAGCAAAAACGACGACCAAGTTTGATGACTTACTGGTGCCGATGATCAGCAAAAGCTTAAAAGTATTTGTTGTGGTGATGGGCATCGTCTTTGCAGCGGATAATCTAAACATTGATGTCACCAGTTTATTAGCTGGTCTCGGTTTAGGTGGTTTGGCCTTTGCTTTAGCCGCAAAAGATTTGCTGGGTAACTTTTTTGGATCTATCACCGTTTTATTAGACAGACCGTTTCATATTGGTGATTGGGTAGTCATTGGTGATATCGAAGGTATGGTGGAAGAGGTTGGATTCCGTAGTACCCGAATCCGTACCTTTTATAACTCATTAGTGACAATGCCAAATTCCATATTAACAACCACCAAGATAGATAATATGGGGGCACGGCGTTACCGTCGTATGAGCACCAAACTCTCTGTGACTTATGACACTTCACCTGAAAAAATTGAAGCGTTCTGTGAAGGCATCAGAAAAATCATTCAAATGCATCCTTATATGCGCAAAGATTATTATCAGGTGTATTTCAATGAATATGCAGCAGATTCCTTACAAATTCTGGTCTATGTGTTCTGGGCAACACCCGACTGGAATACTGAGTTACGTGAACGACACCGGTTTTTATTAGATGTATTGCGGTTGGCAAGACAGCTGGAAGTAGAATTTGCTTTCCCCACCCAGACTTTGTACCTGAAAAAAGGCGATGTTGAGCATCCAAAACCCAGTGCGTTCAGACAAGGAATGAGTCAACAAGAAGCCTTTACACGCGGACAACAGGAAGCGGAATCAATTGTCAGCCAGACCCTGGGCGATGAAATCCCGGGACCGGTAGAATTTCCTCGATAATTAACTTTTCAAAACAGGTGTATTGTTTTAATGCCCAAAGCGTTTGTTCATCTTCATCTTCACACTGACTACTCTCTGGTTGATGGTTTAGTCAGAGTCAAACCCTTGGTCAAGCAAGTGGCCGATGCAGGTATGCCTGCTATTGCGATCACCGATCATCATAATTTATTCGCGGCAGTGAAATTATTTAATGCCGCCATTCAAGCCGGTGTGAAACCGATATTAGGTGCTGATCTGCGTTTACGCGATCCTAGTGATGCAAAACAAAGCACACGCTTTGTGTTGTTATGTATGAATCTTGAAGGGTTTCATAATCTGTCACGCCTGTTATCAAAAGCCTACATGGAAGGTCAGCACCTTGGTGTACCGATGCTGGAAGCTGACTGGTTGCAGGGCCAGACCGATGGACTGATTTGTTTATCGGGCGGTCGTGAAGGTATTTTGGGTAAAGCCTTACTGAATCATCAGAAAGACGAAATTGAGCAGCAATTAGCCTTTTGGCAGCCATTATTTCCTGATCGTTTGTATATGGAACTCATCCGTACCGGACGGGAAGATGAAGAACGGTTTATCCGGGCGGCTATCGCATTAGCGGCTGAAAAAGACTTGCCAGTGGTTGCGACCAACGATGTACGCTTTTTAACGCCGGATCAATTCGAAGCACATGAGGCCAAAGTGTGTATTCATGAAGGTCGGCAACTGGATGATCCGCGTCGGCCACGTAATTACTCTGAACATCAATATCTGCGAAGTGCAGAAGAAATGACCTCCTTATTTGAGGACATTCCGGAAGCGATAGAAAACACCGTTGAAATTGCCAAACGCTGTAATCTGCAACTCACGCTTGGCGAACATTATCTGCCTGACTTCCCGGTACCGGAAGGCATGACCATTGAACAGTTCTTTAGTGAAGAGTCTTTCAAAGGTCTGGCTGAACGCTTAGAAGTCTTGTTTCCCGATGAAGCAGACAGAGAAGCGAATAAACCCCGTTATGAAGAACGATTGCAGGTTGAGCTGGATGTGATCAACCAAATGGGGTTCCCAGGTTACTTCCTGATCGTTGCTGACTTCATTCAGTGGGCCAAAAATAATGATGTTCCCGTTGGCCCCGGACGGGGTTCTGGTGCGGGTTCATTAGTGGCTTATGCCTTAAAAATCACCGATCTTGATCCCTTGCAGTATGACTTGCTGTTTGAACGTTTCCTTAACCCTGAACGTGTTTCCCTACCTGACTTTGACGTCGACTTTTGTATGGATGGTCGCGACCGGGTCATTGAATATGTATCACAACATTATGGTCGGGATCACGTATCACAGATCATCACTTTCGGGACCATGGCCGCCAAAGCGGTACTGCGTGACGTGGGGCGTGTATTAGGTCATCCCTATGGCTTTGTGGATCAGTTAGCGAAATTGGTCCCGTTTGAATTAAAAATGACGCTCAGTAAAGCAATGGAGCAGGAGCCATTGCTGAAAGAGCGTTATGACAATGAGGAAGAAGTTAAAACCCTGATTGATCTGGCCTTACAGCTGGAAGGGTTAACAAGAAATGTCGGCAAACATGCCGGTGGTGTGGTCATCGCCCCGAAGGTATTAACGGAATACACGCCCATTTATAGTGAGCACAACGGGGCGGGGCTGGTTTCTCAGTTTGATAAAGATGATGTGGAAAGTGTAGGGCTGGTGAAGTTTGACTTCCTGGGGCTGAAAACACTGACCGTCATTGACTGGGCGATGAAAAATGTTCGCAGCCTGTTACCTAAAGAAGAAGCCGATAAAATCGATATTGCCAACTTACCGTTGGATGATAAACCGACCTATGCTTTATTAAAACGCTGTGAAACTACAGCGGTATTCCAGCTTGAATCACGCGGAATGAAAGAGCTGGTCAAACGTCTGCAGCCAGATACCTTTGAGGATATCGTGGCGCTGGTGGCTTTATTCCGTCCAGGTCCATTGCAATCAGGCATGGTGGATGACTTTGTTAACCGTAAACATGGTCGGGCAAAAGTCGATTATCCGCACCCTGATCTTGAACCTGTATTGAAGCCGACCTACGGGGTTATTGTTTACCAGGAACAGGTTATGCAGATCGCTCAGATTCTGGCGAACTACAGCCTGGGTGGCGCCGATATGTTGCGTCGAGCCATGGGTAAGAAAAAACCGGAAGAAATGGCTAAGCAACGTTTATTGTTCCTGGAAGGCGCAGCTAAACGTGGCATTGAAGAAAAAGAAGCCGGTCCTATTTTCGATCTGATGGAAAAATTCGCGGAGTATGGTTTTAATAAATCTCACTCAGCAGCCTATGCCTTAGTGGCCTATCAGACGGCGTGGCTAAAAGCGCATTATCCAGCGGCGTTTATGGCGGCCGTGTTATCAGCGGATATGGATAATACCGATAAAGTCGTTGGCCTGATTGATGAATGTCGTGATATGAAACTGAAGGTGTTACCACCGGATGTTAACCACAGCAAAATCAAGTTTACCGTTGAAGATGAAAGAACGATTCGCTATGGCTTAGGCGCGATTAAAGGGGTGGGTGAGTCAGCCCTGGCTGGTATTGTGTCAGAACGTGAACAAGGCGATGCCTTTAGCTCGTTGTATGATTTCTGCCGCCGGGTCGATATGCGTAAGATTAATCGACGCGTGATGGAGTCACTGGTGAAAGCGGGTGCGATGGATTCATTAGGTGGTCATCGAGCCAGTATTGAAGCCAGCCTCACCAAAGCCATGCAGATTGCCGATCAACACCGGCGTAATAAAGATAGTGGTCAGAATGATCTGTTTGGACTCAGTCCGGAAGTAGATAACGGTCAGGATGAGCCTCTGGAACAGGCCGCGGAGTGGGCAGAAGAACATTTATTACAGGCTGAAAAAGACACCCTGGGTTTGTACCTGAGTGGTCATCCGATTGATCGTTATCAGCAAGAACTGGCTGAATTCATTCCCAAACGTATCAATGAACTGGATGCGCCTGAGTCAAAAGGTTACCAGCGCAATGAGAAGCCTGTGTTAACCGCTGGATTGGTGGTGGCGATTCGCACCATGAAGTCAAAAAATGGTGGTCGTATGGCTTTTATCACATTGGATGATCAGAGTGGTCGTCTGGAAGTGCGTGTGTTTGCCGATGTTTATGACCAATATCAGAGCTTTATTCAGCCTGACAAGCTGGTAGTGATTCAAGGCAAAATCGGCCAGGATAACTTCACTGGTGGCTTGGCAGCGACCGCAGAAAAAGTATTTGATATCACGGGTGCACGCGAAGCATTTGGTCATTCCTTGCAGATTAATATTGATAATAAAGAGATGGCCAGCCAATGGGTTGAGCAAATAAAAAATATGCTCACGCCCTTCAAAGGCGGCGCTTTATCACTGGAATTGTTATATCAGAATGAACAGGCGAGTACCGTGATTATGTTAGGTGATGACTGGCAGGTTACCCCGAGTGATACATTGATGAGTCAGTTAGCTATGTTGCCGGAAAGTCAAAAAGTCACGATCAGATACCGTGCCACGGTGGCAAACTGAACGCGTATAAAGCGTGACAGGCATAATAGTATGGAAACTCGCATTGTTGTACGATAAACACACTATCTGAGCATTGTTGCAAGAGGACTCGCAAAGTGGATATGACACCTTATTTCAGACTGATGGCAGACAAGGATGCCTCAGATATGTTTTTCTGCACCGGCACTGAACCCCATATCAAAATTCAGGGTGTTATCAGACCGGTCGGCACGCAGAAATTAGCCCCGGGTGATGTGAAAGAAATGGCTTATTCGATGATGACGGATGAGCAAGCAAAAGAGTTTGAAAGCACGCTTGAGATGAACTTTGCTGTCCCTCTCAAAGGTGTGGGGCGTTTCCGGGTGAATATTTTCCGTCAACGTGGTGAATGTTCGATTGTCATTCGCTATATCAGAACGACGATCCCCACCTTTGAACAAATTGGCCTGCCTGATGTGCTCGGTGATGTGGTCATGGAGAAACGCGGACTGATTCTGGTAGTGGGTGCAACTGGCTCCGGTAAATCAACGACCTTGGCATCAATGATCGGTCATCGTAACCGTAATTCCAGTTCACATATTCTTACCATTGAAGATCCGCTGGAGTTTGTGCACAAACATGAACGTTCAATTGTGCAACAGCGTGAAGTGGGTATTGATACCTTATCTTACGAAAATGCCCTAAAGAATGCCTTACGTGAAGCACCTGACGTGATTCTTATCGGTGAAATCCGTGATATGGAAACGATGAAACACGCGATTAATTACGCTGAAACCGGTCATTTATGTTTAGCGACACTGCATGCCAATAACGCGAATCAGGCGCTGGACAGGATTATTAACTTTTTCCCTGAAATTTTGCACCGTCAGTTACTGATGGATTTATCTTTGAACTTACGTGCCATTATTTCTCAACGCTTATTACCCACGAAAGACGCGGGTCGTGTGCCGGCAGTGGAAGTGATGATCAACTCGCCTTATATCTCCGATTTGATTAATAAAGGAGAAATTGGCAGTATCAAAGATGCCATGCGTGATAGTAATGAAAAAGGCACCATCACATTTGATCAGGCGCTGCTTGGCCTTTATCGCAGTGGTAAGATCACAGAAGAAGACGCATTGATGAATGCCGATTCACGCAACGATTTGAGTCTGGCGATTCGTCTTGGTGATGACAGTGCCGGGTCAGACGCACCAGATGAATTAATTCTCAGCTAAGTGTATTACTGGCTTAATGTGTATAATTCACCCATTTTTGAATATCTAAGGTAATCCTGATGCAGTTAAATTTCCTTGACTACGAACAACCCATCGCTGAGCTGGAAGCGAAAATTGATGAGTTGCGTTATATGAGTAATGACAGTGATTTAAACATCACTGAAGAGATTCAAAAGTTAAAGGAAAAAAGTGAAAGTCTGACAAAATCGATTTTCGCCTCATTAACGCCCTGGCAAATCACCCAAATGGCGCGTCATCCTCAGCGTCCATACACCCTTGATTACATTAAATTATTACTGACTGATTTCGAAGAGTTACATGGCGATCGCACTTATGCCGATGATGCTGCTCTGGTAACAGGTATTGGTCGTTTGAATGGGCGACCCGTTGTTGTTATCGGTCATCAAAAAGGCCGTGATACTAAAGAAAAAGTCGCCAGAAACTTCGGCATGCCCCGACCAGAAGGTTATCGTAAGGCATTACGTGTGATGAGAATGGCGGAACGGTTTGGTATGCCTGTGATTACCTTTATCGATACACCTGGTGCATACCCTGGCATTGGTGCCGAAGAGCGTGGTCAAAGTGAAGCGATCGCCCGTAATCTGTTTGAAATGGCACAATTAAAAACGCCAATTATCAGTACGGTTATCGGTGAGGGCGGTTCTGGCGGTGCATTAGCGGTAGGTGTTGCTGATCATTTGATGATGCTTGAATATGGTATTTACTCAGTGATTTCACCAGAAGGCTGTGCCTCTATTTTATGGAAGAGTGCAGAAAAAGCCTCGGATGCAGCTGCCACATTAGGTGTGACCTCATCACGATTGAAAGAACTGAAATTAATCGATGAAGTCGTCGCTGAACCCTTAGGTGGCGCGCATCGCAATGTTCCTGAGATGGCAAAACGTGTCAAGCAAGCCATTGAAATTAAACTAAAAGAATTAGAAAAAATCCCAGCTGATAAATTAATCAAACGCCGTCAGGAAAAACTACTGAATTACGGCGCTTTTGAGGGATAAAAAACGGGGTGGCATTAAATCCCCAGAAAATCATCACTGACATCACAACACTGGCGGCAGGACGTTCTGTTTGTCTTGCCTATAGTGGTGGTGTTGACTCTCACGTCTTTTTACACCTGTTAGCAACCACACAGCATCCACAGCTCGCTCAGGTTCGTGCAGTACACATCAATCACGGTTTAAATCACGCAGCAGCGCAGTGGGCTCAACACTGCGCTGAGGTTGCCAACAAGCTTGATATTCCATTTAAAAATATTGATGTCGATGTTCAGGACATTAATGAATTAGGCATGGAAGCGGCAGCCAGAAAAGCCCGCTATCAGGCTTTGAGCGAGGAACTGCTGCCTGATGAAGTACTGGTGACAGCCCAACATCAGCATGATCAGGCCGAGACACTTTTATTACAATTATTTCGTGGTGCCGGCCCATTGGGTCTTTCTGCTATGTGGCCGGAAAGTCACTCGCATGGTATGACCATTATCCGACCACTGTTGGATGTGTCTAAACACGAGATTGTTCATTACGCTGAACTTCATCAGCTTGACTGGATTGATGATCCCAGTAATCAGGACACTGAGATTAATCGCAATTATTTACGGCAAACCCTCTGGCCTTTATTACAGGAGCGCTGGCCCTCGCTGGAAAAAACAATCGCTCGTAGTGCCGCGCATTGTCAGGAGACTAGCCTGTTATTAGCACAATTGGCGGAACAGGACAGAGCACAGTGTCAGTTGCAAGATGATGGACATTTGTCTATTGCTGCTGTGAAGCAACTGCCTGCAGAGCGACAACGGAACCTGTTGCGGTTTATGATTGAAACAGCTGGTTATGAGTTGCCGTCTACCGCGATTTTACAGCGCATTATTGAGGATGTGATCAGTGCCGCTGAAGACAAAACGCCGATAGTTCGCTGGTCCAATGTTGAAGTCAGGCGTTATCGTGATGAGTTATATCTTCAGACATCGACACATTCAGAACCTCTACAAGCAGAAGTCACTTTCACTGGTCCTGCTGAACTTGTTTTGTCCAACGGCTGCACGCTCAAATGGCAGCTCACTTCTGGTGATGGCTTGAAAACATCGGTACTGAATGGCGATATAATCATGCGTTATCGTCAGGGTGGGGAAAAGATCCGGCTCAGGGGGCATTCGCAACATAAATCATTAAAACAACTTTTTCAGGAGTGGTCTGTTCCTCCTTGGAAGCGGTCAATTATTCCGCTGTTTTTTGTTGGAACCGAGTTAGTCGCTGTCGTTGGCTATGGTTATGCCGAACATTATGCAGCCGAGACTGGCGAAAAAGGCTGGCTGCCTTATCTGGCAGGTGATTTTCGACCAGATTTAGATTGAGCGAGAAGGGCAATTCTGATAATTTATACGCTATTTTGAGCGCAGCCATTCTGGCCGCGTCGTTTTTTATTGAACTCTCCATATTATGACTAAATTTATTTTCGTCACTGGTGGTGTTGTGTCTTCCCTGGGTAAGGGGATTGCCGCGGCGTCACTGGCTGCTATTCTTGAAGCTCGTGGACTGAAAGTCACGTTGGTAAAACTTGACCCATACATCAACGTTGATCCCGGCACGATGAGCCCGCTTCAGCACGGTGAGGTTTTTGTCACAGAAGACGGTGCAGAAACTGATCTTGATCTCGGTCACTATGAGCGTTTTATTGATGCGGATATGACCCGTAGCAATAACTATACGACCGGACAGATTTATGAGAACGTGATTCGTAAAGAACGTCGTGGTGAGTATTTAGGTAATACCGTTCAGGTTATCCCGCACATTACAGATGAAATTAAACGCTGTATTTTTGAAGGTGCTGGTGATGCCGATGTCGCCTTGATTGAAATTGGTGGTACGGTCGGTGATATTGAATCCTTGCCGTTCCTTGAAACCATTCGTCAGATGGGATCTGAGTTAGGCCGTGAACGTGCCCTGTTCTTACATTTAACGCTGGTGCCGTATATCGCGTCTGCGGGTGAAATCAAAACCAAACCTACCCAGCATTCTGTTAAAGAGCTCAGAACCATTGGTATTCAGCCTGATGTGCTGGTCTGCCGTATGGATCGTCCTCTGCCGGAATCTGAACGTAAGAAAATTGCTTTATTCACCAATGTGACCGTTAATAACGTTGTGTCATGTGTCGATGTCGACAGTATCTATAAAATTCCAATGGAATTACACCGCCAGGGCTTAGATGACATCGTCGTCAAGCAATTAGGCTTAGATGCAAAACCGGCTGATTTAAGCCAATGGCAACAGGTTTATAACAACCTGACGAAGCCGGAAGGTGAAGTCAATATTGCTATGGTCGGTAAGTATATGGAACTGACTGAAGCTTATAAATCACTGTCTGAATCATTGATACATGCGGGCATTCACACCAGAACTAAAGTCAACGTGCATTATGTTGATTCTGAGCTGATTGAACAGCAAGGACCAGACTGCATCAAAGATATGGATGCGATTCTGGTGCCGGGTGGCTTCGGCGAACGCGGTGTTGAAGGCATGATCCAAACTGCCCAGTTTGCCCGCGAAAATAATGTTCCGTATCTGGGCATTTGTTTAGGTATGCAGGTTGCTGTGATTGAGTACGCCCGTCACAAAGCCGGTATGCCAGAAGCTTACAGTACAGAGTTTGACTTAAATACTGTTGATCCTGTTATCGGCCTGATTACGGAATGGCAAAAAGAAGACGGCAGTGTGGAACAGCGTGATCATGATTCTGATCTTGGCGGTACCATGCGTTTAGGTGGTTATCCCTGTGTATTGAAACCAGGCAGTCTGGCCCAGAAAATTTATGGTGAGCAAGAAATTGTCGAACGTCATCGTCACCGCTACGAGTTCAACAGCAACTATAAAGAGAAACTTGAGCAAGCAGGTTTAGTTTTCTCTGGCATGTCGAAAGATGAAACGCTGGCCGAAATGATTGAGATTCCAGAACATCAATGGTTTGTTGCCTGCCAGTTCCATCCAGAATTTACATCGACACCGCGCCATGGCCACCCTTTATTTGAAGGGTTTATTAATGCGGCCAAAGCTAACAAAAAAAATAGAGGGTAACACCATGCAGTTATGTGGTCATGAAGTGGGCGGCAGACAGCCTTTATTTTTAATCGCGGGCACCTGCGTCATTGAAAGTGAACAAATGACCATGGATGTGGCAGGTCAGTTGAAAGAAATCACTGACAAGCTGGGCATTCCGTTCATTTATAAATCGTCTTTCGATAAAGCCAATCGTACCTCGACAAAGAGTTATCGTGGACCGGGTCTGGAAGCAGGCTTAGCGATTCTGGAAAAAGTGAAAAAAGAATTTAATCTGCCAGTGCTGACAGATGTGCATGAAGACACGCCGTTAGCCGAAGTCGCCAGTGTCGTGGATGTGTTACAGACGCCAGCGTTCTTATGCCGTCAGACGAACTTCATCGTCAATGTGGCCAGTCAAGGCTTGCCGGTCAATATCAAAAAAGGCCAGTTTTTAGCGCCCTGGGATATGCAACACGTCGCAGACAAAGCCAAGTCGACCGGTAACCAACAAATTATGTTGTGTGAACGTGGCACATCCTTTGGTTATAACACCTTAATTTCTGATATGCGTGGTCTACCTACCATGCGAAATATGGATTGTCCGGTGGTTTATGATGCGACACATTCTGTTCAGCAACCCGGTGGACAAGGTGGAGCCTCAGGCGGCCAACGTGAGTTTGTACCCGTATTGGCACGTGCTGCGGTAGCCACGGGTATTGCCGGTGTGTTTATGGAAACGCATCCAGAACCTGAAAAAGCCTTAAGTGATGGGCCTAATTCCTGGCCATTACATAAAATGACAGCATTGTTAGAAATGCTGCAAGCAATAGATGCAACAGTAAAACAACAAGACTTTATCGAAGATGAGCTGTTAGCTCGTCGATAACAGTCGATATCAAAAAAACATTACGGGAGCAGAGCATTGAGCAAAATCATTGATGTAAAAGCAAGAGAAATCATCGATTCACGTGGTAACCCAACGGTCGAAGCTGACGTTATTCTGGAAAGCGGTGCGTTTGGACGTGCAGCGGTGCCATCAGGTGCCTCAACTGGTGAGCGTGAAGCAGTTGAATTGCGTGATGGTGATAAAGGCCGTTACTTGGGTAAAGGCGTTCTTAAAGCGGTTGAAGCGGTTAACGGCGAATTAAGAGAAGCGGTGTTGGGGATGGATGCTCATGACCAACGTGCTTTAGACAATAAATTGATTGCAACTGACGGTACGGAAAACAAGAGCCGTTTAGGTGCCAATGCGTTATTAGCTATTTCTATGGCGACAGCGCGAGCAGCCGCTGCTGATTCAAAGAAAACGCTGTACAAATATCTGTCAACTGAAGAAAAAGCGGTGATGCCAGTACCGATGATGAATATCATCAACGGTGGTTCACATGCGGATAACAGCGTTGATTTACAAGAATTTATGATTATGCCTGTCGGTGCATCAAGCCTGACAGAAGCCGTGCGTTATGGTGCTGAAGTCTTCCATGAATTGAAAAAAGTGCTGCATAGCCGTGGTCTGAATACAGCGGTGGGTGATGAAGGTGGTTTTGCACCGGATCTACCGTCTAATGAGTCAGCGATAGAAGTCATTCTGGAAGCGATCAAAAATGCCGGTTATGAAGCTGGTAAAGACATTATGCTGGCACTGGATGCTGCGAGTTCAGAATTCTACAAAGATGGCATGTATGTTCTGGCTTCTGAAAACCGCTCATTAACATCCGCAGAGTTTGCTGACTTACTGGCTGATTGGGCAAATAAATACCCTATCATCAGCATCGAAGATGGTATGGATGAAAACGATTGGGAAGGCTGGAAATTGTTGACTGATAAAATCGGTGACAAAGTACAGTTGGTCGGTGATGACTTGTTTGTGACTAACCCGAAAATCCTGCAACAAGGTATTGATAAAGGCGTTGCCAACTCGATTCTTATCAAAGTAAATCAAATTGGTACTTTATCTGAAACACTGGACGCGATTAATTTAGCGAAAGCCAACGGTTACACGGCTATTGTTTCTCATCGTAGTGGTGAAACTGAAGACACGACGATTGCTGACTTAGCGGTAGCGACAAATGCTGGCCAAATCAAAACTGGCTCATTATCACGCTCTGACCGTGTAGCAAAATATAATCAATTGATTCGCATCGAAGCTGAATTAGGTGATGCCGCCAGTTACCCTGGGATGAAGGCGTTTAACGTCCAACAAGCCTAGGTCTTATGTCTAAACCCGTCATGATTTTGTTAGCCGCAATTTTGGTATTACTTCAATACCGATTGTGGCTCAGTCATGACGGGCTTCCTTCTTTATTACGCCTTCACCAAGCTGTAGAAAAGCAACGTCTTGATAACACTGAGTTAAAAGAACGTAACCAAGTGTTAGCTGCTGAGGTGCAAGATCTGAAAAGTGGTCTTGATGCCTTGGAAGAGAGAGCGCGTAGCGAACTCGGTATGGTGAAACCTGGCGAAACCTTTTTCCAGATTATTGATAAACCAGATGAGCAGTAAACAGGCTGTTTGGGCTGTGGTGCCTGCTGCCGGTATTGGTAGTCGTATGCAGGCTGAGATACCAAAGCAATATTTATTGATCGATGATAAGCCTGTTTTACAGTTAACGCTTGAGAGATTGGCTTCACACCCAGCCATTGAAGGGATTGTGATTGCATTAGCAGAAAATGATCAATGGTGGCCGTCTTTATCACTGTCTTTATCCTGTGAATTATTAATCGCTAAAGGCGGTAAAGATCGCTCAGATTCCGTGTCTAATGCTTTAAAACTATTACAGCAGCACATTGAGCATAACCCATGGGTATTAGTGCATGATGCAGCCAGACCCTGTCTGCGACATGCTGATATTGATGCCATGTTAGATACACTTGCGGATGATGCCGTCGGGGGGATTCTCGGGGTTCCCGTCTCCGATACCGTTAAACGTGTGGATGACAATAATATGATCCAGGAAACCGTTTGCCGCCAGGGTTTATGGCGAGCTGCCACGCCGCAGATGTTTCGCTTGGCACCGCTTTCTGAGGCATTAATCTCAGCGGCAGAAAAGTCATTAGCTGTGACGGATGAAGCCAGCGCGATAGAGTTAGCTGGTTATCAGCCGCGCATGGTGGAAGGGCACAGCGACAATATCAAAATCACCGTACCGCAGGACTTAGCGCTTGCAGCACTTTATTTACGTCAACAGGCTGGAGGCAATTAATGCGTATAGGGCATGGCTATGATGTTCATCGCTTTATTGAGGATGCACCATTAATCATCGGTGGGGTCACCATTCCACATACACATGGTCTTGAAGCGCATTCAGATGGTGATGTGCTTATTCATGCGATCTGTGATGCCTTGTTAGGTGCTGCTGGCCTCTGGGATATTGGTCATCATTTTCCTGACAATGATGACGCATTTAAAGGAATAGATAGCCGTGTACTTTTACGGCGAGTGATTAGTGATCTTTCAGAACGCGGCTGGTGTGTTGGTAATGTGGATGCCACGATTGTTGCTCAGGCACCCAAGATGGCACCTTTTATTCCACAAATGCGAGCGTTACTGGCTGTAGACATGGAAGTAGATGTAACGGCGATTAATATCAAAGCAACCACGACCGAAAAATTAGGCTTTGCTGGTCGAAAAGAAGGTATTGCCACGCATGCAGTTGCCTTGATTAGACAAGCGGACTAATGACATTGTCAGCATTTGATTTTGAGTCATTAGCCCGAGTTAATCCAGCCGCCTTGAGTTACCGTTGCCGTATTCGCCAAACGCCGGAAGATTTTAAGGTGGAAGAAAAACTGCCTTTCGAACCGGCAGGGTCTGGGCCACATGTGATGTTACAGATCACCAAAACGGATACCAATACCGATTGGCTGGCGAAACAGCTGGCACAATTTGCAGGTGTCGATGAGGTGGCCATTGGTTATGCAGGACTAAAAGATCGCCATGCGGTGACGACACAGTGGTTTAGTGTGAATACCGAGGGTGTGGCTGAACCTGATTGGTCCGCCTTTGAGTCGGATCTGATAAAAATTAACCTTATTACACGCCATAATAAGAAGTTAAAACGAGGCGCTTTGTCTGGCAATAGCTTTAAGCTAAATCTTGAAGTACTTGATGGCGATAGAGATAGCTGGGAATCGGCACTCAGTCAGATACAAAAGCAAGGCGTACCTAATTATTTTGGTGAACAGCGCTTTGGTTATCAGATGGGCAATTTACATGGTGTTGAGCAGTGGTTTGAGCAGGGTAGAAAACCTAAAAGCCGTAATAAAAAAAGTCTGTATCTTTCTGCTGCACGGTCATGGTTGTTTAATCTTGTTGTCAGCGAGCGAGTAAAAGCACAAAACTGGAATCAATTTATTCCGGGTGATGTGATGCAGTTAAATGGCAACCACAGTTGTTTTCAGTCAGAAAATGATGATACTGAGTTATTTGAGCGCCTGAAAACCTTTGATATTCACCCTACAGGGGCACTTGCAGGGCAGGGAGAACTTCAGAGTCATGATGAATGCAAGCAGCTGGAAACAGCCGTGCTTGACGCATGGCAGGCTTGGGTTCAGGGATTATCAAGGCAGGGCCTGAAACAGGAGCGACGGGCTTTACGTCTGGTGCCGACAGAATTTAACTGGCAGTGGCATAACTCACGTTTACAACTCACATTCTTTTTACCTTCGGGCTGTTTTGCGACAGCCGTTTTGAGAGAAATGGCTGTTGTTGAAGATAGCAGTGAGAGAATTATTCAGGCTGACAGAGAGTCAGTATAGTAATGACAGAAAGGAGGAAGGCGCTATGTTGAAACGATTATGTCTAATATTTGCCTTCTCTAGCATGCTTATAAGCTCTCTCGCTTGTGCTGGTGATTGGCAGGCAAAAACGACTGACAAGCACCTTGTAGTAATAGAGCTATTTACTGCTGAAGGCTGTGGCTTATGTCCGGCGGCAGAACGCTGGGTTAAACAACTGCCACAGAAAGGGCTTACAGATAACGATGTGGTGATATTAAATTTCCATGTCGATTATCTTGACCAGAAGAAGGGCTGGGTTGATAAATTTGCCAGTCCGGTTTTTACTGACAGACAAAAGCAGCTGGCCAGATTAAATTTATTCCAAACAGTGTATACCCCTGAGTTCTTTATCAGTGGTGAAGTGCTACATGATTGGCGCGCTCATGGGCTTGATGCCATCAATTTTGTCAGTGAGTTTAAGCCTGAAGCTAATATCAACCTCGAGGCAAAGCAAGATAAAAACAGTCTTTCTGTTCATAGTCGGGTAAGCGTTGAAGGCGATGAAAATAAGCAATATAGCCAGTTGTATCTCGCTTTGACTGAAAATAATGTGATTAGTGAGGTAAGGGGAGGCGATAATGCCGGCGCCACATTTAATCATCAACATCTCGTGAGAAAGTGGTTAGGGCCGTTTAAGTTAGATGCCAACGGTAAAGCGGATATGACGACTGAAGTTGCTCTCGAAAAGTCGTGGAAATTAGCTGATATGTCATTAGTGGCAATTGTTCAAAATATGGAAAATGGTTATGTCTTACAAGGGCTGGCCTTACCTTTAAAAGATAGATAGATGGATTATTTACCAATATTTTTAGATTTAAAACAGCAAGACTGTCTGGTTGTCGGTGGTGGTAGCGTTGCTACACGAAAAGTGAAGTTATTACTGAAAGCACAGGCCAAGGTCAGCGTGGTGTCACCTGAAATCAGTGATGCACTTGGGACGCTGGTTAAACAAGGCCAGCTTCGCTGGGTGCAATCCATATTTAAAGCTGAGCATATTACGGATCAACGCCTGATTATTGCGACAACAGATAATGAACAAGTTAATCATCTGGTACATGATATTGCTAAGCAAAAACATATATTAACTAATCTGACAGACAATCCTGATGACAGCGACTTTATTTTTGCTTCTGTATTAGATCGATCGCCGATTATTGTAGCGGTATCCAGTGGTGGTGAATCACCAGTTTTAGCCAGAAACTTACGTGCCCGTTTAGAAACATTAATTCCGCCTGCGTATAGTAAGCTGGGTGAATTAATGGGTAAGTACCGCGAGACAGTCAAACAGAAATTTGGTGAACTCCGTCAGAGAAGGCAGTTCTGGGATAGCGTTTTGTCTGGTCCTATTGCTGAGCACGTGATGGCTGGGCGGGAAGGGATTGCCGAACAGATATTACAGCAGCAACTGGCTGATGAAATCAAAACTGTTGAAACCGGCGAAGTCTTTTTGGTGGGTGCTGGACCTGGTGATCCGGAATTACTGACATTTAAAGCACTAAGACTCATGCAACAGGCCGACATTGTTTTTTATGATCGTCTGGTGAGTAAAGAAATTCTGGCGCTGGTTCGTAAAGAAGCTGAATTAGTCTATGTTGGTAAACAGCGGGCATGGCATGCCGTCAGACAGGAAGAAATCAATAATTTATTACTGGAACACGCGAAGCAGGGTAAGCGGGTATTACGCTTAAAAGGGGGCGATCCCTTTATATTTGGCCGTGGTGGTGAGGAGATCGATACACTGGCTGAAAATGCTATTCCGTTTCAGGTTGTACCGGGCATCACAGCAGCATCAGGCTGCGCATCTTATGCCGGTATTCCCCTGACACATAGAGACTATGCACAAAGCTGCGTCTTCGTAACCGGCCAATTAAAAGAAGGTGAATTAGATTTAAATTGGTCAGTATTAGTCAAACCCAGACAAACAGTGGTTGTGTATATGGGGTTAGCGGGCCTGCCCCAGCTAAGTCAGAAGTTACAAGAGCATGGAATGCCAGCCGATATGCCTGCCGCATTGGTTCAGCAAGGAACAACTGAAAATCAAAAAGTCTGGTTAAGTACGATAGCAGAGTTACCCGAGCTTGCTGAGCGTGAAAAACCGATAGCACCTACATTGCTTATCATTGGTGAAGTCACACGCTTACATGAGAAATTGGCCTGGTTTAGATCTGGTTGATATCAGCCATTGTGGTTGGTTTATTGCAGCCGTTTGTGCCATATCCATAAAGTTAAAGATTTGTAAGTGTTTGTAAAAAAAGCATTAAGGAAGTTGGCACTATATGTGCAGCCTTATCTGAGTTTTACAACCATAAAAATAACTCAGGAGAGTATAGGTAATGCAATTTCCGCAAAAGAGAAAGCTGATTTGCGTCATGCTAGCTTCCGCGCTGTTTTCCAGTGCGAGTTTTGCTGCTGACGATGATGTTAAATTAAGTGACATTGAAGTCGTGGGAACAACCCCTCTACATGGAGTAGGCTTACCTAAGGATCAAGTTGCTGCGAATGTGCAGACAGCAACTGATGAGGATATCGAGCGTGTTCAGGCGTTAGATATTTCTGATTTCATGAATAAAACATTGGGCAGTGTCAGTCTGAATCAGGCACAAAACAACCCATTCCAGCCTGATCTGCAATTCCGTGGCTTTACGGCTTCACCTTTAGTGGGTAACTCTCAAGGTTTGTCTGTCTATGTTGATGGCATTCGTGTTAATGAGCCGTTTGGTGACGCGGTTAACTTTGAATTAATTCCAGAGTCTGCGATTGCCAGCATGAACCTGATTCCAGGCTCAAACCCGCTGTTTGGTTTGAATACACTGGGTGGTGCTTTATCGATTAAAACCAAAACAGGTTTCACAAATCCTGGACATAGCTTAGAAGCTTACACAGGCTCATTTGGTCGTGACTCAGGCACCATTGAAAGTGGTGGTAGTGATGGTAATTTTGCTTACTTTGTGACTGGTTCTATTACTAAAGAAGATGGCTGGCGTGATTACTCTCCATCGCGTGTAGAGCAGTTTTTCACAAACTTAAGCTATGCTGATGAAGACACCACATTAGATTTTGGTATCACTGCGGTTGATAGTGATTTAAATGGTAATGGGGCATCTCCTACTCTGTTAGTCGATGCAGACCGTGAAGCAGTGTTCACGCATCCAGATAATACGCAAAATAAACTGCGTATGTTTACCCTGAATGGCACTCACTGGTTAAATGATAAAACTATGTTGGCTGCTAACACTTACTATCGTAAGAGTGATCGTGATTCATTTAATGGTGATGGTACCGAGAATGAATTTAATGGCACAGACATTGAAGATGAAGATGGTAATCCGATTGTTGATGGCACTACCTTGGGTCTAGATGGTACTGAAGACCTTGCAGCGAATAATACAAGTAAAACAGAGCAAGACAGCTTTGGCTTTGCTTTACAATCAACCTTTTTAAATGATTTGTTTGGTCGCGATAATCAATTAATTGTGGGTGTAGGTTTTGATCATTCAAATGTGGATTATTCCTCACAAACAGAATTGGCTACTTTCGATGATACTCGAGGTACAGTAGGTACTGGATATGTTCTTGATGACACAGTAGTCGATGGTAACGTTAAGACCGATACTTATAGTATTTTCTTCACTAATACGCATTCATTAACTGATCGTCTAGCCATGACGGTTGGCGCTCGTTATAACTGGATTGAAGTGGATATTTCAGGTACGAGTGAAGGTGGTGATCAAGATCTGAATGAGTCAGGAAATTCTCATACATTTAAACGTTTAAATCCTTCATTGGGTTTAACGTATAAATTGACAGATACTATGACTTCTTATGTCAGCTATAACGAATCAAATCGTGCACCAACAGCAACTGAATTGACTTGTGCTGAACCAGATTCACCTTGTGCTTATCCAAATGCGTTCTTAGCAGATCCACCGTTAGATGATGTTGTTGCCAGAACCATTGAAACAGGTCTACGTGGCCAACAAGAATTATTCAACTGGTATGCCAATGTTTATTACACCCAGTTAAAAGATGATTTATTGTTTTTCCCAGAAGATGAAAGTCAATCGGATGATGTGAGTGGGCGTTTAGGCTTAGGTAACTTCAGAAATATTGATAAAACAGCGCGTGCGGGTGTTGAACTGGGTATGGCCGGACAATATGAGAAGCTAAGCTGGTCAGCAAACTATGGTTATGTTCGTGCGACATTTGAAGATGATTTCACTTATTCACGTGATGGTGATTTATATAACGTGTCTAAAGGTGATCGTCTGCCAAGCATTCCTGCACATAACTTAAATGTAGGTCTGGACTATGCATTCACGCAACAATTTTCTGCAGGTTTAACCGCGTCATATCACTCTAGTCAGTACTACCGTGGTGATGAAGCCAATGACGATAAGAAAATTGCGGGTTATCGTGTTGTGAACCTGCACAGCCGTTACAAAGTCAATGAGCATCTGCAGTTCTTCGCAAAAGTCGATAATTTATTCGACAGCGAGTACAACACTTTTGGTTTATACGGTGAGCCTGATGAAGCACCGGGTCTGGATGCTTATGACAGTGATGAACATTTCGTCGGTACAAGTGCACCTCGTGCAGGATGGATTGGTTTCAAACTAACCATGTAATCATCTATTTAAAAGGGGCTGATTTCAGCCCCTTTTCATTTGTAAGGTACATAAATGAAAGTTCTATTTCTTTGTTTCACATTATTATTTCCATGTTTGCTATGGGCCGAGGAAACACCTCAGTATTTCGAGCGTTGTTTAACAGCGGCTAAAACCTTGAAACCAGGTCATGTTATTAAGGTTGAACGTAAAGTCGAAGACGAGCGTGATGTTTATGAATTTGATATCCGTGGTATTGATGGTGCTGACTGGGACCTTGAGTGCTTAGTAAAAACGGGCGAAATTATAGAAGTGGAACAAGAAGTCGATCATCCGAACCATCCGAAATTTAAAGCACACGCCAAAATTAGCGAGTTAGAGGCAAGACAAATTGCCTTAGCGCTCTATCCTGGCGAAGTGGTTGAAGTGGAATATGAAATTGAAGAAGGTGGAAAAGCCACCTATGAATTTGATATTGCCACAAAAGATGGAAAAGAAATGAAAGTGGAGGTCGATGCGAGTTCTGGGAAGATTATTGAGAAAAACCTTGAGCTCTGGCAAGTCGGTTTAGAATAAATTTTCTCGTTTTACTCTCTCAACCGCAGTGCATATTTCGCTAAGTGCACTGCGGTTTTTTTTATCTATGAAAAACGTAAAGAAAGATCAACGGCTTTAATATCTTTTGTTAATGCGCCTACTGAGATTCTATCTACGCCTGTTTCTGCAACACGACGAATATTATTCAAAGTAATATTACCTGAAGCTTCAAGTTCTGCTCGGCCTTGGTTGATAGCAACGGCCTGTTTTAAATCATCAATACTAAAATTATCTAACATAATAATATCGACTCCGCTCGCAAGCGCCTGTTCGAGTTCTGAGAAATTTTCAACTTCAACTTCTATTGGTACGCCAGCAGATAGGGCTTTCGCCTGATTTATAGCATTGCTGATGGAACCCGCTGCCATAATATGATTTTCTTTAATAAGAATACCGTCATATAGACCGACTCTGTGATTAAAGCAGCCGCCACATTTTACTGCGTATTTTTGAGCAACACGCCAGCCTGGTAATGTTTTACGCGTATCCAATACTTTAACAGGCAATCCGGCTACAGCATCGCTATAAATCGAAGAGAGTGTAGCGGTGCCGGACAATGTCTGTAAAAAATTCATTGCCGTACGTTCACCTGTTAATAAGGCTCTGGCTGGTCCGTGTAACTCACAAATAATCGTATTGGCCTTCACTCGATCACCATCTTGGGCTTTCCAGCTAAGGCTTATTGATGCATCAAGTTGTTTAAAAACGCGTTCAAACCATTGCATGCCACAAATTGTTGCATCCTCACGTGTGATTAATGTGGCGTTTGATACTGCATCAATCGGAATCAGATTAGCGGTCAGATCTGCCTGACCAATGTCTTCAAGCAAAGCAAGTTTAACTTGTGAATCTATAAATGCGTCGGGGAGTGGATTTTCTATGGTCATATCGATAAGGTAATGGCAAATCAAAACAGGTTAACGTGTGCGGCATGATTAATCTACATAATGAGACGTCTTAGTGAAAATAAATAAACAATCGGGTCTGATCGAAAACGCAATAATTACGCTGTCACCTAATCATGATGAGCGGCCTGACCAACATGATATTAGCGGTATTGTGATCCACAATATCAGCTTGCCACCTGGTGAGTTTGGCGACACATTTATTGATGATCTGTTTCTGAATAAGCTGGATTGCTCCGCTCATCCTTACTTCGAGCAGTTAGATGGCTTAAAAGTCTCATCTCATATTTTGATTAGACGTAATGGTGAAGTTGTCCAGTTTGTACCATTTCATCAACGAGCTTGGCACGCAGGCATATCGCAGTGGCAAGGAAGGGAAAAGTGTAATGACTTTACTATCGGAATAGAGCTGGAAGGGTGTGACGACAAACCGTTTGCTGAAGTTCAATACACTGAACTTGTGCAAGTAATAAAAGCATTATGCCACGTCTATCCAAAGCTGACATACGAGAAAATAACTGGACATGAGCATATTGCTCCAGGACGGAAAACCGATCCTGGCCCTTATTTTGACTGGCAAAAATTAACAACAATGCTAAAAAGAGAGAAATAAAAAAGCCGCCTTAAAGGCGGCCTTTTTAAGAATCGAAGCAGGCAATTACTTAGTGATTGCAATCAGCTCAATTTCAAAAATTAAGGTTTCGTTTGGACCAATCAGGTTACCGGCGCCACGTGGACCATAGGCTAGGTTAGCAGGAACAACGATGCGCCATTTTGAACCTTCTTTCATCATTTTTAATGCTTCCTGCCAGCCTTGAATTACGCCATTGACAGGGAAGGTAGCTGGTTCGCCACGATCATATGAGCTATCGAAAACGGTACCATCGATTAAAGTACCTTTGTAGTTAGCAATAACTTTGTCATTTTCTGTCGGAGTGGCGCCATCACCTTCTTTCAGAATTTCATATTGCAGACCACTGTCAGTCGTTACAACACCTTCTTTCTTAGCATTTTTTTCCATGTAAGCTTTAGCTTCAGCTTGTTTTTCATTCATGACTTTTGCTAATTCTTGTGCTTTTTGTGCTTGGTAAGCTTGCACAACTTGTTCTGCTGTCGTTTGATCAAGTTGTGGTTTTTGGCCAGCCAGCATATCTGCTACACCCGCTTTAAATGCTTCAATATCAAGATCCACACCTTCTTGCATCATATTCTGACCAACTTGAATACCAAAGATGTAACTAATTTTTTGTTTATCTGTATCTAATGTTGTGGCGTTGTCAGCTGCCATTACGTTTGCTCCAAATAATAGTAAAGGTAAAATCGCGAGTGTTTTTAATTTCATATAATGCTCTCAATGTATAGATAAGGTGTGTGCCCGATTTAGTACAATGCTCTGCCTTAAAAGTTCATTAGCATAGGCTAAAAGTTCAATACCATACGCTAAATCCACAATATTTTCACGACTACAATGAGCTAATAACTGAGAAAAACACTTGGTTATTGCTTTAATTGATACTATAATAGTACCAATTAGGAGGTGCACCAATGTTGCGAATGGGAAAATTGACAGATTATGGCATTGTGCTGATGAGCTATTTTGCCTCAAATCTTCAACTTCAACATAGTGCACATGCTATTGCTGAAGCAGTAAAAGTACCACTGCCAACGGTAAGAAAAGTTTTAAAGTTATTGTCTCATTCAGGGCTGTTAAAGTCTGAACGCGGCGTAATGGGCGGCTATAGTCTGAGCCGTCAAGCTGATGAGATTACCATTGCAGAAATTATTACAGCGATCGAAGGACCGATTGCTTTGACCGAGTGTGTGAGCAGTGACAGTCACTGTGATCAGGAAACGCACTGTGCCGTACAGACTAATTGGACCAAAATTAATGATGCCGTTTTTCAGGCATTAGACGAAGTAAAACTATCGGATATGCTGACACCACAGACTTCACTGGGTATCAGTCCGATCAGATTCTATTCATCTTATAACGAGGTGAATAAAACAACTTTACAGGATGGTGAGTTCCATGACTGAACAAAGTCAACAACTTGAAGCGATTACACAAAAAGAATACAAAGCAGGGTTTGTCACTGATATTGAAGTAGACAGCCTGCCGCCTGGTTTGAATGAGGATGTGATCAAACAAATATCACTCATCAAAAATGAACCTGACTGGATGCTCGAATGGCGTTTAGAAGCGTATCGACACTGGTTAACTATGGAAACGCCAGAGTGGGCTCATGTTCATTATCCGGCCATCAACTATCAGGAAATCAGTTATTACTCTGCTCCAAAGAAAAAAACTGATGGTCCTAAAAGTCTGGATGAAGTCGATCCTGAGCTGTTAAAAACCTATGAAAAACTCGGCGTACCATTAGATGAAAGAGCGCGTCTGGCTGGTGTAGCTGTTGATGCCGTTTTTGATAGTGTCTCTGTTTCCAATACATTCAAAGATAAATTAGCTGAAGAAGGCATCTTGTTTATGCCTATTTCAGAAGCAATTCAGGAACATCCTGAATTAGTGAAAAAATATATTGGTAGCGTCGTTCCACATAAAGATAACTTTTATGCCGCGCTGAACTCGGCGGTATTCACTGATGGCTCGTTTGTTTACATTCCTAAAGGTGTACGTTGCCCAATGGAATTATCAACTTACTTCCGTATCAACGCCGCCAATACCGGACAGTTTGAGCGTACATTAATCATTGCTGATGATGATGCTTATGTCAGTTATCTGGAAGGCTGTACCGCACCAATGCGTGATGAAAATCAGCTCCATGCAGCGGTGGTGGAATTGGTGGCAATGGACCGTGCTGAAATCAAGTATTCGACCGTTCAAAACTGGTACCCCGGTGATGAAAATGGCAAAGGCGGTATCTATAACTTTGTGACAAAACGTGCTGCATGCCGTGGTGAGTCATCAAAAGTCTCCTGGACACAGGTAGAAACTGGTTCTGCGATTACCTGGAAGTATCCGAGCGTTGTTTTACAAGGTGATAATTCGGTAGGTGAATTCTATTCAGTTGCCGTCACCAATAATATGCAGCAAGCCGATACGGGTACCAAGATGATTCATCTGGGTAAAAACACCAGTTCAACGATCATTTCCAAAGGTATCTCGGCTGGTCGTTCACAAAATGCTTATCGAGGTCTGGTACGAATTGGACCTAACGCGGAAAACGCTCGCAACTATACCGAGTGTGACTCTTTATTAATGAGTGATACCTGTGGTGCGCATACTTTCCCTTATAT
>NZ_DDCG01000004.1:0-24441 GCF_002335235.1 Methylophaga sp. UBA2012 | reverse complement strand
CATACGGTAGAAAAAATCGGCGGCACTTCTATGAGCGACTATGTTGCGGTGCGCGATAACATTATTCTGAAACCGGTTCATCACGACTCGCTCTACAATCGTATATTTGTTGTTTCAGCTTATGGCGGTATTACCGACTTGTTGCTGGAGCATAAAAAAACCGGGCAACCCGGTGTGTTCGGTTTATTTGCAAACGGAATACATGATGATAGCTGGAAACAAGCTTTAGCAGATTTAAAGCAAAAGATTTTCACTATCAATGAAAGTTTTTATAAAAAACCTGACAATCTTGAACGTGCTAATCAGTTCATAGGTGAACGTCTTGATGATGCTGAACGCTGTTTGGCTGATCTACAAAGACTTTGCCAGCATGGCCACTTTGAGCTGGATATGCATCTTGAAACCGTGAGGGAAATGCTCGCCAGTATTGGTGAAGCTCACAGTGCATGGAACATGACGCAGTTGCTTCAGCGTGATGGTATTGATGCTATTTTTGTTGATTTAACCGGCTGGCAAACAGACAAGCACTTACCTTTAGACGAACGTATCAAAATCGCTTTTCAGGATATCGACCTCAAAAAGCAATTGCCTATCGTCACCGGTTATGCACATAGCGATGATGGTCTAATGTCAACATTTGACCGTGGTTACAGTGAAATGAGCTTCAGTCGTATTGCTGTTCTAACCAACGCTAGTGAAGCCATCATTCACAAAGAATTTCATCTCAGCAGTGCTGATCCCCGATTAGTGGGTGAAGATAATGCCGTGCCTATTGGCCGAACAAATTACGATGTTGCCGATCAATTAGCTAATCTAGGTATGGAAGCCATTCATCCTAAGGCGGCTAAAGGCTTACGAAGAAATGAGATTGCTCTGCGTGTACGTAATACATTTGAACCTGAACATGCCGGCACATTAATTACGGGTGACTATATCAGTGCAACCCCCTGTGTTGAGATCATTGCCGGTTGCAAAGGGGTCTATGCGTTTGAACTCTTTGATCAAGATATGGCGGGTAATATTGACGTTTATGATCGTGAAATTCTGACGATGATAGACAGATTTAAAGCACATATCATCTCTAAAGATATCAACGCCAACACAATTACCCACTATCTCTCTGCCAATCTCAAAACAATAAAACGTATCCGTAATGCCTTACAAGAACGTTTTGTTGATGCTGAAATTAATCAACAAAAAGTGGCGATTGTGTCTGCCATCGGCAGTGATATGAAGATCCCAGGTATTTTGGCAAAAACCGTTGGTGCACTTGCAAAAGAAAACATCAGTGTTTTAGCCATGCATCAGTCCATGCGTCAGGTTGATATGCAGTTTATTATCAATGAAGATGACTATGACGATGCCATAAAGAGCCTGCACAGTGTGCTGGTAGAAATTCACGATCACGGAAGGGCCATATGTCTCGCTTCTTAACGATTAGTTTTTTTATTGCTCTGTTGTTACCTGTTCAGCTGTTTGCGGCTGAACAGGTTCCTTCTGAACAGCAGATGCGAGAGTCAGTTGATAACCTAAAAGAACCGTTATATACCCCGTTTATAGAACGCTATGTGCTGGATGAGCTAAAACAACTACGCACAGATATGGCTGCTCAGCGGGCAGAAATGATTCAAATGACTGTTGATAAAGAACTGTCAGCCGCGGACAGGGCTGTCGGTTATGCGACCGATACGGTGACCTATTTTTTCTATCTTATTGCTGCAGCATCATCAGTGTTAGTTTTGGTGGGCTGGTCATCTATTCGTGAAATTAAAGAGCGTGTTCATACGCTGGCAGACCAAGAAATCAACAGCCTGATCAATGAGTATGAAAAACGTCTTCATGCTATTGAGCAGCAACTCAGTAAAGAAACACAACAGATCGAAGAAAATCGCGAGAAGATTGAGCACACACAAGAAGTGCAGTCGTTGTGGTTAAGAGCAGGACAGGAAACCAGTCCAAGTAACAAAATTGCGGTATATGACCAGATCATGGCGATAAGACCCTATGATGTTGAAGCCTTAACGTATAAAGCGGATGCTGTACTGGAGCTTGATGAACCACAGTGGGCGTCAAATCTTTGTCATCAGGCCTTGGAGTCTGATCCGGAAAATGGCCATGCCTTTTATCAGTTGGCGTGTGCCAATACCGCCATGAATCAGTTTGATGAGGCTATTCGTTATCTGAAACAAGCTATTCAGTGCAGTGATACCTATCGTGAACAGTGCAAAGATGATCCGGCGCTTGAGCCGTTGAAGTCACATCCAGAACTGGAACTATTACTAAAAAATACAGTTGAAAGTTAAGCCTCCTAGCGCGGTGGTTTTTGCAAAAGGAGGATGACATGATTTGGAGTTTTTTAGGATTTCTTGCCATTTTTGTGGCTATTGGTGTGAGTTCTGTTTTTTTCAGTCGTGGCACTAAGAAAGATTATTACCTGGCCAGTAGTGACATTCCTCCTAGTCTTGTTGGTTTATCTGCTGTAGCCACAAATAATAGTGGTTATATGTTTATTGGCGTGATTGGTTATACCTACGCCACAGGTCTCGCTTCCATCTGGATTATGATTGGCTGGATTTTAGGCGATCTGATCGCCTCTACTTTTGTTCATTCCCGTCTGCGTCGTGCCACCAGTGACAGTGCTGAACCGAGTTATGCCGGTGTATTAAGTAACTGGTATGGACAGAATGATATTGTCCTGCAGCGACTCATTGCGCTGATTTCTCTGGTGTTATTGTTAGCTTATGCTGGTGCTCAACTGGTTGCTGGCAGTAAAGCTTTGCACGTTTTATTTGGCTGGCCTAGCTACACCGGCGCGATTATCGGCGCCATTATGGTGACCTTATACTGTTTTGCTGGCGGAATAAGGGCGTCTATCTGGACGGATGCTGCTCAATCGGTGGTGATGATTGTGGCGATGAGTTTAATGTTGTTCATTGCAGTAACCACATTGGGTGGACCTTCAGCCGCGATCGTTGAAATGGATAAGGTCGATGGTTTTCTAAATTTGTTCCCTCAGGATTTAGTGATTCCCGGTTTAACGGGTGGTGTCTTATTTGCCCTGAGTTGGATGTTTGCTGGCTTTTCAGTCATTGGTCAGCCGCATGTGATGATTCGTTTTATGGCTTTGAGTCATGGCAATAAAATGATGAGAGCACGTTTATGGTACTACTTATGGTTTACAGCATTTTATTGCCTTGCTACCGGGGTAGGTATGTTATCCCGAGTTTATCTTGGCGATGCAGGTTCTTTTGATGCCGAGTTGGCATTACCCAGGATGGCTATGGAATTATTGCCTCCCGCTCTAGTTGGTTTGGTGCTTGCTGGTGTGTTTGCTGCGACAATGTCGACCGCTGATTCACTTGTTTTAAATTGTTCGGCAGCAGTAACCCATGATTTATTGCCACATAACATAGAAAATACCTTGATTCTGAAGTTGAGCACGATTGGGATTGTCACGGTTGCCTTGCTGTGGGCATTAACCAGTTCAGAGAGTGTATTCAGTCTGGTCATTTTTGCCTGGTCTGGTCTGGCGAGTGCATTTGCTCCCTTGCTTATTACTTTATGTATGGGGTTCAGACCGAGTCAACGACTGAGCATTATTGCCATGTTAATTGGTTTGTCTGTGGCTTTATTATGGCGCTATTTTGGTTTGCACAATGCTGTTTACGAAGGTCTGCCGGGCATCATGAGTGGTTTGCTGATATTGGTTGCTGGACTTGTCTGGAAAAAAAAGACAGTGGGGACGACACATAGAGTCGTTTCTGATTCTTCATCTTAGTTAGATTGATTTGATATGGGGGCAAGCAAGTCCTCTTTCAGATCTGTATCAAAAGGGTCAGCACCAAACCATATCTGATAGTAGGATTCTGCTAGTGTGGATGACGGACTATGGGCGAGCTGGCGGCCGTTTTTAAATAAATACAAACCGTCTTGTGTTTGTCTTATATCGTAACTATCACCTTCATTAACATCTTGATAAGCAGCATTAAACTGTTGTAACTCTGTCTCAATATTTCTATATTCAGCTGCTGTTAGATTACGCTTCAGTAGCGTTTCCGATGCTTCAATAAAATCACTGCTTTTAATGCTACGGTGATAAAGAAAAGAGAGTTGTTTCTCGCCACGAATTTCAGGCAGTTTACTGCAATCAGGACGATATATGGCGGCATCAGCGACATCGATAAATGCCATCACACTAATCGCGGTTTCATGACATTTTTGTAATGATGGCGATGTGTCTACCACTGAATCAGGAAAGCTATTGTTTGCCGATGTCACGCTGGAGAAAAGTATTGCCATAATCATGGGGAATAGTTTGAGCATCATCAGTTTGCTTTCCTGCTCTGTAGAAATGAAACAAGCCTGCATTACAATCTTCACACTGTGAATTTAAGGTGAAACCGCACCAGCACTTGTTTCACATCAAATTCACAGATTGCTCAATACGCTATTTCCATGTTTGAAGGACTGATATGAAATCGCTCAGATACTGGTTTGATAGTAAATACGACAAGGTCAATGCCTCGGTCGATAACACGATTGATTGGTTTAGAATCATACCGTTTATCGCACTGCATTTAGCCTGTCTCGCTGTTTTTTGGGTGGGCGTATCACCTGTTGCTCTGATAACCGCTGCCTTGTTGTATTTCATCAGAATGTTTGCCATCACCGCTTTTTATCACCGTTATTTTGCTCACAAGTCATTTAAAACAAGTAGGCCGGTGCAGTTTATCTTTGCGGCGATTGGTGCTTGTTCAACACAACGTGGTCCCATCTGGTGGGCTGCCCATCATCGTCAACATCATCGCCATGCTGATACCGCATCGGATCCGCATTCACCGAATGATGGTTTTTTATGGAGTCATCTCGGCTGGTTTCTGACAAAGCGTTACTTTCAGGCGGACTATCGCCTTGTGAAAGATTTGACGCGTTATCCTGAGTTACGCTGGCTCGACAGGTTTGATATTGCGATGCCAGTCATACTGGCGATAGCCTTATTTGGCTTTGGTGAATGGTTAAACTGGATCAAACCTGAGTGGCAGACCAATGGCTGGCAGATGCTGGTGTGGGGCTATTTCATTTCAACCGTTGTGCTGCTTCATGCAACTTTACTCATCAATTCTCTGGCCCATAAATGGGGTAAACGCCGCTATAACACCGAGGATGGTAGCCGAAACAATTTTTGGCTGGCGTTATTAACACTGGGGGAAGGCTGGCATAACAATCATCATTATCATGCGTCATCGGCCAGACAAGGCTTTTATTGGTGGGAAATTGATATCAGCTTCTATTTACTTGTTTTAATGAAAAAACTGGGGCTGATATGGGATATGCGAACCATTTCAGCTGAAAAGCGTGATCACCGAGCTGGGATACAGGTGATTAAATGAAAATTGCGATTGTTGGTGGCGGGATTTCTGGGGTAACAGCCGCATGGTATTTATCTAAACAGCATGATGTTAGCTTGTTTGAAGCTAATGATTACATTGGCGGACATACAGATACCCATCAAATTGATATCGCAGGTAAGACGTGGTCCGTAGACACTGGCTTTATTGTTTTTAATGAATACAACTACCCCAATTTCAGCCAGTTATTACGTGAGTTGGAAGTGGATGCCTTTGACACTGAAATGAGCTTCAGTGTGCATAACGTTGATACCGGCTTGCACTACAATGCCACCAATCTCAATAAATTATTCTGTCAGCGTAAAAACCTCGTCAACCCCAACTTTTATCGCATGATTAGGGATATTGTGAGATTTTATAAACAATCTCCCGATATTCTTAAACAGCCGAATAATACTCAAACGGTTGGCGAGTATTTGAAAAAACATCATTACAGTGATGTTTTTATTCATGACCATCTGATTCCTATGGCCTGCGCATTGTGGTCCGGGCCTTCTGTCAGTCTGCTGGAAATGCCAGTACGGTACCTGATTGCCTTTATGGCTAACCATAAGATGTTATCGCTGACCAGACGACCACAGTGGCGTGTTGTTGATGGTGGCTCAAATCAGTATATAAACCAATTTATTAAAAGGTTTTCTGGGCAGATTCATCACAGTTCAGCCGTTGAAAAAATTCAGCGTATCGATAACGGTGTGGTGGTGACAGTCAATGGTCAACAACAGTCATTTGATGCTGTTGTATTAGCTTGCCACTCCGATCAGGCCTTATCAATTCTGGCCGACTCCAGTTATGACGAGGCCACCGTCTTGGGCAATATCGACTATCAGAAAAACCATATGCAATTGCATACAGATGAGTCAGTGTTGCCGCCTAACAAAGCGGCCTGGGCAAGCTGGAATGTATATGTGAGCCCGGCGCTACAAGAGAAGTGCACGGTTTCTTATCACATGAATACCCTGCAAAAATTAGAGGCTCCCGTGGAGTTTGTTGTATCTCTCAACTCTGCAGAGCGTGTTGATCCTGAAAAAGTATTGGTGGAGCGCCATTACGCTCATCCGGTGTATAACGAAAAAACCATGGCTGCACAGCAACGCTGGGCTGATATTTCTGGCCAGCGCCAAACCTACTTTTGTGGCGCTTATTGGGGATGGGGATTCCATGAAGATGGGGTTCGCAGTGCTCTAAACGTTGTGCAGCAAATTAACGGGAAGGCTGAATAAGATGTTTTCCACAGCATTAATGAAAGGAGAAGTCAGTCACACCCGTGTCAGCCCGAAATTTCATCAATTTCGCTATCCCATCGCTATGTTAATGCTCGATGTTGATGAGATTGCTTCCACCTTTGAGGAAAATCGCTGGTGGTCTGTTGAGCGGTTTAATCTAATCAGCTTTAAGCGTAAAGATTATCTTGGCAGGCATTCCGGTGATTTAAAAACTACCGTTGAGTCATTCATTTTTAAACGTACCGGCGAACAATTCTCGGGCAAGGTTTATCTGCTGACACACCCCCGTTATCTCGGTTTTGTCTTTAATCCGGTGAGTTTTTACTTTTGTGTTAATCATCAGGGACAGCTGGAATATGTACTCGCTGATATCAATAACACACCATGGGATGAACGTTATTGTTATGTTTTAAAAGCGGAGAAAAATACGCATTCACAGTCGGTCATTTCTGTATTTGATAAACAATTCCATATCTCGCCTTTTATGCCGATGGATATTCAATATGAATGGCGTTTTTACTGGCGTGACGATGCGTTGAGTATCGATATGCATTTGTTTCGACACAATGAAAAACAGTTCACAGCCGACATGACCCTAAAAGCCGAGGCTCTCAGCCAAAAGGCCATGTCACGCTTACCATTAGATTTTCCGATGCAGACCGTCAAAATAGTCTGGCGAATCTACTGGCATGCGCTAAAACTCTGGCTACGCAGAGTGCCTTTCTATAATCATCCACACACATCATCAGAAAATCATCGCGATCGAGGTAAAGCTTCTTTGAAGGATAAATCATGACACCACCAATTCATGCAAACCGACAAAATTCCTTGAGAATCAGCCCATTTCATCGTCTCTGTATGCATCTTCTTTGTAAGCAGCTAGCACGTTTTGAAGAAGGATTTTTAGTGATTGAAATGGCTGACCTAAGACTTGAGTTTGGTGACCCAACGGCTGAATTAAAAAGTCATATTTTTGTTAAACATCCGCATTTTTTTGAAGCAGCGGTATTAGGCGGCTCAGTCGGTGTAGCTGAATCTTACATGGATGCCGAATGGCAAACGGATGATTTAACCCGACTAATACGCTTATTTGTCAGAAACCGACATCTGGTGGATGGCATGGAGCAGGGAATAGCCAGACTGGCAGGTTTATTAATGCAAGGCGTGCACTGGCTGAGAAAAAATACTCGTGCTGGCAGCCGCAAAAATATTGCCGCCCATTACGATCTGGGTAACGACCTGTTTGAGTTATTCCTGGATCGTGAGCACATGATGTATTCGTCTGCACTTTATTATGATTCAGCTGAGAGTTTAGAGCAGGCACAAAGTAATAAACTCGCGCGCTTGTGCGATAAGCTGGATTTACAACCTGACGATCATTTACTGGAAATTGGCACAGGCTGGGGTGGATGTGCTGTTTATGCCGCCCTTCATTATGGTTGTCGGGTAACCACTACAACTATTTCTCAGCAACAATACGACTACGCGATTCGTCGTGTGCGTGAATATAACCTCCAAGACAAAGTCACCGTATTACTGGAAGACTATCGGGACTTAGAGGGGCAGTACGACAAGCTTATCTCGATAGAAATGGTTGAGGCTGTAGGCCATCATTTTATTGATGAATTTTTTCAGCGTTGTAGTGATTTGTTAAAAGCCGACGGTATCGCCGTTATACAGGCAATTACACTGGAAGACCACCGTTATCAGCAGGCTGTTAAGTCGGTCGATTTTATTAAGCGATTTATCTTCCCCGGTAGTTTTATTCCTTGTGTCAGTGTCTTGGTGAATTCAGCAGCAAAAGCGGAAATGAAACTCAGCAATTTGGAAGATATCGGTACAAGTTATGCCAAAACTCTGCAGATATGGCGTGAACGTTTCTTCGATAAACTCGATGAAGTCAAGGTGATGGGGTACGACGATCGCTTTATAAGAATGTGGGAGTTTTATCTTTGTTACTGCGAAGGTGGTTTTATTGAACGCAGCATCAGTGATGTTCATTTAGTTTTCAGTAAACCAGGAAACCGACAGCCATCGTGGATTCCCGGACGTGGCTAATATCTTTAACTTTATTGCTTTTCAGTTGGTCTGGTTTATCAGTATCTTCTCTGCCGCTGCTGAGAGCAGCCGTTATGCGCTGATAGCAACCGCCCTATTTATTATTATCCAGCTCTGGCTGAGTCCATGGAAAAAAACGGATATCAAGCTGATTTTATTGGGGTTGATAGCAGGGATGCTGTTAGACAGTATCTGGCTGAATACGATGCTAATGAACTATGCCGATAAAACCTTTGTTTATCTTGCTCCCTGGTGGATTGGCTGTTTATGGATCAACTTTATGTTGACCTTGAATCATTCGCTGAGCTGGCTGCAACACAAGCCTGCTTTATTAACATTATTGTGCATTGTCGCAGCTCCTTTATCTTACTATGCTGGCAGTGAAGCTGGTGCCGTCACGCTCAATACGCCATTTCTGGCATTAGCTGTGGTATCGATAAGCTGGGCTATCTGGATTCCTGTTCTAATGCGTTTTGCAAACCATTGGCGAGAAAGAGAGGAGGCAGAACATGCTTGAGCTGAGTCTTTTAATCGCCAGCATCACCATGCTGATAGGCTGGATTTATGAAGGGAAAACTAATAATGCCGGTGTAGTGGATGTGCTCTGGTCGGCACTGATGGTATGTTTGCCCATTATGTATGCTTGGCAGATGGACGGTGACATTGTATTAAGAATTGCCAGTGCAGCATTAATGAGCCTTTGGTATTTGCGCTTATTTGTTCATCTTTCAGCACGTGTTTTTTCAGAACCTGAAGATGGTCGTTATCGCTATCTTCGCGACTATTGGGGGGATAAAACCCACCGCAATCATTTTTTCTTTTTCCAGTTCCAGGCCGTATTAGCATGGGGATTTACCTTACCGATTTGGTGGCTGGCACAGGTTGAGACGTTTCAAATCATTTGGCTTGTGCTTGCCTTTATTTTGGCCATTGGTGCCTGGGTAGGCGTATATATCGCTGATAAACAACTGGCCGAGTTCAGACAAAACCCGGCTAATAAAGGCAAGGTTTGCCAACAAGGTTTGTGGTTTTATTCTCGTCATCCCAATTATTTTTTTGAATGGTGTCACTGGTTCAGTTACCCGGTTATAGCCATCGGCATGGCTGGTGGTGAGTGGTTATGGCTGATGCCTGTCGTGATGTTTGCCTTTTTGTATTTCATTACCGGCATTCCCTATACCGAACAACAAGCTATCAGAAGTCGCGGTGAGGCTTACCGTCAGTATCAACAAACAACCAGTGCATTTATCCCTTGGAGAAAGAAAAATGGGCATGATTGATTTGGCAGAAAAAAAGTGGTTTCCGGATAGCCTGATTCGCATAGGGATACGGCAATTATTGAAACAGCGCTTAAAAGATGAATCTGCCTTTGAACCGGATAAACTCAGTCAGCGTAAACAACACTGTATTGAACAATTAAAACGAAGCCCAATAGCGATTGAAACACAGGCGGCCAATGAACAACACTACGAAGTGCCGGCCGAGTTTTATAAAGAAGTGCTGGGTAAACGCTTTAAGTACAGCGGTTGTTATTGGACCAACAGTTGTCTGACGCTCGATGATGCCGAAGAAGCGATGCTGGATATTTACCTGCAGCGAGCCGAGCTCAAGAATGGACAGCAGATCCTTGAACTGGGCTGTGGCTGGGGATCGTTAACAATTTATATGGCAGAAAAGCTGCCGTTTGCCAAAATTACTGCTGTGTCTAATTCTCACTCACAAAGAAAATATATCGAAAAACAATTACACGAGCGGGGACTAAGTAATGTTCAGGTAATCACCTGTGATGTCAATGAGCTGGAACTGGACCAGCAATACGATCGAGTAGTGTCGGTGGAGATGTTCGAACACATGCGTAATTATCAGCGCTTATTCGATAAGATTGCTCATTGGCTAAAACCGCAAGGTAAGTTATTTGTTCATATTTTCTGTCATCGAGAAGTGGTTTATCCCTTTGAAACGGAAGGGGATGATAATTGGATGGGACGCTATTTTTTTACCGGTGGTTTAATGCCATCTGCTGATACCTTATTGTATTTCCAGTCTGAACTGTCCATAGAGCAGCAGTGGTTGATCAATGGCAGTCACTATCAGAAAACAGCCGAGGCCTGGCTGGAAAATACCGATAAAAATGAGGCCAATGTGTTACGTTTATTCCAGCAAGTCTATGGGGATGAGGCTGATACCTGGTTACAGCGCTGGCGTTTGTTTTTTATGGCATGTGCCGAATTATTTGGCTTTGATAATGGTAATCAGTGGTTAGTGGGGCATTATCTTTTTGTGAAAAATGAGTAACTGATGGCGAAAAATAAAACCACCCTTCATGCCAAGTTAATCAAAGTCTTCCTGATACAGGTTGCATTAATCAGTCTGGTGACCGTCGGCGGCATCTATGCTGCCAAAGTGATGGTGGAAGGGATGTTGGTTCGCAAAGCCTTAGAGGGCGAAGCTCAGCACTTTTGGGAAATGCGAGAGCAAAACCCCAATTTCTCTCCACCCGATACCATGAATTTAAAGGCTTACCTGAGCACGAATGGCGATTATTCCTCTTTACCTAAAGATTTGATTCACCTGTCACCAGGTTATCAGCGCACAAAAGTGAATCAGGAAACACCAATTGTTTATATAGAAGATAAAGGTAATCAGCGACTTTATCTTATTTTTGATGAAGTGAAAGTCTCTCGTCTGGCCTTATTGTTTGGCATATTGCCGCTGGCGGGGGTCTTAGTCGTGTTATATATCCTGGCATGGATAGCTTATCGTCAATCCCATAAAGCCGTATCCCCAATAGTGAAGTTAGCTAAGTCAGTGAGACAAGCCGAAATCAGATATGGCAGTCTCCCTGATTTTGATTTGCAGGAATTGCGTGATATTCCTGATGATGAAGTGTCGAGTTTAGTGGGAGCGCTGGATCAATTTACTCAGCGCCTTGAACTGTTTATTGATAGGGAACGTCATTTTACCCGTGATGCCAGTCATGAATTGAGGACACCGATTGCTGTTATCCGAAGTGCGATGGAATTACTCGAACGTCGCTATGATGTCGCTAATGATAAAACGATGCGACGGGTATATCGTACTTTATATGATATGGAATCGTTGATTGAAACCTTACTAATCCTGGCCAGAGAAGAAAAGGCGGTACTGCCGGTTCAGGATGTTGATATTAACTCGATGGCATTGAAACAGCTGGATACGCTTGAGTCTTTATTCAAAGATAAAGCGGTGAGTGTCAGCGTTGATGAACAAGCGAAATTAGTCGTGAAGGCACCTGAATCGGTTGTTTCTATTTTGATGAGTAACTTACTGCGTAATGCCTTTAATTACACTCCCCAAGGAAATATAGTGATAAAAATCTGGGAGCAAGGTTTTTCGATCACCGATAGTGGTGTCGGCATGAGTGAACAACAAGTCAAAAATGTGTTTGAGCCTTTTTATCGGGGAGAGGGGAATAATAACGAGAAGGGCTATGGTTTGGGGATGACCATAGTAAAACGCTTGTGTAATCGCTATGACTGGCATCTTCGCGTTACCAGTGAGTTAGGCAAAGGCACGGAAGTGAGTGTGCATTTCCCTAAATCACAGATAGAAATCTAGTCTTTACAAGTCTTTTTCTTCACATAACTTATAACCTACACCAGGAATGGTGTGCAGCAAATGCTGCTGATACGGTTTATCAATCAGTTTTCTGAGATTATAGAGGTGGCTACGTAATGTATCGCTATCCGGTGTGTCTTCACCCCAGATTTCGGTTTCCAGCTTTTCGCGGGTGACCAGCTTGGGTGACTCACGCATCAGAATTTTTAGAATCTGCAGCATGATCGGCGAGAGCCGAATTGTTTCACCTTCACGAGTGACGCGCATGGTTTTCGGATCAAACACCATATCAGCAATCTGTAATGATTTTGTATCCATCTCACCCCGATGGCGGCGGATATGCGAGATCAATCTTGCTTCCAGCTCTTTCATCTCAAATGGTTTGATTAAATAGTCATCAGCGCCGTATTCAAAGCCACTCAATTTATCATCTAGTGTATCTCTGGCTGTCAGCATGACTATGGGCATGTCCAACTGTAGCTCACCGCGTATACGTTCACAGACTTCAAATCCATCGATGCCCGGCATCATCACATCCAACACAACAGCATCATAGTGGTTCTGGCTGCATAGCTTTAATGCGGTCAAACCATCAGCGGCAAAATCGACCGTCATGCCGCCTTCCTCTAAAAAGTCCCCGACATTCGCCGCAAGATCCTGATGATCTTCGACAATGAGTACGGTGGCTGGGTTAATCTTCATCTCTTCGTCCTTACTATTTATCGGGTGCAGCGTAAGCATAACGTATTGATGTATGCGGTTTGTGAAAAAGTCATTATTTTGTTTAGGAATAATCTAAAAATACAATTGACTCATTAAATAACAATCATTATCATTAACATCCAAGACTTAAAGAATAGGCACTACAATGATTGTATGTATCTGTAACAATGTGAACTCAGACACCATTACCGAGGCGATGGAGTCCGGTGCAAACACGCTGCATCATATTCGTGAACAGACGGGTGCATCTGCATGTTGTGGTAAATGCCAATTTAAAGTCAACCGTATGTTGAATGACTTCGAACAGACTGATGTTATGGCTTCAGCTTGTTCAGGCGAAGGCTAATCTTCCCGCAATCTGTTTTTAACTCATTTTAATCCTTAGCGATTCTCATTATTACCATCAGTCCAATCTGTAACAGTTAGCTGTTTCCAGCAAGGCCAAGTTCTTGCTACTCATCTAAGCTAAGTTGATAAACACTAAGGTGTTTTTGATTTTTATCCCGAAAAATCTCACTTAACGGATTTCGTCTACTGCGACGGATATATTTCAATCTAGATGATAATAATTCCGATTTTATTTTTAAAACAGTCGTTTAGCTTTGACATTTGAAAAAGACAAACGATAATCATGGCAACTTTATACAAAAATGAGGGGTTGTTATGAAAGGCGATAAAAAAGTTATCGAATATTTAAATAAAGTATTAGGAAATGAACTGGTAGCCATTAACCAATATTTTCTTCATGCCAAAATGTATAAAGATTGGGGCTTACATAATCTATACGAACATGAATATCATGAGTCGATAGATGAAATGAAACACGCTGACAAATTAACCGAGCGTGTTTTATTTTTGGAAGGTCTACCTAACCTGCAGGATCTTGGTGCACTGCGTATCGGTGAAAACACAAAAGAAATGCTGGAAAGTGATTTAGCTTTGGAATTAGACGCTATTCCGGATCTACAGGAAGCGATTAAATATTGTGAGTCAGTGGGTGACTACGTTACCCGTGATTTATTCCAGGATATTTTAAATTCAGAAGAAGAGCATGTTGACTGGTTAGAAACACAGCTTGGTCTGATTGAGAAAATGGGTCTACAAAACTACCATCAAGCACAAATTGTTAAAGAAGCAGAATAATAACTAACGCATTATCCAATTACATAAACCCGAACATGACAAAGTCTGTTCGGGTTTTTTTATATTGGCATACGTAATTACACGGATTGTAATTTATCCTGTAACTAGGTAACTTACCGATTATTGTAGATTCTTCAATTTATTCACGCTCATTCTCTGGAGGTCGGGAAAAGCATGACTAGGTTTAAGCAGTATGATAAAAGTGATGATGCCATCATCTCTTCCCCTCCAAGCCGGGCTTCTTTAACTCCACCTGCCGTTCTACGTGATTTAGCCAAACAGTGTGATGTACGTTTTAATGGCAATGAGCCCTGGGACATTCAGGTTCATCATCGTGATGTTTACTCCCAGATATTAACGAAAGGCTCATTAGGCTTTGGTGAAAGTTATATGGATGGCCTTTGGGACTGTGAACGCCTGGATGAGCTTTTTTATCGAATCATGCGAGCCAATATTGAAGAACATCTGGTCGGTGTAGGCAAATTTGCATTAATTTTTCAAAGTCTCCGTCATCGTTTCTTTAATCTGCAAACAGTAAAGCGGGCTTATCAGGTTGGTGAGCAGCATTATGATATTGGCAATGATGTGTTTGAAGCCATGCTGGATCCGACGATGAGTTATTCATGTGGTTTCTGGCAAAAGGCCGATACACTGGAACAGGCCCAGCTAGATAAGCTGGACATGATCTGTAAAAAACTGCAGCTCAAACCTGGCGAGAAACTACTTGAAATAGGCTGTGGTTGGGGTGGCTTAGCCAGACATGCAGCAAAAAATTATGGTGTTGAAGTGTTAGGAATCACCATATCTCAAGAGCAGCAAAAATTAGCTCAACAACGTTGCCAAGGCTTAGCTGTCGAAATTCGTCTGACCGACTATCGCGACTTAGATGGCCAGTTTGACAAGATTGTTTCAGTGGGGATGTTTGAGCATGTGGGTGAAAAAAATTACCCTATTTATTTCGACACAGTAAATCGTTTACTGAAAGACGATGGTTTATTTCTTCTACATACGATTGGCATATACAAAACCATCCACCGTGTTGATCCTTGGATTGATAAATATATTTTCAGAAATGGAAAACTGCCATCAGCTGAGCAGATAGCAGGGGTTTTAAACAAACGTATGGTGATTGAAGATTGGCATAACTTTGGGCAAGACTATGCACTGACCTTACTTGCCTGGTGGGACAGGTTTGAGGAAGCCTGGCCAGAGTTGTCACAAAAATACAGCCAGCGTTTCTACCGTATGTGGAAATATTACCTGATGAGCTGCGCCGGATTCTTCAAGTCACGCCAGGGACAGCTTTGGCAAATTGTTTTGACCAAGCGTGACCGTTTAGAAACGTATCGATCTATTCGCTAGTTATTCATGAAGCAGCACATTGAGTTGATCGACCACTTCTGCCCAGTCTGAATCTTCTGATAAACACTCCTGAATGAAAGCCTTTTGTGAGGCTGTCCAGAACTCAGCTTGTTCGATAGGCTGTTCTGGCTCTAGCTTATGCTGTTTTATGAACTCATCCATAGCTGCAGAACTATTATCCAAACCTAACTGAAGAAATAAATTTTCCAGTGAATGCAAACTTGTATCCATGGTAATGCCTCTTGTTTTCAAAAGTCTTAATTGTCTTTCATATTAGTACAATAGCTAGTGCCTGGCTTTCAAATTTATAACTAATTTTACTTATCGCCCCAATCTAAGCGTAAAATCAAAAAAAAGCTTAAAATAGTGTAAACTATTGCACACAACTTAATATGGTGTGATTGTTATGGAAAAAAGATTGTTTACCACTACTCAACTTGCCAGCTTACTTGGGGTTACTGCCAGAACCATACAGCTCTGGGCAAATAACGGCTTAATTAATGTTGTAAAAACACTAGGCGGCCATAGACGAATCTCTGAAGATGAAGTGATTCGACTCGCTGAAAAATTAGGGAAACCGATTCCTGAAGAACTAAAAATACCTAAAAACTCGACGATCAACCTGAACGCTGAGCTGACAGTTTTACTTGTTGATAAAGACCGTGATTTATCTAAATTATATGAATCCCAGTTGCTGCAGTGGCAGGAAGGCTTACCGACCAATATCCACATAACAGATTGCGGCTTAGATGCGCTGATTATGTCTGGTCTTCATAAACCAAACCTTATTATGGTTGATTGGGATATGGATGATATTGATGTGATAAATATGGCTCGTGCCATCAGAAAGAACAACGAAACCCAGCATGCCAAAATTATTATCATGACCCAACACGATAAAGCGGCTTTAATGAAAAAGCTGACATTGCCAGACAATGTGATTTTAGAAGAAAAGCCGGTATCTTTTGCCTTGATAAAACGCTTACTTGAAAAACAGACAGGATAAATGGCTTGCTGAGAATTTAAAGTGATAGGGGAAACAAGCTACCAATTTACGAGTAGGGGAGAGACTGTTTTATCTATGCCTTTGGTGAAGCTGAGCATGTTATCTGCTATTCAGGGTAAGCCGTTAGAACTTATCTTTTGCTATTTGCAGAGATCAAACAAAGATAATTGACCGATTCATAAAATAGTCATAATTGAATGCTATATTTTCTGAATCGCGGGTATCAGTTACACCTCTCTCTTACTCTCCTCGGCTTCAAATTGTTGCTTTTTAGATGCCCGCTTTTTTCTATGGCAAGCCCCACTTAACAAAAACATTACACCCCTGATGTCATCCAAAGTGGGCGTTTGCCGCCACAAGTTTTATCCAGGCGATTAAGCTATACAGAGCAGGTTTTTTTACCATGATTGTAAAACGGATAAATCAATAAGTATTAGCAATTAACAAACAGTAAAATTTGTTAAAACAATCTGGAAAAAGTTTCTTGGATGTTAGTGCAGGTATGAATTCCTAAAATAGTCCAACGGCGACATGATTATATAATCATGTTCTTGTTAAGGTATTGAGATATATATGGATTTATGACAGCTAGACATTAGGTTGGTACCGAGGGTGGGAATCGAACCCACACTGAGTTTCCCCAACCGGATTTTGAATCCGGCGCGTCTACCAGTTCCGCCACCCCGGCAACCTAAGCGCGAAATTATAACGTCTACCCCTGTGGATGGGAAGACCGATTTTCATTTGTTACCGACGCTAAAATCTAACTGGTTGATAGTAATAGCTAAAGGTACATTTATTCCACACAAATCATGGTGATTTGTATTAATTAAATGCTGTTTTCATAGACATTTTGCTATGATCGCGCCATGAAAACGAGTGACTTCCAATTTGATTTGCCCGAAGAGCTGATCGCCCAATATCCTTCTGAAAACCGAACGTCCAGTCGATTATTGTTTTTGGATGGGAATAGTGGACAGCGTCAGGATTTACAATTTACCGATCTTTTATCTCTGCTGAAACCGACTGATTTATTGGTGTTTAATAACACCAAAGTCATCCCTGCACGACTGTTTGGCGTGAAGGATAGTGGTGGCAAAGTGGAAGTATTAATTGAACGTGTACTTGATGAAAGTCGGGTGTTAGCCCATATAAGAAGTAGTAAATCGCCTGCTGCAGGCCGTCATTTACAACTGGAGGGCGCCCTTGATGTAGAAGTGTTGGGCCGTCACGATGCCTTATTTGAACTTAAGTTTCACGGTATTGAGTCTGTTATTGATGCATTAGAAGCGTATGGACGACTGCCGTTACCACCTTATATTGAAAGGGAAGTTGATAAGGAAGATTTAGACCGTTATCAAACCGTTTATGCCCGAAATGTCGGTGCGGTAGCAGCACCAACAGCAGGTCTGCATTTTGATGAAGCGTTATTAAATAGAATCCGTGAAGCGGGTATTGAAACAGCAGAGTTAACTTTGCATGTGGGCGCTGGTACATTCCAACCTGTCAGAGTGGATGATGTTCGGTCGCATCAAATGCATAAAGAAGTGATCGATGTCAGCGAACAGGTGGCAGAACAAGTCAAAGCAACAAGGGCACGCGGTGGTCGTATAATTGCAGTGGGCACTACCAGTGTTCGTGCTTTAGAGTCGGCTTCTGCTAATGGCGAGATTTCAGCTTATCAAGGTGAAACGGATATTTTTATTTATCCCGGTTACCAATTTAAAAGTGTTGATGCCATGGTGACGAATTTTCATCTGTCTGAGTCAACATTATTAATGCTCGTCTCTGCTTTCGCAGGTAAACAGCACATCATGGATGCATATCAGCATGCTATCCAGCAGCGTTATCGGTTTTTCAGTTACGGTGATGCCATGTTTATAACAAGGAATAATAATGAAGTCGTTGGATAATGTTCGTTTTGTGCTGGTAGGGACAACGCACCCGGGTAATATTGGTGCCGCTGCCAGAGCAATGAAAACGATGGGGATAACGAATTTACATCTTGTCTCGCCAAAAATTTACCCAAGTGCTGAAGCGACTACGCGGGCATCGGGTGCTGATGATGTATTACACCGTGCCGTGGTTCATGATAGTCTCGATGAGGCTCTGGTTGGATGTCATTATGCTTTTGCGATGAGTGCACGCTTGCGTCACTTGCATGTGCCAGTGATGAATCCACGTGAAGCCGTCACGCAACTTGAAAAATTCGATGATGACACGCATATAGCTATTGTGTTTGGTCGTGAACACTCTGGCCTCTCTAATGAAGAGATCGATCGTTGTCAGTATTTAGTTAATATTCCTGCCAACCCGGACTATAGTTCTTTGAATCTGGCGGCCGCTGTACAAGTTGTGGCCTATGAACTCAGAATGAGCTTTCAGCCCAATATTGATCATGGCCGAATTGGTGAAGAGCGTGAAGCGATAACAGCGGACGATTTAGCTCACTTATATGATCACTTTGAGCGTTCATTAACGACGATTGGTTTTCTGGACCCAGAGAATCCACGGTATTTATTACGGCGGATTCGTCGCTTATTCAACCGGGCTGATCTGGATCGTAATGAACTACAAATTATGCATGGTATTTTGCGTGCAGCAGAAACCAAAGCGAGGAAAGAATGACAGAAAATATAAGCCGTTGGGAACGTATCAAAGAAGATATTTCTTGTGTATTTGATCGTGATCCAGCAGCGCGTAATGTCTTTGAAATTGTCACAACTTATCCTGGTGTGCATGCACTGCAATGTCATCGGTTGAGCCATTGGCTGTGGCGTTCAAACTGGAAGTGGTTAGCGAAGTTTATTTCCTCGATTGCTCGTTGGTTGACGGGGATTGAAATTCATCCGGGCGCGAAGATTGGTCGTCGCTTTTTTATCGACCATGGCATGGGTGTGGTGATTGGGGAAACTGCTGAAATTGGTGATGATGTGACGCTTTATCATGGTGTGACATTAGGCGGTACATCATGGAAAGAAGGCAAACGTCATCCTACGCTGGGCAATAATATTGTGGTCGGTGCCGGAGCGAAAGTGCTTGGACCGATTACACTTCATGATGGTGCTCGTATTGGTTCTAATGCCGTGGTGGTTAAAGATGTGGCCTCAGGCGACACCGTTGTTGGTGTGCCGGGCAGAGTCGTTAAAACCAATCTGAGTGAAGATGAAAAACAGCGCCAGAAACTGGCTCAATCTGTGGGCTTTGATGCCTATGGCACATCGAGTAAAACTATGGACCCGGTAGCTTCCGCTATTCATGGTTTAATTCAGCATGTTCATGCGATGGATAAGCGCGTTGATGCCATGTGCAAAACAATTCACAGGCTCGGAGGCGAGTTACCAGACGTGGAAATGCCGGATCTGGAAGGCTGTGATATCTATAAAGATAATGAAGAGAATAAAAGTTGACTAAAATAGTCAGGCATGTAAACTTTACTGGATAAAGTTTATTCTGGATTGGTAAGAATGCGTTTAACCACAAAAGGTCGCTACGCGGTGACTGCGATGCTCGATCTCAGCCTCAATTATGGCGTAGGCGCGATAACACTGGCAGATATTTCAGAAAGACAAGGTATCTCTTTATCTTATCTGGAACAGTTATTTGCCAGACTGCGAAAACAAGGTCTTGTTAGCAGTTCTCGTGGTCCGGGTGGTGGATATCGATTAAGTCGGGCGGCAGACACCATTACTGTTTTAGATGTTATCTCTGCTGTTGATGAAAAAGTGGATAGTACCCAGTGCGAAGGCCGACAAAATTGTCATGGCCATGAGCAGTGTTTAAGTCATGAGTTATGGCAAAGCCTAAGTGATCAGATTCGTGTGTATCTTGATGGCATTACTCTGGCTCAAGTTGTGTCTAACTTTGAGAAGAGTCGAAACGGCGAGAAAGTCATCGCATTTGATATGATTTAGCTTATTCGGCGACTGACTGCATCTGCTGTTAAGTAGTAGACTTTTCCAATCCAATTATTCAATGTCAATTGATGAGTGCTTTTGTTCTCATTCAGATTGAACATCCTTAATAAGCTAGCGTCTTAATCACTGAGTGATATAGGTGAAAATATGATTACATTGACAGAATCTGCCATTAACCGTGTCAGAGATATGATGACCAAACGTGCTTCAGGAGTCGGTTTAAGAATCGGTGTCGTCAAAAGTGGTTGTTCAGGTTACAGCTACGCACTTGACTATGCAGACGACGTGGCTGCTGACGATGTCGTTGTTGAACAGGGTGATGTCAAAGTCGTTATTAATGAAGAGGCCATGCCGATACTGGATGGTATGGAACTCGACTTTGTTCGCGAAGGGTTAAACCAGAGCTTCAAATTCCGAAATCCTAATGTGGTTTCTGAGTGTGGCTGTGGTGAAAGTTTCAGTGTCACCAAATAAGCGATAATATTTATTCTCACTAGTGCCCGCTAAATGCGGGCATTATTGTTTTTAGCACCATGAATTTAAATAAAGCTCAGTATGAGCCAGTTAATATCTAGTGAATAACATGACAGAACTAAGTAACCTTGAATTTGATGCCGCTCACATCTGGCACCCTTATACCAGCGTGACCAATCCGCCTCTATTACACGAGGTTGTGTCAGCAAAAGGCGTGAGATTAACTCTGGCTGATGGTCGTGAAGTGGTTGATGGCATGTCATCCTGGTGGTCAACCATTCATGGCTACAATCATCCGAAGCTTAATGAAGCCGCTCATCAGCAAATAGACTCGATGTCTCATGTCATGTTTGGTGGGCTGACACATGCACCGGCAGTCAATCTTGCCAGAAAGCTGGTGGAGATTACTGATGACAGTTTGCAGTATGTATTTTTAGCCGACTCAGGTTCTGTGTCTGTTGAAGTGGCGATTAAGATGGCCATTCAATACTGGTTCGCTCAGGGCAAAGCCGAAAAACATCGACTGCTGACGTTTAGAAATGGCTATCACGGTGATACCTTTGGCGCGATGTCGGTCTGTGATCCGGTTAATGGCATGCATAAGATGTTTGAGAAAGTGCTGCCGAAGCATTTGTTTGCTGCTGCACCAGAGTGTCGGGATGATGCTGATTGGCAGGATAGCTATATCGAAGATTTCAAACAATTGGTGGAAAAACATCACCATGAATTAGCCGCTGTTATCGTCGAGCCTTTGGTTCAAGGGGCGGGCGGTATGCGTGTGTATTGTGCCGAGTATCTTCGTCAGATCCGTGCTTTATGTGATGAATTTAATATCCTGTTGATTTTTGATGAGATTGCGACTGGCTTTGGTCGAACGGGCTCCATGTTTGCTTACGAACAGGCTGGTATCGTTCCGGATATTATTTGTATGGGTAAAGCTCTGACCGGTGGTTATATGACGCTGGCGGCGGTGATGTGTAATCAGCAGGTGGCTGATGGTATTGCGGCAGATGGCTCAGGTGTGTTGATGCATGGCCCCACCTTCATGGCGAACCCGCTGGCTTGCCGCGTAGCAGCTGCCAGTATTGATTTGTTATTGGAGAGTGATTGGCAGACCCAGGTGTCAAATATCGAAAACAGGCTTAATACCGAGCTGACAAAATATCGTGATCATGAATTAGTGAAGGATGTCAGAGTCAAAGGAGCGATTGGTGTGGTGGAACTCAATAAACCCCTTGATGATGCGATGGACTGGCTGCCCGGATTTATCATTGACCAGGGCGTCTGGATCAGACCATTCAGAACCATGATTTATATTATGCCGCCTTACATCATCGATGAGTCTGATCTTCATTTGTTATGTGATGCTATAGGCAATATTTTGAATAAACTCAGGTTCAGCTGATTATTAAGCCATATTCTGCTGAGTTCAGAGTATCTGCCTCCGTTTGATAAGCATAATCCTGAGTTGAATCAAGCAATACGCTGATGTGACTTTTCCGGTGGTTTACTGTTATGTATTCACGTTGTTGTCCCTAGAAACAACGCACCCTAAAAAAGAGGAATTGATTATGTGGACTAAACCAGAATACTCAGATATGCGTTTCGGCTTTGAAGTTACTATGTATATTTGCAATCGTTAAGATTGATAAATAATAATAAAAAAGCCCTTGGAGTTTGACTTCAAGGGCTTTTTTTATTTTTCCGATTGGTTAATCGGTTTTATCAATCATACTAATAGAATTAAGTCGTTGTACCTATTTATATGCCTCGACTACAATGCGAACTGTCACTTACGACACTAATGCAAAAATTAAGGAGCAAATAATGTCTACATTGATTAATACAGAAATCAAACCATTTAAAGCGAATGCTTACCACAATGGCGAATTCATCGAAGTTTCAAGCGATGATCTGAAAGGTAAATGGTCAGTTTTCGTTTTTTACCCAGCTGACTTCACTTTCGTCTGTCCTACAGAATTAGGCGATGTTGCAGACCACTATGCTCAACTGCAAGAAATGGGTGTAGAAGTTTACTCAGTTTCAACTGACACACACTTCACTCACAAAGCATGGCACGATGCATCAGAAACCATCAAAAAGATTAAATTCCCAATGATTGGTGATCCAACAGGTGTTATCAGCCGTAACTTTGAAGTGATGATTGAAGAAGAAGGTCTGGCTCTTCGCGGTACATTTATTGTTAACCCAGAAGGTATTATCAAAGCCGCTGAAATTAATGACCTGGGCATCGGCCGTAATGCCAAAGATTTAGTTCGCCGTGTACAAGCTGCACAATATGTTGCAACTCACGATGGTGAAGTATGTCCTGCTTCTTGGCAGCCAGGTGAAGAGACTCTGTCTCCATCATTAGACTTGGTTGGCAAAATCTAATCAGGCTATATCGACCTGTCCGGGCTTTGCCCGGGCAGCGTCACTAAACTACTTATAGATTAAGGTAAATTATTATGTTGGATGCAAATATCGCCGGACAACTGAAAGGTTATCTGCAAAACATCAAACGCCCAATTGAATTGATTGCGGCATTAGATGACAGTGCTAAAGCGACTGAAATGCGCGATCTATTGCAAGAAATCGCCGATATGTCAGCGGACATCAGCTTTATTGATGATGCTGATAGCGATTCACGTAAACCGTCGTTTCAGATTAAACAACCCGATGGACAGGAAAAAATTCGTTTTGCCGGTATTCCTATGGGCCACGAATTTACATCGCTGGTGTTGGCTCTGCTACATGTCGGTGGGCATCCAACAAAACTCGATCAGGAAGTGATCGACCAGATTAAAGGGCTGGAAGGGGAATATCACTTTGAAACGTATATTTCGCTTTCATGCCAAAACTGCCCGGAAGTGGTGCAGGCATTAAATGTGATGGCGGTTCATAACCCGAATATTTCGCACACCATGATTGACGGTGCGTTATATCAGGAAGAAGTGGATCAGCGAAAAATCATGGCGGTGCCTACTGTTTATTTAAATGGTGAAAATTTTGGTTCAGGCCGTATGAGTCTGCCTGAAATTATTGCCAAATTAGACAAGGGTGCGGTTAAACGCGAGGCAGAAAAAATCAGTGCGAAAGAAGACTTTGATGTACTGATTGTCGGTGGTGGTCCTGCCGGTGCGTCAGCCTCTATTTATGCTGCACGTAAAGGGATCCGCACAGGTATCGTGGCTGAACGTTTTGGCGGTCAGGTGATGGATACTATGGCGATTGAGAACTTCATTTCTGTCAAAGAAACTGAAGGGCCTAAGTTAGTAGCGGCTTTAGAAGAACACGTCAAAGAATATGAAGTGGACGTGATGAATCTTCAGCGTGCAAAAGGTCTGAAAAAGAATGGCAAGATGATTGACGTTGAGCTGGAAAGTGGAGCGACGCTGTCTAGTAAAACTGTCATCTTAGCGACCGGGGCACGTTGGCGTGAACTGGGTGTGCCTGGTGAGAAGGAATACCGTGGTCATGGTGTTGCCTATTGCCCACACTGCGATGGTCCATTATTTAAAGGTAAA
>NZ_DDCG01000002.1:128362-304083 GCF_002335235.1 Methylophaga sp. UBA2012 | reverse complement strand
GGTGCCCACGTTGACGTGGGGTTTAGAACGTTCAAATTTTGCTTTAGACATGAGTAGTATCCCCGGCACTATATTTTATTGAGCCAAAAAATCAAAACAGGCAGGAACTCCCTGCCTAAGACAAATTGTGGAGCCCGCAATCAGAATCGAACTGATGACCTCATCCTTACCATGGATGCGCTCTACCGACTGAGCTATGCGGGCCTAAATTCTTCCAATCAAAAAATGGAGCGGGTGATGGGAATCGAACCCACGTGATCAGCTTGGAAGGCTGGAGTTCTACCATTGAACTACACCCGCAATTCAGTCATCTTGTTTATTTAATGGTGGAGGGGGAAGGATTCGAACCTTCGAAGGTAGAACCGTCAGATTTACAGTCTGATCCCTTTGGCCGCTCGGGAACCCCTCCACTAAAGACGTGGCATTTTCCGGAAATCTCACACTAATGTCAACACTTAAATCAGTAATTCTCGATTAGTTGACGTCTGAATGATTAGCTTGGCTAAATCTGTCGCGTGATTAACTGAAGTATGAAAGCCGTAATAGTATATTATTGGGTGATAAAAATCTGTATTAATTTCTAAAAACAGGAGACATTTATGGAGCAGTACCGCGGTACGACCATCCTTTCGTATCGCCGTGACGGTCAGGTCGTCATTGGTGGTGATGGGCAAGTCAGTCTTGGCAACACAATAATGAAAGGCAATGCGCGCAAAGTCCGACGGTTATATCACGGTAAAGTCATTGCTGGTTTCGCCGGTGGCACAGCGGATGCTTTCACACTATTTGAACGATTTGAAGCAAAATTAGAAAAGCACCAGGGCAATCTGACACGCAGTGCGCTTGAACTTGCCAAAGATTGGCGCACAGACAGAATGATGCGTCGACTTGAAGCCTTACTTGCTGTAGCAGATAAAGAAGCCTCCCTCATTATTTCTGGTAATGGTGACGTCATTGAACCAGAGCATGGCCTTATTGCTATTGGTTCTGGGGGCCCTTTTGCTCAAGCTGCAGCAACCGCCTTATTACAAAATACTGCTCTCAGTGCCAGAGAAATTGTAGAAAAAGGCTTGAATATTGCCGCTGACATCTGCATCTATACCAATCACAACCTTACAATCGAAACTCTGGACTCAAACTGATATCTATCATGCAATCATTAACTCCGAAACAAATTGTTAACGAACTCGATAAACGCATCATTGGACAACAGGCAGCTAAAAAAGCCGTCGCCATTGCACTCCGTAACCGCTGGCGTCGTAAGCAGCTCGATGCAGCACTTCAACATGAAGTGACTCCTAAAAATATCCTTATGATTGGTCCCACCGGCGTCGGTAAAACAGAGATCGCCCGAAGACTCGCCGCTTTAGCTAATGCGCCATTCATTAAAGTAGAAGCCACCAAATTTACTGAAGTGGGTTATGTAGGCCGTGATGTCGAATCAATCATTCGTGATCTTGCTGAAACAGCCATGAAAATGCTGCGTGAAGAGGCGATATCATCGGTAAAGAACAAAGCAGAAGATGCCGCTGAAGAACGTATTCTGAATGCCCTGCTTCGCCCTGCACGCGATGTTGAAACAGAAGATGAATCAACCACTCGCCAACGTTTCCGCAAAATGCTGCGTGAGGGCAAACTTGACGATCGTGAGATAGAACTGGAACTGAATGCCCCTAATGTAGGTGTTGAAATCATGTCGCCTCCAGGCATGGAAGAAATGACCAGCCAGTTACAAGAAATGTTTCAAAGTATGGGCTCACAACGTAAAAGTATGCGCAAAATTACAGTAGCTCATGCCATGCGACTGCTGTCTGAAGAAGAAGCACTGAAACTTATCAATGAAGAAGAATTGAAAGCCAAAGTGTTAGACAGTGTTGAACAAAATGGCATCGTTTTTCTGGATGAAATCGATAAGATTACCGGTCGAGGTGAAAGCAGTAACAATGCGGATGTATCTCGTGCTGGTGTTCAACGTGACCTTTTACCTCTGGTAGAGGGAAGCACTGTTTCGACCAAATATGGCATGATCAAAACCGACCATATTCTGTTTATCGCATCAGGTGCATTCCACTTAAGCAACCCCTCCGACTTAATACCTGAGCTGCAAGGTCGCTTACCTATTCGCGTTGAACTGGATGCACTTTCTTCTGCGGATTTTGTTCGCATTCTGACTGAGCCTGACGCTTCTCTGACGGAGCAATATATTGCGCTTCTGGCAACAGAAGGGGTTGAGTTAAGCTTCACCGACGATGGTATTGAGCGCATTGCTCAGCTGGCATGGGAAGTCAATGAAAAGACAGAAAACATTGGTGCCCGCCGTTTACATACCATGCTGGAAAAGTTGTTAGAACAGATTTCATATGAAGCTGGCAGCGAAGAAAATCTGTCTGTCACCGTCGATAAAGACTATGTCAATGAGCAACTTTCCGTGGTTGCTGAAGACGAAGATTTATCACGTTATATCCTATAAGGCATTCTTGATGGCAGAAATACCACTACCAACAGAGATTACGTTACACAAACAATCCAAGTGTCTATCTCTGAGCTATGGTGATAAGCAGTATCGTTTGTCAGCAGAATATCTCCGTGTCCACTCACCTTCAGCAGAGGTTCGTGGACATGGTCCCGGACAGGAAGTTCTGCAGACACATAAAGAAAACGTCGGTCTCGAAAAAATAGAGCCTGTTGGTCATTATGCACTCAAATTGTTTTTTGATGACGGACATGACAGTGGTCTTTTCACATGGGACTATTTGTACGAACTTGCCATACATCAGGATTCTCTATGGCAAGACTACCTTAACCGACTTCAGAAAGCCGGTTATCAGCGCCAACAGTAATAGGTCAAGTTATGGAAGCCAAAGACACCACCCATTTCGGTTATAAAGAAGTACCCACGGCCGAAAAAGCCAAACATGTCGCCGAGGTTTTTCACTCGGTTGCAGGTAAATATGATCTGATGAACGACTTAATGTCGCTTGGTATTCATCGCTTCTGGAAGCACTTTACCATCATGAACAGTGGTGTTCGTCGTGGGGCAACCGTATTGGATATCGCCGGCGGTACAGGCGATCTGACCCGACAGTTTTCAAAACTGGTAGGTGATACAGGCAAAGTTGTATTAGCTGATATCAATGCGTCTATGCTTAATGTTGGTCGTGACCGCCTGACGGATGATGGTATTGTGGGCAATATTGAATACGTTCAGGCCAATGCGGAAGCCCTGCCGTTTCCTGACAACAGTTTCAACTGTATTACCATTGCTTTTGGTTTACGTAATGTCACAGATAAAGATAAAGCACTGGCATCAATGTTTCGTGTACTCAAGCCAGGCGGCCAACTGATGGTCTTAGAGTTTTCTAAGCCAGCTGAGTGGATGGCACCGATTTATGATGCTTATTCATTTAAGATTCTGCCGCAGCTGGGCAAAATTTTTACTGGGGACGAAGACAGCTATCGCTATCTGGCTGAATCCATCCGTATGCATCCGGATCAGGAAACCTTAAAACAGATGATGACGGATGTCGGTTTTGAACGTTGTGAATATCACAATATGACCGCCGGTATCGTCTCACTTCATCGCGGTTATAAATTCTAGACTCATGGCCATTTTATTACGTCCAATCGAATTGGCTGTTAATCAGGCATTGAAACAGGATCCTGAAACGCGCGAACGGCTTAATACTTTTGAAAATCGTGTGATCGTGATTCATATTCAGGACTGGCAGCAATATTTACACGTCTCATTTCATCAGTCAGCAATCAAGCTGACTCATAATGATGAAGAAAATGCGGATTTATTAATCACCGCTAATGCGATAAGTCTGCTGAAGCTGGCCAAACACCCAGAGCACTTGTTCTCCAATGAGATACATATCCATGGGAATGTACAATTTGCCAAACAGTTGCAAGACGTTCTCGACGGGTTTGACTTTGACTGGGAACAGCAAATTGCCAATGTCACAGGGGACGTGATTGCTCAGCCGCTAAATTATGCCATCAAACAAGGTTTTTCATGGCTAAATGCGACCCAACGCTCCTTATCGATGTCACTTTCTGAATACCTGAGAGAAGAAGCTCACATCTTGCCAGACAAGATTCAAATCGACGATTTCATGAGTGATGTAGATAAGATCAAGGCAGATATTGATAGGCTTGAGGCACGTATAAACCGGCTGGAAACACATCATTGACGCACGTGAGCATTGACCTCAGCTATATCCATGTAAGGAGCCATTAATGAAGGCTAATCAGTTATCCAGACTGATTCAAATCAATCATGTCCTGGCAAAACATCGCCTGGACGAAGTGATCAAAGCGATTCATCTGTTACGTCCACTTCGATATTTTAGTTTTTTATCTCCTCATCGCTGGCGCAATAAACAATCGACACTTCCCAGAGGCGAAAGATTAAGACTGGCGCTACAAGACTTAGGCCCTATTTTTGTCAAATTTGGTCAGGTGCTATCCACTCGCCGGGATCTGCTGCCACCGGATATTGCCAACTCACTGGCCAAATTACAGGATCAGGTTGCCCCCTTTCCTGCGGAACAAGCCAAACAACTCATCGATAAAGCGTATGAAGCAGAATCACTGAATGAATTATTCGCTCATATTGAACCAGAGCCTCTTGCCTCAGCCTCTATTGCACAAGTCCATGCCGCGACCTTGAAAAATGGTGAACAAGTTGTAATAAAGCTGGTACGTCCCGGCATAGAACCTATTATTAAACGTGATATTGCCTTGTTATATACCCTGGCATCCTTCGCCGAACGATATTGGTCTGAAGGCAAACGCCTGCGTCCGAGAGAAATCGTTGCTGAGCTGGAAAAGAACCTGTTTGATGAACTCGACATGCTGCGTGAAGCATCCTCGGCATCACAACTTCAGCGTAATTTTGAAGGCACCACTTTACTCTACGTGCCGAAGATATATTGGAAACTGACAAAACCCAATATTCTGGTTCAAGAACGTATCTATGGCACCCCTATTAGCGATACTGAAGGTTTGATCGCCAAAGGGGTGGATATGGCTAAGCTCGCAGAAATGGGCGTTGAAATATTTTTCACCCAAGTCTTCAAACATAGTTTTTTCCATGCCGATATGCATCCCGGCAATATCATGGTGGATATTCATGATCCAAAAAACCCGAAATATGTGGCTGTCGATTTCGGCATTATGGGAACCTTGTCACCAGATGATCAGCGTTATCTCGCAGAAAACTTTCTTGCCTTTTTTAATCATGATTATCGTCGTGTGGCAGAGTTACATGTGCAATCTGGTTGGGTGCCAGCTGACACACGCTTGGATGAGTTTGAAGCCGCTATACGCAGTGTTTGTGAGCCTATTTTCGCAAGGCCACTAAAAGAAATTTCTTTCGGGCAGTTGTTATTAAGACTGTTTCAAACAGCGCGTCGTTTCAATATGGAAGTCCAGCCACAACTGGTTTTACTACAAAAAACCCTACTCAATATTGAAGGATTGGGCCGTGACCTCTATCCCGATCTGGATCTCTGGAAAACAGCCAAACCGATTTTAGAAACATGGATGAAAGAAAAAATGGGCTGGCAAGCCGCTTTAAGAACATTACAACAAGAAGCGCCACATTGGGCTGAAACCTTACCTGAAATGCCACGTCTATTATATGACTTGAGCAAACGTGCTCAGGAAGGTCAATTCAACGTAAATTTAGCATCAGCCGATATTCAGCAATTACGTAAAGAAATCAAGCAAGCCAGCTACCGTAGTGCCGCTGTTACAGCCGGCGCTGCTTTCCTGGTTGGTGCCGCAGTGATTACCGGGCTTGATGGTTATGCGACGACGATGTTTGCCGGCCTCCCAATTCTCAGCTGGGTGTTTGGTTTATGGGGGCTTGGCCTCATTTATTTTAGTATTTCAAAGAAAAGTTAATCGTTATGTTTAAGTGGATAGGCCTGATTTTAGGCTTCTTATTATTAAGTACCATGAGTGTTGGTTTACTGATTCTGGGTATTTTTGGTGCCCTGATAGGGCTTATATTTGGTGGTTTTGCTGATCGTGTACGGGCTTATGGACTTGGTGGCGCGAATCCTTTTACCAACCAAACTCGTCAAGCCGTCTTCCTGGAAACAGTCTTTGTATTGATGGGGAAATTAGCAAAAGCTGATGGCCGTATCAGTCAAATTGAAATCGACCATGTTGAAGCCTTTATCAAAAAAATGGGCATGTCTGGTGAGCACAGACAAGAAGCTATTCGTCAGTTCCAACGTGGCGCTGAACCCGACTTTGATATCAACGAAACAGTGACGAAATTTAAACAGCACTGTGGCAACACCTTTAATTTAAAACAAGTCTTACTGGTCTACCTGACGGTGATGGCTTTGGCCGATGGTAAGCTCGACCCACAAGAAAGACAGATTCTGGAGCAGGTTTCATCACAACTGGGTTATAGCCGAGCAGAGTTTAATCGAATCCTCGATATGGTGTTAAGTCAGGCTAATTTTTCAAGCGGCTATCAACAACAATATTCGTCAGGTCAGCAACGCTCTTCTATGAATGACCTTGCGGAAGCTTATAAAGCACTTGGTGTCACAGAGCACAGTTCTAATCAAGAAATTAAACGTGCATACCGCAAATTAATGAGCCAATACCATCCTGATAAATTAATGGGTCAAGGTGTACCTGAAGATATGATTGCTGTTGCTACTGAACAGGCTAAAGAAATTCAATTGGCTTATGATTTAATCAAAAAACATCGAGAGCAAAATTAGCCACCTTCATTTCAATTTTTGTTATTTCTTTGATATTATTTTTTACCCGAAATGCTTCAATCAAAGCCAAACTCGGTGTGAACCAAGGACGGAAAGTTACAGACCTTAAGATATTAAGGTGGCTGTGCTGCAATAATAACTAAGGAAGAAACACATGAAAAAAACGGCTTTTATGGGCTTGGCTTTATTTGCGGGTTTAACTAATATTGCCTTAGCGGCACCAACGAGCTTATCCACTACAGGTACCTGGCAAACAGCCAGCGGAGACTTAAGTTCACTTATTGGTCAGTCGGCACCTGCCACCTGGTCTTTCGACACAGACTTAACAACGGAGTTTGGACCATTTGGTGCTAACCTTACACCAATTCCAGGAAGCTCTGGTACGAGGCAACTTAGCAGCTCACCTAACTACATCCTCTCAGGGACAGCTGCGCCTACTGTATTTGATGGAAAGCAATTTAGCATCAGTATCTTAGATAATACTATTGCAAACGAAGATAAATTTCACTCAGATCTCGTAACGTCAATGGTCAATAAAGGTCTCAACCCTAACATGACAGGTGATGCACTTTTATTTAAAGCTAGAGTTATGACTCCGCCTCAGAAAGATTCCGTAGAATTCTTTACGATATATGGCCTAATGGTATTTGATGAAGACTTTTTCTCAACCCCAGTTTCAATATTACCTTCTGTAGACGTCCTGCTAGATAATGCATTATTTTCTTATGCATTACTGAAACATGAAATTAACTATGAAGAAACAGGCTATGCTAGTTATATTCAAACACCATCAGCCGTGCCTGTCCCAGCAAGTATATTGATGTTTGCTCCAGCATTGTTAGGCTTTCTTGGTTTGCGTCGTAAGGTGTAAAGGCATAAAAGCTTAAAATATTTAAATAAGAAAAAACTAAAAAGCCGTAGTGAGAAATTATTACGGCTTTTTTTGATCGCTTTAATAACTTAGCTTTGCTATTAAAATAATCCTACTATTGAACCATTATCATCAATATCAATCCGCTCTGCTGCAGGATGTTTTGGTAATCCTGGCATAGTCATTACATCACCACAAAGCACGACAAGAAAACCTGCACCGTTTGACAGACGAACATCACGAATGGTTAGCGTATGGTTCTCAGCCGTGCCACGTAAGCTCGGGTCACTGCTAAAAGAATACGGCGTTTTTGCCATACAAACCGGAATATCCCCGTGCTGCTCATTCAGCATGGCGATCTTATCCATCACTTTTTTATCAGCTACGACCTGACCTGTACCATATAAACGTTTAGCGACTTCGTTGATTTTGTCCCAAAGCGGCAAGCTATCCGGGTATAACAACTGACAAGGTTCGGCATCAGCATCCAGCATTTCAACCACACGCTGTGCTAATGTTTCAGCACCAGCACCACCTTCGGCCCAATGGCGAGCAAGAATAGCCTCTGCGCCCATCTCTTTCACTGCTGTTTTAATCAATTCAATCTCAGCATCGCTATCATTGACAAAATGATTGATGGCGACAACACAACGCAAGCCGAACTCGTTTTGCAGATTGCTTAGGTGACGTTTTAAATTAGCCAGTCCCGTATTCAGTGCATTAAGATTTTCAGCAGTTAGCTCTTTCAGCTCCAGACCACCGTGATATTTCAGGGCTTTTACTGTGGCGACAACCACTGCCATATCCGGTTTAATTCCCGCTTTACGGCACTTAATATTGATGAATTTTTCTGCACCTAAATCAGCACCAAAGCCGGCTTCAGTGACAACATAATCACCCAGTTTTAGTGCCATCTTGGTTGAGATGACAGAATTACAGCCATGCGCGATATTGGCAAAAGGCCCGCCGTGTACAAAAGCCGGGTTATTTTCTAAAGTCTGAACCAGGTTCGGCTTAATCGCTTCTTTCAATAAAGCCGCCATCGCACCATGCGCCATAATGTCACGGGCATAACGAGGCGTCCCATCTACCGAATAAGCGATTAAAATTTCGCCAAGACGTTGCTTCAATTCCTGTAAAGAATTGGACAAACAAAAAATGGCCATCACTTCTGAGGCCACCACAATATCAAAACGCTCTTCACGTAAATAACCGTTAGCAGGGCCACCCATACCAACGACGATGTCCCGCAGCGCACGATCATTCATGTCCATCACTCGTTGCCAGACAATACGTCTAGCATCTAACTGCAGTGCATTGCCATGATGAATATGGTTATCAATCATCGCTGATAATAGATTATGTGCTGAGGCAATCGCATGTAAATCGCCGGTAAAGTGAAGATTAATATCTTCCATCGGCACGACCTGTGCATAACCGCCACCGGCGGCCCCACCTTTCATACCAAAACACGGCCCCATTGATGGTTCGCGCACACAGACAATCGATTTTTTGCCAATTCGGTTAAGCGCATCACTCAAGCCAATGGTTGTAGTGGTTTTGCCCTCACCTGCCGGCGTTGGACTGATGGCCGTGACTAAAATCAACTTACCATCCGCTTTCGCTGCCATATCATCCATTACTTCCAAAGAGACTTTGGCTTTGAAACGTCCATACGGGTCAATATGATGTGAGGCAAGACCAAGCTTTTCCTCAGCGAGACTAGTGACTTCCTGCATTGAAGCTTGTTGGGCAATTTCAATATCTGACATGGTTTTCCTGAGCGGGGTTGAATTTGAGTCCTATTATACGTGAGTTACGAGGGAATCCCGAATAGCACATCAGTCCCCCCAACGAGGCATCAGATTATGTTCTATTTTCGCCTGGTCCAGTATTCTGGCGACAACAAAGTCGACCAGTTCATTTAGGGATGTAGGATTAAAATAGAAGCCAGGATTTGGGGGGAAAATACACACGCCAAGCTTAGCAAGTTTCAGCATATTTTCCAGATGAATCACTGAAAATGGCGCCTCCCTCGGCACTACGATCAATTTGCGATCTTCTTTGAGCATGACGTCGGCAGCGCGGTTTATCAAATTATCACTCTGGCCGCAGGCGATAGCCGATAGAGTGCCCATGGTACATGGACACACAATCATGCTTGGCACGCGATGAGAGCCGCTTGCCAATGGCGATGACCATTGCTGTTCACCATACACCCGTAACTGTTCAGGGTGGCAGTTAAACTCTTGAACTAATTTCGTTTGAACATCACTGGCCCGAGCGGGTAATTTCCAATCAAGCTCATCAGCAAGCACGATTCTGCCTGCAGTGGAAATCATTAAATGCACAGTGAGGCCTTGTTGTAACAGCACCTCCAGTAAACGCTTTGCATAAGGTGCACCTGAAGCGCCTGTAATGGCTAATGCGATCTGCTGCTGATCTAACATAATTAGGCAATCGCCTCTAAAATCCGTTGGTGAATACCGCCAAAGCCACCATTACTCATCACTAAAATTTCATCACCAGACTGTGCTTCATTGCTGATTGTTTTAACGATAGCGTCGACAGAATCAAATACACTGACATGATCGCCCAATGTTTCTGTGACTTGTTTTAGTGACCATTTCAAATCAGCATCCTGAAGCAATAACACTCTGTCTGCCTGAATTAAAGACTGAGCCAATGTCTCCTGATGCACACCCATTTTCATGGTGTTAGAGCGAGGCTCAAGTACCGCAATCAGCCGACGGTTCCCTACTTTAGCTCTTAACCCGGCGATAGTGGTGGCAATAGCGGTCGGATGATGAGCAAAATCATCGTACACCCGAATATTATTAATTTCGCCTTTCAATTCCAGCCGTCGTTTAACACCGGCAAACACTGATAAGGCCTCACAAGCATGTTCAATGGTGACACCAACATGATGAGCTGCCGCTATTGCCGCAAGGGCATTACTCACATTATGCTGACCGAGCATATCCCATACAACGCGGCCAGTGGCTTCACCATGGCGTACTTCAAACTCGCTACCATCATTCTTCAATAATGTCGCTTGCCAATCCCCCTCAGCGCCCAGTGTTTGACGTGGTGTCCAACAGCCCATATTGAAGACATGCTCAATTGCTTTCTCTTGTGGCGAAAGAATCAAACCTTGCTCAGGCACAGTTCGAACTAAATGATGAAACTGCTTTTGAATAGCGGCCAAATCATCAAAAATATCAGCGTGGTCAAATTCAAGATTATTAATAATCAACGTTCTGGGCATGTAATGGACAAATTTAGAACGCTTATCAAAAAATGCCGTATCGTACTCATCTGCCTCAATTACAAAAAAAGGCGTTTTACCGAGTCTAGCTGTTTCGCCAAAATTATCAGGCACCCCGCCGATAAGGAAACCAGGTGCCATATCGGCATGCTCGAGAATCCAAGCTAATAAACTACTGGTGGTTGTTTTTCCATGTGTACCAGAAACAGCCAACACCCATTTCCCTTGCAGCACATGTTCATTCAGCCACTGTGGACCAGAAACATAGGGAAGACCTTTATTTAACACATACTCTACGGCCGGATTACCTCGTGACATGGCATTGCCCATCACCACTAAGTCAGGGGCAGGCTCTAAATGTTCAGGTTTGTATCCTTCCCTGACATCAATGCCTGCGGCAGCAAGCTGATCACTCATCGGTGGATACACATTGGCATCTGAACCACTCACTGTCATGCCAAGCTCTCTGGCTAAAATGGCCAGTCCGCCCATAAACGTGCCACAAATCCCCAGTATATGAATATGCATTACGCAACTCCTGAAATAGTGAGTCCAACCACAATCAACGAAGCAATGGTATAAACCGTCGTTATAACCGCTGCTAAACCGGGTCGGATATCAAGTGCATACCTGAAGATATGTGCAACAACAAATAAACTCCAGAAAATAACAATAAGTACCAGTAATAAGATAATACTGGTTAGCTGACTATGAGGCTCTACCTGTCGAAATAATACAAAGACTGGCCAGCTAATCATGCCAATTAATGCACCAGTCCCTGCCATAGCTGTTAAGGTTTGCTCGAAGCGAGAAGGCAATCCGCGGATAAATAATAAGCCTTTAGTAACGATAACCAGCATGGCAGTATCAGCCAGTGCTGCCACCAAGCTAATCGTCCAGCTATGATCAATATGGCTAACCAGTACGCCGACGATAAAATACGTGACAACACTAAAGTTCAGTAATATTGAAGATGCCGGAATATCGGCCGGACTTGCCTGAAATAAACAAACCTGGAAAAACCGCAGAATCACTTTAATCATCACGGCATAATAACGTGTCACTTAAACGGAACAAAGTATTTAATGATTTTTTTCGAAGAGATATAAAAAAACCCGGCAAAATAGCCGGGTTTTTTTGTCGACATATTAATAAAATATTAATCGTCAACAACGACACCCCATGGGAATTTGCCCACTTCGATCGTTTTAATTGTTTTATTTGTAGCTGTGTCCACGACAGAAACGGTACTACTAACACCATCAGCTGTGTATAAACGTGAGCCATCACGCGTCATACCCAAGCCCCATACACGTTTACCAACAGGTACATTTGCTTTCATTTCCAGTGTTTTAGCATCTAAAACAGCGACGGAGTTACCACGCCCCGTTGTTACATAGATGGTTTTATCATCTGGGCTAACAGCAATATCCATAGGCTTGGAGTTAGGTAAGTCGATAGAAGCCTGTTTGATAATTGATAATGATTTTGTATCAATAATCGTCACTTCATTACCTACTTCACTGGTTGAGTAAGCCAACGAGCCGTCACTGTTAAATGCCAGACCACGAGGACGGGCAGCAACTAAAATATTTTTTACCACTTTATGTTTAGCCGTATCAATCACATGAACCATATTAGTGGATTCACTAGTAACAAGTGCCAAGCTACCATCAGGTGAAACGGCAACACCTTCGGGTTCCAAACCAACAGGAATGACTTCAATGATTTTGCCTGTTTTCGGATCAATGACACTGGCTTGAGCATCATCCTCGTTAGATATATAAATATTGCCATTCGGTGCGACATCAAATGTTTCAGGATCGTCTCCCGCTTCCAGCTTTTTCACCACTTTCAGCGTATCTAAATCAACAACGGCTATCGCACCTTCTTCACTAATAGCAACGTAGAGTTGTTTTTGATCCGGTGATAAACCAATCCCTCTTGGCCGCTCCCCAATATTAATGGTGTTTATCACTTCATTGGTTTTTGTATCAATGACGCTGACCGTATTGTCTTTTTCATTAGTGACAAAAACACGGTGTGATGGCTCAGCCCAAACGGTTGTACTGGCCATAATCAATGTGGCTAATAAAATATTTTTTAATTTCATCATGTTTCCTTCTTCTCTCTAATTATTTTTTACAGGTAACCATTCCAAGACTATCTAAACCACCTTTTACACCTCTCAATGGAGCTTCGGCGACAATGTTATCGTCCTTGTCAATCAGTAAAACAATCTGACGTAATTGCCCTGTTTCTCTGAATGTCGCGGTATCCCCTTTCTGCCCATCAAATGACAAGTCATTCTTGAGGTAGTTCAACATTCCTGCAGCATCAATTTTTTGCGTTCTGGCAACAGTATCTGACAACATCTTCACCGCTGCCCAACCAGCCCAAGCATCATCATCCATTTGTGTTTTGTGATTTCTGGTGAATCGTTTATTCAATTGTGAAGCAGCAAACTTAACAAAATCATGATGCCATGCATGAGCCGTCACCAATGTATCAGGATTCTTTGCCTGCCATTGAGCGAGTGCATCAGCTTTCATTTGTTTGCTCAAAGGGATATTCAATAAATTCGATAAACATGCCTGACGTAATCCATCAGCATCAGAGCTCAGGTTAAACACCGGTACATGGGCTAATTTTTTCATTTTGGCAACGTCGAGAATATGTTTAGCATCTGTTCCAACCAGTACCGCCGTTATTTCAGATTCTGGCAGAGCAGCAAGTTCTTGTTCGGTGACATTTTTGACTTGATAGTTTTGTCCTAAAAACTGTCCCTGTAGATTAGCCTCCGTGAGTCCTTGCTGAACCCCAGCCCAAACCTGCCCATCTGTTGGACCAATATAATGAAGAGTGACATTAATTGGGTTGGCAAAGATAATTTGTGGCCAGATAAATAAAACCATAAGGCCCAGCTTTTTTAACTTACTCATAATCTCTCCATTTTTATTTTGCTTCTTATTTTCCACCATACAGAATCAGGAAGCTGATTAAATCAGCAAATTCCTCAATCTTGTAGAGCACTTCTCATTTAGAAAGTTCAACCATCCACACTATTGTGTCAGTAAAACAGGCCGTTACACCTTAGGAGTTTTTCCTGTTTTGTTGATGGCAGCCATTATTGGTTTAAATCAACCATTCTATGAGCAAAGCTTTATATTCAAGAAATCAAAATGAAGGTCGATAGCTTGATTATCACAACAGGTTAGTTTTTTATGAATAAGCAATATCGCCTTCAGGTTCAACAAACACAGGAAAGTCTTGAAGAGTTTGTCACCTTCATGAGTTTCCGTTGTGACTGTAGTGGTGTACGAATATTGTCTATCGAAACAAAAGAGCAAGCCGCCATACGAGATGAAGCAGAACAGTCAGGAAAAGTGGTGCCCATTCAATCACGGCGCCGTTCTAAACCATCCACTGTAACGATTAGCAAAGAATTACGTTTTAACGACCAAAATACTCACTCATAAAAAAAGCCCGATTTCTCGGGCTTTTTTGTTAGACCTGACTACCGTCTTCGCCAATTTCCTGATCGCTGTCTTTCACTGGCGGAAGTAAATCCTCTTTACTCACCCCCATAAACAGTACAGCAGAACTCGCCACATAGATTGAGGAGTAGGTACCAATCATGATGCCCAGCAATAATGCCTCAGCAAATGAATGAATCACCTCACCACCCAGGATAAATAAAGCAAACACCACTAATAACGTTGTGAATGATGTCATTAAGGTTCTGCTCAACGTCTCGTTCAGAGAGGTATCAATCACTTCTTCTGATGTCGCTTTTCGGATTTTAAGGAACCCTTCACGCACCCGGTCAAAAACAACAATCGTATCATTCAATGAATAACCAATAATGGCCAGAACGGCAGCCAACACCGTTAAATCAAATTCGACATGTGTAATTGAGAAGAAACCTAAGGTGATAATGACGTCATGCACCAAGGCAGCGACTGACGCAATCGCAAAGCGATATTCAAAACGGAATGCCACATAAATCAGAATACCAATTAAGGCATATAAAACCGCTAAGCCTCCCTGTTCTGTCAGATCATCTCCGACTTGAGGCCCAACGAACTCGACACGACGAACATCGATCGGACTACCAGAATCAACTTGTAATAAGGAAACGACATTATTACTCATCTCCGCCATGTTCTCGGTTTCAACGATAGGTAAACGAACGAGAACATCATGGATTGAACCAAAATTCTGCACGACTGCTTCCGGATAACCACCATTTTGGAGACTTGAACGAATCTTATCCAAGTTAGCTGGCTCCTGATAACCCAGCTCGATCATGGTGCCGCCAGTAAAATCAATACCAAAGGTCAAACCTTGTGTCACCAATGAGCCTATAGACACGATAAGTAATATGCTTGAAAACGCTATGGCAAACCAGCGTTTCGACATGAATTTGATATGCGTTTGTTTATTAAAAAACTGCATGAACATGATTCCTAAATTGATAGCTTAGGTTTATTTTTACGACCATAGAACAAGTTAACTAAAGCACGTGTTCCCATAATGGCCGTAAACATAGAAGTGATAATGCCGAGTGATAATGTCACAGCAAAACCTTTAATCGCGCCCGTTCCGAAGCCAAATAACACAATGGCTGCAATCAAGGTGGTGATATTCGCATCAGCGATGGTAGAGAACGCTTTATCATAACCGGCGCTGATACTGGCTTGAGGGCTATTACCATTTCGTAGCTCTTCACGAATACGTTCATAAATAAGTACGTTAGCGTCAACCGCCATACCCACAGTCAGCACGATACCAGCAATACCGGGCAAGGTCAGTGTTGCCTGTAATAACGAGAGTAATGCCACAATGAAAATAAGGTTCGCGGCTAAAGCGACGTTGGCAAATAAACCAAATACGCGATACCAGACAAGCATAAATACCAGCACCAGTACAAAACCAATAATGACTGACTCAAAGCCTTGTTCGATATTCTGTTGCCCCATGCTTGGTCCAACAGTCCGTTCTTCGACAATTTCAATCGGAGCCGCTAAAGCACCCGCCCGTAACAGCAGCGACAAATCACGCGCTTCTGTTGTGCTGTCTAAACCAGTAATCTGGAATTTTTTACTGAGTTGATCGCGGATGGTGGCGACATTGATAATCTCAGGCACCTGACGTCTGACAGAAACCAGTTCACCATCAATCTCTTTTGTTTCCATTTTTGACTCAATGAAAACCACCGCCATTGGATTACCGATATTATCGCGGGTCACATTACTAAATGCTCTCGCACCTTTACCATCCAAGGTGACAGAAACAGCTGGGGTACCAGATTGCGGATCTAAAGTTGATGCCGCATTGATCACATGCTCACCCGTCAGCATGACGCGCTTATCCAGCAAATAAGGACGTCCATCACGGCTGTAATAAAGTTCTGAGTTCGGTGGAATGCGTCCATTCACCGCATCTTTAACATCATGCTCTGTATCAACCAGTCTGAACTCAAGGGTAGCTGTCGCTCCCAGGATCTTCTTCGCCTGCGCGGTATCCTGCACACCAGGCAGTTGAACGACGATTCGGTCATCCCCCTGCTGCTGCACCGTTGGCTCTGCCACACCCAGCTCATTAATACGATTTCTTAATGTAGTGATGTTTTGTTGTAAGGCGAGTTGTTTGGTCTCACGAATACTCTTTTCAGACATATTCATGATGATTTCAGGGGTAGCCTCATTATCAGATACTGTGACCTGAAGATCATTGAAGTTTTTCAGAATCAAAGATTCAGCTTTGTCTCTGTCTTCGGTGTTGCGTAACACCAAAATCAGGTTCTGACCTTCTACTTTGATTTGTTTATAACGAATTTTTTCTTCACGAAGTGATAAACGAATATCACTGCCATAAGTATCAAGGCTTTGCTTCACAGCGGCGTCCATATCCACTTGCATAAGAAAGTGAACACCGCCACGCAAGTCCAAACCGAGATTCATCGGTTCAGCACCCAAAGACGCTAACCAATGTGGTGTGGTAGATGCCAGGTTTAATGCAATGATGTAATCACCTACCAGTGATTTGCTTAAAACGTCCTTGGCTTTTAATTGGCTGTCAGCTGAGGTCAATCTGATAAGTAACTTATCATCTTCAAGCTGAGCACCTTTATATTCAATGCCAGCCGTTTTGAGTGCTTTTTCCGCTTTATCGGCTAAAGCCAAATCCACCGTGGCAGTTCTACCAGCAGAAATCTGCACTGCCGGGTCATCCCCGTAAAGATTAGGGAGTGCGTATAGTCCAGCGACTAACAGCACAATAAGAACAAGTAAGTTTTTCCACAGTGGATATCGGTTCATAATTCATTCCTGACTTTTACTTCAAGCCATCCTTCAGATGGCCAGACCTTATAGTTTTTTCAATGTACCTTTGGGTAAAACAGCATTGACTGATTCACGACGTACTTTTACTTCAACATTTTCAGCAATTTGAACAGTGATCGCATTATCGGTAATTTCAATAATTTTCCCCATCAAACCACCGTCTGTTACCACTTCGTCGCCTTTTGATAAGGCAGATTGCATTGCTTTATGTTCTTTTGCACGTTTTTGCTGAGGTCTGATCAGCATGAAATAAAACAGCACTAACAGGATAATTGGAAAAGCAAAATCCATCAGGCCTGGAGAACCTGCTGTTGTCGTTGCTGCATCAGCAGCGGCAGCTGGAGAGATAAAAAAGTCCATCGTTAATCCTCAAAATCAACAAGAAAAAAGAAACCGATTATGCCACAGCTGACAGGGTGTTCGATAGCATTGAACCGTTTTAAACAATTTCAGTTTCTCTGAGGGCATAAAACTCATGACGAAATTGCGTGAGTGTATTGTTTTCTATTGCCTGCCTCAGGCCACTCATCAATGTCTGGTAGTAATGAAGATTGTGAATGGTATTCAGTCTCGGCCCCAACATTTCTCCGGTTTTATCTAAATGATGCAGATAAGCCCGGCTATAGTTCTGACAGGTGTAACAATCACAATATGGGTCTAATGGTTTAGTGTCCGTCTTGAACCGGCTATTACGAATCTTAATCACGCCCTGATGCACAAATAAATGACCATTGCGTGCATTACGGGTAGGCATGACACAGTCGAACATATCCACGCCACGCATCACACCTTCCACTAAATCTTCGGGACGTCCCACGCCCATAAGGTAATGGGGTTTATCCTGCGGCATCACCGGCGCCAGAAAATCGAGTATCCGCAGCATATCTTCTTTCGGTTCACCCACTGATAAGCCGCCAATGGCATAACCATCAAAACCAATCTCCATTAGTCCATCTAAGGATATTTGACGTAATTTCTCATGCATTCCTCCCTGCACAATGCCAAATAATGCTGAAGGATTATCGCCATGCGCTTCTTTACTGCGTTTTGCCCAACGAAGTGATAACTCCATGGATTTTGCTGCGGTATCGATATCAGCTGGATACGGTGTGCATTCATCAAAGATCATGACGATATCACTGCCCAAAGCGCGCTGCACCGCCATTGACTCTTCTGGTCCGAGAAAGACTTTACTGCCATTCACTGGTGAACTGAAATGAACACCTTGCTCAGTAATTTTACGCAGCTCTCCCAGACTAAACACTTGAAAGCCGCCGGAGTCAGTCAGGATAGGTCCCTGCCACTGCATAAAGTCATGTAAATCACCATGGGCTGAAATAATCTCTGTCCCAGGGCGCAGCATTAAATGAAATGTATTGCCTAATATTATTTCAGCACCAGTCGCTTTGACCTCTTCGGGTGTCATCGACTTTACTGAACCATAGGTACCAACAGGCATAAACGCAGGGGTTTCTATTGTTCCCCGTTCAAACGTTAATCGTCCTCGACGGGCAAAGCCGTCCTGCGCAAGTAAATCAAATTTCATTCATTTAATCTCAGCAAAAAACGCCGGACAGAATAACATTTTCTTGATATTAACGGCGAAACTGACGCAATTGAGGTAGGATCCCGGTCATTGTCAGTTTGGAGAAATCAATGTCAGATCCGAGAATTATTGTTGCCCTTGACTATGCTACAGCCAATGATGCCCTGCAGATGGCCGATCAAATTGATCCGAAGCGTGCACGCGTAAAAGTAGGGAAAGAGTTATTTACCCGCTCTGGCCCAAGTGTAGTCACTGACCTAGTCTCCCGCGGTTTTGATGTGTTTCTCGATCTGAAATATCACGATATTCCTCATACTGTTGCCAAAGCCTGTGCAGCCGCTGCTGATCTAGGTGTATGGATGCTCAATGTACATACTTTAGGTGGTGCAGCGATGATGGAAGCAGCTAGAGAAGCCGTTGACAGCGCTTCTACTCAACCAATTCTGATTGGTGTTACCTTGCTTACCAGTATGGATCAAACTACGTTTGAGCAAATCGGCCTTAGCGGTAATATGTCTGATACCGTGATTCGCTTAGCAAAAATGGCTAAAAGCAGCGGCTTAGATGGCGTCGTATGTTCTGCTCAAGAAGCTAGTGCGCTTCGCGAAAATCTAGGCGAGGCTTTCCAATTAATCACGCCGGGCATTCGTCCTGCAGGTAGTGATGTTGGAGATCAACATCGGATTATGACACCAAAACAAGCAATAGAAGCTGGAAGCCATTATCTGGTGATTGGCAGACCAATTACCGCAGCAAGTGATCCAATGCAGGCGTTGGCAGATATTGAAAAAAGTCTTCTCTGAATAAAAAAGCCCGGTAAACCGGGCTTTTTTTATTTCTATATTTCAAAGCACATTTATACTTTAAATTTACTTGCCGCTTCTTGTAACTGCGTCGCCAGATTACTCAATGTTTCTACTGCAATAGAAGACTCTCTAGCCCCCTCAGCCGTATGCTCAGCAACCTGACTGATATTTACAATACCACGGTTGATATCTTCAGCCACTGAAGACTGTTCATTCGCGGCACTGGAAATTTGTGCACTCATTTCATCCATGGTGGAAATCATCGCAGTGATTGAATCCAAAGCAGCGCCAGCACTGGATGCTTTTTCAACACTGTGTTTGGCTCGCTCACGGCCTTCGTTCATCACTTTTACCGCTACTTGGGCACCTTGTTGCAAGCGTTCAACCATCTCTTCTATTTCATGAGTAGATGATTGTGTTCTAGCAGCCAGCGTACGGACTTCATCGGCGACCACCGCAAAGCCTCGACCGTGTTCACCTGCACGGGCAGCTTCAATAGCTGCGTTCAGTGCAAGTAAGTTAGTTTGTTCAGTAATGCCACGAATGACATCAACGATTGCACCGATATTACCGATATCTGATTCCAAGCTACTCAATTGTTCTGCCGCTTTTTCAACTTCGGTAGCTAAGGAGTCAATGGCTTGCATGGTTTCCATCACCACCTGCTTGCCTGCTTTAGCTTCTGTATCAGCATTTCGAGCAGCTTCTGCCGCACTGGAAGCTGTTCGAGCCACTTCTTGAACTGAAGCGGTCATTTCATTCATGGCTGTCGCCACTTGTGTCGTTTCTGACTGTTGGCGTAATACTCCATCAACCGTTTCTTTGCTGATAGCTTGCATATTTTGACTTGCTGACGTGAGCTGAGTTACACCACCAACTAAAGTATGGACTAGGTTAGCAACATTTTTTCTGGCACTATCTAACTCAAACGCCATCCAACTAAAGTCACTTTTACCAGAAATGGCCACTTTATGCGTCAAATCACCTTTCTTGATATTTTGAATTGCACCAACAAGTGTTGTTGCACGTTTGTCACCGAACCGACCAATATGATGAGCGATAGCCACCACTAAAATACTTGCTACAACAACGTATATCGCTGCAATGTAAAGAGCCTGTATTTCCTTGATACCAGAGTGATACATATAGCCTTCAAGCAGTAATAGCCCCAATAAGGCAACCACACCGAGACCACCAATGATATACATGCGTTTTCTCAAAGAGAAATTTTCAAGTTTGAACACGTCCGTCTCTCCCGGATTGAACTTAATTATTATTTTTGCCTCAGACGTATAAACTAAGACCACTATCCTCTATAGCTGAACCTAGTGTTTCCTCGGCTTCAGTCATTATATCGTCACTTTGACCGTTCGCTTGAGTAAAATTCTGAGAATTCTGCATTTGCTGTGGCTGATCATCTCTTTGCTGCTGATGCTGTTGCTGACCAACCTCTGCATGCGTTAATTGAATCCCATTTTCTGCAAAACTATCTCGTAATTTTGGCAAAGCCTGTTCCAACGCATCTCTTGTTGTAGAGTGTTGTGCGAGAAAAGTTACACTGGCCTGATCATTTTGTACATGGAGTTTTACTTCAACTGGACCTAAATTAGCCGGGTTCATTTTCAACTCTGCCTGCTGAATGCCTTCTTTAGCCATCCATACGACTCGGCTATTCATCACTTGTGACCATGCTGAGCTTTGTATATTCGGCTGAACGGGAAGGTTTACCATAGGCGCGCTTGCTGTTGTTGTAGATCCTGACTGTGATGACGTTGAGCTAATATTCACAGAGGCCGCGGTAGCCGGTGCGCTAGCTGATATCCGCTCTTGAATCGTTTTATCAGCACGAATGCCAAGCAGATCAACATCTGTTTTATCTTTGTTTTCGGCTTGTGCTGCCATCATATTCCTAACATTAGTAACCTGCTCACCATCACCTCTTTGGCGTTGTCGTTTAATGGCATCCATGATGTCGGCACGAATTTCACTGGTTTTGCCGTCTGCTTCATTCATGGATTGCAACGCCTTGGCAAAATTGGGCACTTTTTCGTCAGTCGAATTTTGAGTTTGTTTAATGACCGCTTTTTCTGTCTCCGTTACCGTAACTAAGCTGGCATCAGCTTGTTTTTTGTTAAGCGCATTGGTTTCTGAGTTAGCTTCACTTGAGGATGTTGATTGTTTTTGAGACTCTAAAGTTGATGTAACAGACGGCGCGGTCGCTGTTCTTTTTACGCCAGCGTCACCTTCCTCCGCCACATTAACTTCATCGTTGCTGGTCGCGGGTAGTTTTGTTTCTGGCGACTGGGCAACTATAAAAGTTGTTTGCGAAGCTGCTGTGTCAGAATCCTCAGAAGGTGATTCCGAATCATTTTTAGGATCAGTATCTTTATCACTGACCTTGTCCTCAGACGGCAATTTCTTGCCGTCATCGTTGTCGCTTTTTTCCGTCTTTTTGTCCGCTTCCGTTGTGACGGAGTCATCCTTTTCCGTTTTATCGGTCGCCTTATTATCGCGGCTTTCAACTGATTTCGTTTGCGACTTATTTGATTCGATAGACCTCTGTTCTGCTGTATTGATATGTTTATCAAGCGTTTCAGAGAAAGAGTTATCCTTCGATATTTCTTTGGTATGTGCTGGCTTAGTGCTGACAACACTATCGGTTTGTATAGAAACACTTTGTGGCATAACGCCTCTCCCTACTCTATCATCGTTATCGACCTGTTCATGGAGTTAGGAGCAAGCAATGTGCCAGTATTTAGAAGAGTTCGATATCTCCGGCATCGACACTTTTTTGTGAGACAGATTTGTGTTTTGTTTCATCTATTTTATTCTGGAGTTCAGCTACTGTTTTTTTGACCTCTAGAAATTTCTGCTGACATGCTGCTAGATCACCATCGGGATCCGATGACAAGGGTATCTCACTAATTACATTGATAAGTGCTGACACTGTATTTAAGCGCTTATCCATATGTTCGCTTAACTGATGACACATATCTTCAAACTGAAGTGATGTTACCGCTTGGTTTACTAAACCAGATATCTGATGACTAATCTCACTCGTACCAGATATCACGGATTGCGTTTTATCATTCAGTGCTGACATGGTAGTGGTCATTTCTGCTACTTTGGCTTTACTGTTCATTACTAAATCGGTATCGGCAGAGACCAACTCAGAAATGACATCACTTGCCTCGTCAATGGTTGACTTCACCTGCATAGTGATTTTATTTATTTCATCACTAAAGTCATCAGATTTTTGTGATAGTTTTCTGACTTCATCTGCAACAACAGCAAATCCACGCCCGGCATCTCCTGCTCTTGCTGCTTCTATCGCCGCATTTAAGGCTAATAAGTTTGTTTGAGATGCAATATCTTTTACGTCATCCAGCAAAGAAATTACGCCGTCTACTCTCTGATTAATTTCATCCAGTTTATCCATTACTAAACGACTATCTTCTGAGTTTTTTAGCAAGGTTTGCACAAGAAAGCTCATAACCGATTCGGTTTCTTTTATAAACTCAGACAGGCCTTGCTGACCATCTTTATGATCAACCAAGCTATGAAGCATATCATCCTCATTTGCTGCCTGTTCATTCAGACCTTGGAAACTACTCCCTAAAGATTGCACAGCATTTGATAACAGCGCTGAAATTTGTTCATTCTCTGCACGTATATTTTCGATCTGAAGCGTGATATCACCGACTACTTCTTTTTTTAAATCATCAATATCTGCCGAAGATAGCTGTGTCGTAGCAACCACTGTCTGCGTTTGAACTGACACATTCTCACGCAATAAAAAAAATACTGAAACAGAGGCAAATAGAACCAATAACGCCGCCAGCCAGTTCACAAAAAATAAGGCAGCCACAACAAACCCTATGGACGATAGGAAAGCAATAATATGTTTTTTATCAAACGGATTTTTCATCATATCGTCCTTAATTAACTCTCGCGTATGTATCGAACATTATCGACCCTGTTTCATGATCTCTTGAGCAATTTTATCCAGCGGTAGCATCAATTCCGCCGCCCCCAGCTTGTAGGCCGCGCCGGGCATACCCCAAACAACACTGCTTTTTTCATCCTGAACGATGTTACTTGCCCCATTTTCTTTCATCTCCATCATACCCCTAGCGCCATCATCCCCCATTCCCGTCAACATAATCCCAATCGCATTCGCTCCAACATTTTGAGCAACTGAGCGAAAGAGAACATCTACTGAGGGTTTATGACGTGATACCGCGGGACCATCATTCAATCGGCAATAGTAACGGGCTCCACTACGCTCAACTAAAAGATGTTTATCTCCTGGGGCAATATAGGCATGTCCGGGCAGTATTTGCTCACCATCTTCTGCCTGACTGACATTCAACGCCGACATTTTATCAACACGGTCCGCAAAAGGCGCACTAAAGCTCGCAGGAATATGTTGGGTAATCACAATACCCGGTGCATTAGCAGGCAAAGCACACAAGACTGTCTTTATTGCTTCTGTTCCACCAGTGGAAGCTCCAATTGCAACAATTTTTTCAGTGGTTCTTAACGGAATATTTTTTGAACTCTTAGCAATAATCGCGTCAGCAGTTAGACGCTCTTCGACTTCCAGTACCGCTTTTTGGCTCAATTGTTCAGGCTGAACACCTGCCGCAGCTTTAACCTTACTGATAATTTCTTCTGAGTAGGAGGATAACGATTGAGATAAATCTAATTTGGGTTTTTCTACAAAATCAAATGCACCTAGAGCCATTGCTTCAAGGGTGATTTGTGCACCTTTTTCGGTCAGTGTTGAGACCATAACCACTGGCATTGGTCTCAACCGCATCAGATTACGTAAAAATGTCACCCCATCCATTTTTGGCATTTCAACATCCAGCGTTAACACATCTGGATTAAACTGTTTAATCTTTTCTCTAGCCTGATAAGGGTCTCCAGCTGTCGCGACTACTTCCAGTTCAGGGTCGGAATTGAGGATCTCTGATAGTAGCTTTCTGACTAACGCTGAATCATCAATGACAATAACAGAAATCTTTTTCATTCCTTCCCTACCTGTCGAATAACTCTACGCCACCACTCTGGGGCGCGGCTTTTAATTGTTCATGATACTGAGACTCGCGCTGGTAAACAGTATCATTTTGAAGTTTCTGAATACGTTTTACATACATTTGCCCGGTACTGGGGTAATACATCAGTTTTCGTGGATGAATGTCTCCAAGATCATAAGCAATCAGAGGGATGCCCTCGGTTTGAGCGAAGCTAAGAATAAAGTCACTATTTTTACGTCCAATATCATTAGATATTCCGTTAATGATGCGAGCCCCACCACAAACCTTCATTTCTAAATTAGCGCGTTCGCCACCGGCCTTTAAAATCTCATTTATCAATGATTCCATGGCAAAACTGCCATAACGTGTTGCCATACCTTTCCATGTTTCACTAGGTGCATTTTCCGTCCATGGCAGCATAAAGTGATTTACGCCACCAATACCTTTTATTCGATCACGAATACAAGCCGCAACGCAGGAACCCAACGTTGTTGAAATCACCTCATCATCACTGCAACTAACATAGAGCTGTCCAGGTAAAATTTTTGCAACCCAGGCTTGAGCATAGTTATCCCAGTAACGATTAACGTCTTCAAACCCTTTTATTGCAGTTGGTAGAACAGGAAGTAAAGCCATCATGACTGTCGTCTGTATATTGTGTTTCCAACAGAAACAAACTGTTCACTAATATTAAATAACGTTTCTGAGTGCCCGATAAACATATAACCACCGGGCAGTATCTTTTCAGCAAACCGATGGAATAAATCTCTTTGAGTGGCTTTGTCAAAATAAATAATGACATTTCGACAAAATATCACATCAAACGGCCCTCGCATTGGAAAGGTGTGCAACAGGTTTAACCTTTTAAAAACAATATAATTCTGTAAGAAACTCTTAACCTTCACTAGGTCTGTATTCTCTTTTCCTCGAGCGAACCAAGATTTTTTTTCATTCTCTGAGAACTGAGTAATACGTTCAATGGCATAGACACCCGATGCAGCTTGCTCTAGAACATTGGCATCTAAGTCGGTTGCCAGAACTTTTACATCCCAGTCTTTTTTATCACGGAAAAACTCGTGTAAGCATATAGCTAAACTGTAAGGCTCTTCTCCAGTCGAACACCCTGCAGACCAGATACGTATTCGTTTAGTCGTTTTATTCTTGAGCATTAACTCTGGAAAAACGTATTGTTTTAAATAATCAAAATGATGCTTTTCCCGAAAAAAAGCTGTCAGATTGGTTGTAATGGCATTGATTAATAATTCTTTTATTTCATCATCACCATTTTCGATAGCATTACAAAATGTATCAAAGCTACCCTGAAACAATTTCCGAACATGTTTCGATAACCGGCTATACACCATGTCTTTTTTTGCCGGTGGCAATAAAATTCCGGTGTGCGCAGTTACGAAAGCACTTATTTTAGAAAAATGCTTATCCGAGAACTCAAATTCCCGCGCAGTTCTATCCATGAGAATACAGCTCCAGAACCGGACCAGCAGGCCTTAAAACTCTTCCCACTCATCACTTTCTTGATGATTTGACATGACCTGACGACTTGCTGTTTTTGCTGTCGCCATCGACTCCGGCCTTGCTTTGATGGCTTTTACTTCTTTTCTTGGTGCCGCAGCATCAGCTAATACAGCACGTTGTTTGGGGGATGCCTGATCAGAATCTGTTTTGAAGAACATCATCATTTCTTCCAGATGCTTCCCTTGTTCATCTAAGGATTCACTCGCCGCAGCCGCTTGCTCTACTAACGCTGCATTTTGCTGCGTCATTTCATCCATCTGAGTCACTGCCTGATTAACTTGCTCGATACCTGATGTTTGCTCTATACCTGCAGCAGCGATTTCAGAAATAATGTCCCCAACCTTTTTCGCTCCCTCTACAATTTCTTCTAAGGTTTTGCCAGATTCATTGACTAAAACAGAACCTTCCCTGACTTTTTCACCACTGTCATTAATCAGCTCTTTAATTTCTTTTGCCGCAGCGGCTGAACGCTGTGCCAAGTTACGTACTTCTGACGCAACCACGGCAAATCCACGGCCTTGCTCACCTGCTCGAGCCGCTTCAACAGCTGCATTTAATGCCAGCAAGTTAGTTTGAAAGGCGATTTCATCAATAACACCAATAATATCTGCAACGCGCTTACTGGAAGTGCTGATTGCTGCCATCGCTTGAATGGCCTCCTGTATGACGCTTCCCCCTTTTTCAGCCTTACTCCTTGCATCCACGGCAAGCTGGTTAGCCTGACGAGCATTGTCGGAATTTTGTCTGACGGTACTGGTGAGCTCTTCCATACTCGCTGCGGTTTCTTGCAGTGAGGAAGCCTGTTCCTCTGTTCGCTGACTTAAATCAGTATTACCTTGCGAAATTTCACTCGCTGCAGAAGAAATGCTGATCGACGCTTCAATGATGTCCTGCACAATGGATGAAATTTTTGTAATTGAACCATTCACCGCTTGCTGAAGTAGAGCAAACTCGCCCTCAAACTCACCATCCATTAGCTTGGTGAGGTCACCTTGTGCCAATGCATTCATCACGGTGGATGTCGATGATAAAGCTTGTTGAACGGCAAACTGTAAGTGTTTTTGATCAGTAATGTCTGAAGCGTATTTAACAACTTTATAAGGCTTACCATTTAAATCAAAAATGGGGTTATAGCTGGCTTGTAACCAGATATCTTTTCCATCTTTTCCAACACGTTGATATTCTCCGGCATCAAACTCACCACGATTGAGTTTTGCCCAAAATTCTGCATACTCAGGACTTTTTGCTAACTCAGGTGTAGCAAACATACGGTGATGTTTACCCACAACCTCCTCACGATGATAACCGACAGCATTGAGGAAATTATCATTCACGCTACGTATGGTGCCGTCCATATCGAAACTGATTACACCCATTGCTTTGTTAATGGCAGAAATTTGACCTTCAAAATTGGCGCGCTGCAATTTTGTTTCTGTAATTTCCGTTGCAAATTTAACGACTTTAAAAGGTTTGCCATTGATATCCAGAATAGGATTGTAGCTAGCTTGCAGCCAAATTTCCTTACCACCTCTGGCAACCCGTTTATATTCACCACTATCAAATTCGCCACGGTTTAATTTTGCCCAAAACTCAGCATATTCGACGCTTTGAGCTAATTCAGGCGAGACGAACATTCGATGATGCTTCCCTACGACATCTTCACGACTATAACCCACTACTTTGAGAAAATTATCATTCACATCAATGATGGTACCGTCCAATTCAAAACTGATGACCCCCATCACTTTATTCAAGGCATCAAATTGGCCATGAATATCAGCATTTCTCAGCTTCTCTGCGGTGACGTTATGCCATTCGAGCATATTGCCGATGTAGTTGCCTTCTTCATCCATCATTGCCGTGACATTCAGCCTGAAAGCCAGTGGTCCCACTTTAATATCAGCCTGATGTGGCAGATTATCAGGATTACTAAGCATTTGCCTTTGATGAGCTGGATTTTTATGAAAAAGATCAATGTTGCTGCCAACCAGACCTTTGACAGAGAATCCAGGATAGACCGATTTTAGCGTTTCTTCATGCTCACCCAGCATGTTTAGTGTTGATTGGTTGGCGTACGTAATAATGAAATCTCTATCAATCATCATCACAGCCGTTACCGCATTATCAAGCGCATTGGCTCTATTTAGGATTTCTTTATCAGCTTTTTGATTAACAGCCATGTCTCTCTCCTCCACGGACTCTTCATCCGTCGTCATTTTTTTAATAACGCTATCCAGTGTTTCATTCCAGGCTGAAGCAACAGCTTGTGACCAAGCAGATTCAGCATATTTTTCCAGCACAGTTAGCAGGCAATTTTTAACGGCCTGGTAATCCGCCTCTTTCACTCCATATGAAACATGGCGTTTACCTAATTCTGTCAAATAACTGTCCAGTAGAGCTGGATGACGCAGGTTTTGTACCAACAGTACTATCGCTGCTAATAATTTTTTCTGTTGCCCCTGTTGTGACACACCACTAAACAAGCGCTGTAACTGTGGTTGTGATGCAAAAAGTTCACTATAAAAATCAGCAACCAATAGTTCACCTTTAGCGGCGATAAAAGTAAAACTCTCCTCCACTAACTCTATAGGTGTTTTTTCAGGAAGTTCAGTCTCCGTAGATGACTCAACCTCAGCCGCCTGTTTTGTTTCATTAGCATGCACACTTTGAGTCGACGTTTGACTATCAACCGTTAACCAGGCGAGCGGGTCGTTACCCATGACGTTTTTACTCTTGGCCATCAGCCGCTCTCCTGTTTAATACATCGCTGGCCAGAGTGAAATAATCCTCCGCACCAGCACTTTTTTTCCGATAATCAAAAATTGTTTTACCAAAACTTGGGCACTCAGCTAGTGCAACATTTTCACGAATAGGGGTAAACAACACCCTGCCTGGGAAATATTTAAGCACTCGTTTGCGAACCTCAGCGGTCAATTTCCGACGTAATTGCATACGGGTCGAAACCAGCCATAATCGAATGCGATGTCCTGAAATTTCCTCTGACCGTTTTAAAATTTGCATCATACGAGATAACCCTTGTAGTGACAGATAATCCCCTGACACAGGAACGATAAGTTCGCTAGAAGCAAACATGGCATTGACACCAAGTAGCCCTGAAGAGGGTGGGCAATCTATCAAGACAAAATCATAAGCCGATAACGAGGACTCCTCGATTGCTTTTCGTAGTCGGTGACCACGTTCAACACCACCCTCGTTGATATGTTCAAACTCATTCAAGCGCGGTCCCGCAGGTACTAGATCCAAGTTATCCCTGGCCTGGTGCTTGACGACATCAATCGCTTCACCCTCAAGTAAAACAACATCAATTCCTAGTTGCTGATTATCCAGGCCCAGGCTTGTCGCCACTTGTCCCTGAGGATCCATATCGATCAACGCCACTTGTTTGCCTTGCAAAGCAAGTGCGTGCCCAAGATTAACGGTGGTAGTGGTTTTCCCCACCCCGCCTTTTTGGTTCATAATGGCAATTACACGAACATGGCCAGTAGTCATCAGCCTACCTGCTCTACACTGAGTAATTTATCGATATCCAATAACATCAGCATATATTCATCGTTACTGGTGATGCCTTTTATAAAACTGGTGTCGACGACAGTGCCTAAGTCAGGTGCGTTTGAAATCATTTGAGGGTCCACGTTCTGCGCCTCTGATACCGCATCAACCACAATACCGACAACACGATCAGTGATACCTTCTACTTTCAAAACGACAACCACTGTTGTTTTTGTGTATGGATTAAAAGGCATTTGAAATAACAATCTCAGATCAACAATTGGCACAATCACGCCACGAAGATTCAACACTCCGCAAACATGAGCAGGCGTATTTGGAATCGGCGTCACATTATCCCAGCCTTTAATTTCCTGAACCCGTAGAATTTCAACGCCATAGTGCTCATCTGCAAGTTCAAATGTGAGGTATTGCTGCGCACCATCATCGACACTATCAACAACATCAAGAATATCGAGTATTTCGTTTTCTGTAGTGATTTCAGACATCGCTCAAGCCACCTTTCCTGATGAGTTCTTTTTGACCTGAGAAGGATCTCTATGCATTGCCATTAATCCTGGAATATCCAGAATCAAAGCGACGGTACCATCGCCTAGAATCGTTGCACCAGCGATACCTTTAACTTTGCGGAAATTGGTCTCCAGGCTTTTGATAACCACTTGCTGCTGTGCCAACAACTCGTCGACAAATAACCCCACCTTATAATCTTCACAGTCAACAATCACCAGTAAGCCAGCCTGCAAATCCTCTATGCCACCCTCTACATTGAAAACATTCGTCAGCCTGATTATTGGCACATACTCATCACGTATTTTATAGAGCTCGCCTTTACCCGTTACTCTGTTGACTCTACCCGCTTCGACTTCAACTGACTCAATAATCGAAATCAATGGAATAATGTACCGTTGATCGGCAACTTGGATAATTTGACCATCCATAATGGCTAAGGTTAATGGCAATCGAATAGTAAATGTAGAACCAATACCAGATTCCGATTTGACCTCAACAGCACCACCTAAGCTATTAATATTTTTTCTAACCACATCCATTCCAACCCCACGACCAGATAAGTCGCTGACTTGGTCTGCTGTAGAAAATCCTGGTAAGAATATGAGTTCGTGTATTTTTTCTGGGGAGAGTGTTTCGTTCGGATCAACTAAACCTTTCTCGATCGCTTTATTTAAAATTTTGTCTTCGTTTAGACCGGCCCCATCATCACTTATTTCAATGACAATATTGCCACCCTGATGGTAGGCATTAAGTTTTAGCGTGCCGGTTTCAGATTTATTAGCAGCTCGACGTTTTTCGGGTGTCTCCAAGCCGTGATCTAATGAATTGCGCACCAGATGAACCAAAGGATCACCTATTTTCTCCATCACTGTTTTATCAAGTTCAGTTTGCTCTCCGCTCAGAACTAACTCGACTTGTTTTCCCAACTTACTGGTCATATCGTGCACCAGCCGAGGGAAACGGTTAAAGACAAAACTAATAGGCAACATGCGAATTCGCATGATACTTTCTTGTAGCTCACGGGTATTACGTTCTAACTGTTCAAGACCATCAATCAACTGAGGTAGCATGTTGATATCAAAATTCTCGCCAATCTGCCCCAGCATTGACTGAGTAATCACTAACTCACCAACAAGATTAACCAGTGAGTCAACTTTATCTGTGCCAACACGAATAGAAGCATCCGGAGTCACGGCTTTCTTTTTAGGCGAAACTTCATTTTTTTTCGGTGTGAGATGATCAATCTCAGCTGATGTTTTGAGTTGGGCTTCAGTTGCACTTGGCGATGGAACTTCGGGTTCGACTGTTTCACCCTCCGTCAGTGAACTAGGAGGAATCATGGGCTCATGGATATCAATCTGTTCAGATTCATGTGCCGACAGAGCAGGCTCGATATCAGGCACATTTTGTTCAAGCCGCTCAATACTCAGCTCACAATCACCATCCACCCACTCAAAGACTTCGTTTATCGCTGCTTCATCAACGTCACCCGATAAAGTCAGTTGCCAACTCAAATAACAGATTTCAGGATCAAGATCGGTAAACGGAGGTAGCTCCTCCTCATTCACCTCAACAGATAACGCCCCCAACTCCGCTAATTCACGGAACATCCGAATAGGTTCATTTCCCGTCTGGAGCATATGAGATAGAGGTTTGAACTTAATCAGCCACGTTTGAGTTAATGGCTCTGATGCGCTCACATCCGCATCAGAAACCTCATCCATTACCTTGTCGACGTCATCAGACGTTGAACCTAGTAAAATTTGCTCAAGCGCCTTTGATACTTGTTTGACTTTTTCTGTATCTACCTCTGAACTATCTTGAACAGCTGTTAACATTTCACGTAGTGTATCTACAGCTGAAAGTAATGTTTCAATCACATCATCCGTTGCTTCGCGTTCGCCATTACGAATTTGATCAAGGAGGGTCTCTAATCCATGTGTAAACTCAGAAATATTGCTAAAGCCAAAGGTGCCAGCCCCTCCTTTAATGGAGTGTGCGGCACGAAAGATACCATTGACCGTATCATCATCGATTTCTCCCTGCGACATGCTAAGCAAGCCACTTTCCATAATATCGAGACCTTCGAAGCTTTCTTCGAAGAATATGCTATGAAACTGGGAGACGTCGATGCTCATATGATTAACCCAAGACTTTTTTCACCGTTGCTAACAGCTGTTCAGGATTAAACGGTTTAATCAGCCAGCCTGTTGCACCAGCAGCACGACCCTCTTGTTTCTTTTCTGGTCCGGCTTCAGTTGTTAGTACGAGTATAGGAATAAACTTAAACGTGGATAATTGGCGTAATTGACGGGTTAAAGTCAAGCCATCCATTACCGGCATATTGACGTCAGTAATGACCAAATCAAAAGACTGTTTTTGAGCTATATCCAGGGCCTGTTTACCATCATCTGCTACGGTGACTTTATGTCCGGCACCTTGCAAAGTGAAGGTGACCATTTGCCGCATTGAGGCAGAATCATCGACTGCGAGAATATTAGCCATAACAAAAAAGCTCCTTCTTTAATATTAGTTTTTATATTTTATTGTGCGTAAAATGCTTTGATACCCAATCTATCGACAGCATCACAAAAAAGTTGACTGGGATTTGACCAAATGACAACCAGCCCCTGAAGTTGAGCATCACGATAGAACGCATAGAAAAGTTGAATGACCGCTGTATCGATACGTTCAATTTGACCTAAATTAATTTGAATAGCCTGGCCTTCAGCCATCGCCATTAACAGCTGCGCATATATATCTGCAACCTGTGCGATCGTGACCGATTCAGCACAGTTTATTTCGGAAATCGAGTCAGCCATTTTTCTATTCCTTCTATTTCCCTCGGCTATAGCGTCTCAGCTTTATCTTGGCTGATTCAACTTCACTATGCCTTTTACATGTTTTACTGGTATCGGCCTCTTTTCAAAAAAAATTATCTTAATTTTGCAACTATTGAAAATTAGGTATTTATTTTATTTATTTCGGTTTCTCAGCCATACACCGTTTGTGTGCTCATCCGCTTCGGCTTGTTCTCTTTTTAATTGTTTTTTGAGCTCTGTGGCTTCATACCGTGCCATTAAGGCATCAATAGCCTGCTCCTTATTTCTGGCTTGCAACCACATTTTTTGTTGGCGCTCGACTTTTTCATTAGCTGATTTGACTTGTGATTCCTGGCTGAGAATAGCTTGGTCTAATTTAGCTAAAAAGCTTCTCAAATCGAGTGCTTTTTTTGCAGTCATCACCATAGGATCAGCCTGTCGAAAGCGCGAGAGATACTCAGCCCGGTATTGAAGGAGATCATCCAACTGGAATTGCTCCTGTTGAAGTAAGGCATTTTGTTGACCAAGTTTTTGTAACTCGGACTCTGTTGCTTTCCGAGCCATTTCGATAACAGGATCAAGTTTTCGACTACGACTCATTTATCAACTCCACGCTGAGCAATAATATTAAAAACGGCGAGTATTACCATCCATTAGCATCGGTGTCTGTGCCACATTCTGCTGTTGGTTTTGTAATTGATTTCTTAACTCAAGTACTTGCTTCAATCGCTGATCACTTTGTTGCCAGTTAACCGCTTCATTCATGCCTTGTCTCAACAATTGCCTTAAGGCTGGGAACATGGCAATGGATTCATCAATGGCAGGATCACTCCCCTTACTATAGGCGCCTACACTAATAAGATCTTGGTTTTGTCTATAAGTAGAGTAAATCTGCTTGAATTGCTGTGCTTGTTTTAAGTGTTCATCACTTACAATATGTGGCATGACACGACTTATTGATGCTTCTACATCAATCGCAGGATAGTGTCCCGACTCGGCCAGTTGTCTTGATAAAACAATATGCCCATCTAATATGGCCCGAGCCGCATCTGCCACAGGGTCCTGCTGGTCGTCACCTTCCGTTAATACAGTATAGATAGCCGTAATAGCTCCACCGTCAACAGCTCCGTTGCCAGCGCGTTCAACCAATTGCGGTAACAATGAGAATACTGAAGGTGGATAACCTTTCGTTGCCGGTGGCTCACCAATCGCCAAGGCAATTTCACGCTGCGCCTGAGCAAAACGAGTCAAGGAATCCATTAATAATAAAACCTGCTGACCTTTATCCCGGAAGTATTCAGCAATGCTGGTTGCCAGCATGGCACCATGCAGTCGCATCAAGGGGGAATGGTCAGCGGGTGAAGCGACAACAACGGATCTTGCCATGCCTTGTTCACCGAGAATATCTTCAATAAACTCTTTGACTTCCCGGCCACGTTCACCAATCAAGCCAACTACGATAACATCGGCCTCAGTAAATCGTGTCATCATGCCTAACAACACACTTTTACCAACACCACTCCCTGCAAACAGCCCCATACGCTGACCCCGGCCAATACTAAGCAAGGCATTAATACTCTGTACACCAACATCGAGGTGTTGACGAATAGGTGATCGCGCCAACGGATTAACCGGTTCGCCGTGTAAAGGCACCTTGTCATGAACTCTTAATGGACCTTTACCGTCGAGTGGTTTGCCTGCACCATCCACCACCCGACCAAGCATGGCTTCACCGACAGGTACTAGAGAATCGCTTCGTACAGGCCTGACTTTAGCGTTAGGAACTAGTCCACGCATATCGCCTGTGGGCATCAAAAAGGTTGTTTCACCTGAAAATCCGACCACTTCTGCTTCGATGGGCTTTTGTCCTTTGCCAATAATCTCACAGCGGCTGCCAATGGGCACCTGAAAGCCAACGGCTTCGAGCGTTAATCCGACCATTCTGGTCAAACGTCCTTCAATTAAAACACTTTGTTCATCATCCGTATCCAATCGTTGTTGATATTGCATCAACTTATTTTGTAATCGGGATTGACGCTCAATATTACTCATTGTCAGCATCTCTTTCATCACCAAGCACTTTATTGATGATGCTGTTCAGCCTGGACTCGACCGTGGCATCAACGCTGGTATCAGAATTTTCTAAGCGCAGACCACCGCGAGTGAGTAAAGGATCTTCTATCCATTGATATTTGTCTGAATCGTGTTCTAGAGATAAACCTTTTTGGATAATATGCAGATCGTCAGGATGAACATAAATTTTGAGTTGACGGTCACTGATCGGCAAGGCTTCTAAAGCCGCCCGCATAGCGCCAATAACGTGTTCAGGTTGATGCTTTAACTCCCTGCGAACAAGCTGCCGCGTCATGGTAATGGCCAGGTTAACTAAATCTTTTTCCAGAATCTCATCTAATTCTGTCAGTGGCTGTTGTAAGGTATTAAGCATCTGCTGAAGCTTTTCGACTTGCAACTGAATATCTTTCAGTCCTGCTTCCTGACCATCGGCAAAGCCAGCCTGGTGACCTTCTTCATAGCCAACTTTGTAGCCTTCTTCCTGTGCTTGTTGTTGTAATGCCTCAATGGCTTTCACATCAAGCACTTGTGGAGCGTCCTTATCATCCACATCCGTCACTGCGACCATTCTTGGCGCTTCCCAGCGTTTTATGGCATCAGCAATTTCATCCGCAGATAAGACATCGGCTTGTTTGGTAACAAGCGTGTCATCAGACGAAGTCATCACCTGCACCTCCGCCTAGCATAATTTCGCCTTTATCAGACAAGCTTCGTGCTGTAGCAAGAATGGCTTTTTGCGCTGCTTCTACATCGCTTAAACGAACAGGCCCCATCGCTTCTAAATCATCACGCATCATTTCACCTGCACGTTGTGACATATTGCGTAGGAATTTCTCTTTCAATGCATCATCAGCACCTTTTAATGCCAGCTGCAATTGATCGGTCTGAATCTCACGCATCAATGTTTGCATGCCACGATCATCGACATCGATAAGATTTTCAAAGACAAACATAAGATCTTCGATATTCTGTCCAAGATCGGGCTCGCTCTCTTTGATTTTTTCCATGATGGCCGCTTCAGAAGTGCCATCAACAAAGTTAAGGATATCTGCCGCTGTTTTCAGTCCACCCACCATCGTTGATTGTGCGCCTGCAGCACCACTGAATTGTTTTTCCAGAATTTCGTTAAGTTCTGTCAAAGCAGAAGGTTGAACACCATCGAGTGTCGCAATCCGTAAGATAATATTCGCCTGATCCCTTGATGGGAATTGCGACAAAACACCTGCCGCCTGGTCTGCATCCAGAAAGGAACAGACAATGGCAATGATCTGTGGATGCTCAAGACGAATGATTTCGTAAATCCCTCTGGCATCCATCCATTTGAGCTGTTCCAGACCGTTAGTGTTACTGCCAGATAAAATACGATCTAATAAGCTGCCAGCGCGGTCTTCACCTAACGCACCCACCAGCATCTTACGAACATAATCATGAGAACCAATACCAAGACCTGTTTCTTGTTCAACAGTGGTCACAAAACTGTTTAAGACTGATTGGACTTCTTCTCGCGTCACGTTTTGTAACGTCGCCATGGCCTGACCGACTTTCTGTACCTCTTTCGGCCCCATATGTTTCAGTATTGCTGCCGCTTCCTCTTCACCTATAGAGCGAAGAAAAACAGCTGCTTTTTCCGTGCCTGTTAGTTTTCTGACTTCTTCTGCCATTAGGCATCACCCGCCGTCCAGTTTTTGACTACTTGCGCTACGAGCGCAGGGTCTTGTTGCACTAAACTTCGGACATTAGATAGTTGTTCTTCCATCTTCTCCGAACCAGTGGTCAGTTTAGCAATCTCTTCACCACTCTTGCTACTTCTGGCTAAAACTTCTTCCGGCGATAAATTTTCGTCATCATTTTCAGAGACAGGGACTTTGGTCATATCTCTGAATGCGGGACGGATAACACCAAAGATAAGGAACAGAACCACCAGTGCTCCACCGACTTGTTTTGCTAAATTCCAAACCCAAGGTTCTTCCCAGATAGGTTTTTCTGGCAAGGCTTCAATCGCTTCAGGAGCCATAAATGGGGCATTCACCACATTTAGACTGTCGCCACGTGCTTTACTGAACCCAATAGCATCCATTACCAGCGCATTAATGCGTGTCATTTCTGACTCTGACAGCGGCTGAGATGTCACATTACCTTCAGCATCAACGCTGCGTTTTTCATCAACGAGTACAGCCACGCTCAACTTTCTAACATTGCCCGGTGCCATGCGGGTATGGCTGATCGTTCTGTCTAGTTCAAAATTACGTGTTGTACTTTTTCTGCTTGAACCAGGTGTTGTGGTTGTCGTTGTTGCCTCTTCACCATTTGCCGCATTATCTGGGGCCGTTTGTTCCGGCGCAACACCACCACCAGGCGGTTGATTACTGAGAGCTCCTGGTACACCAAATGGGCCACCATTACCAACACGCTCTTCTTCCTGAAGCTGTTCGCTTCGGACGGCTGTCATGTCTGGATTGTAACTTTCATGCGTTTGTTCAGACATTGTAAAGTCAATATCTGCCACGACTTGAGCACGAACACCGCTCATACCGACAATCGGAGACAGAATATTCTCGATACGATCAATATAGATCTGCTCAACTTTACGGGTATATTCAAGCTGAGTATCACTCATTGCAACACCGGCAGCCCGCTCTGGTTGCGTTAACAAATTACCGCGCTGATCAACAATCGTCACATCGGCATTTTTCATATCTGGCACACTGGATGCGACCATGTGTGTGATGGCAGCGACCTGAGATTGATCCAATGTTCTGCCTGCATATAGATGCACTACAACGGAGGCGGTGGGATCTTTACGATCACGCACAAAAACAGACTGTTTGGGAATCGCTAAATGCACACGCGCACTTCTGACATTATTTAGTTCGGCGATAGAGCGGGATAACTCTTCTTCCATGGCGCGCTGATAACGGGCCCGCTCAATAAACTGGCTGGTGCCAAAGCCTTGATCCTGATTGAGCATTTCCATGCCTAATGCAGCACTTCTGGGCAGCCCTTCTGCAGCCAATTTCATACGCAACGTCTGCAGGTCAGCCGCCGGTACTAACACCGCCCCGGTGGTTGGATCTAATTTGTAATCCACATTCATTTGCTGCAAAACATCGACAACTTCAGAAGACTCCGCCGGCGCCATATTACCGAACAGCACTTGATAAGACGGCGTTTGTGACCACATCAGCACATAACCACCGACAGCAATACTGGCAGCAATAGCTAATAAAAATAGAACCTGCTTAACTACAGGTTGTCGTGAAATATTAGCTTGCATGGCGCCCAAAGCCGTCGTTGGTCGGGCTGCCGGCATATTAGCTTGAGGGCCGGTAGTAGCAGGTGCGTTTTCCATATATTGTCTCTACTCAGAAATGTTCGCCGACTAAATCGACATACGCATAACTTCTTGATAAGCCTCAATCAGCTTGTTTCTGACTTGTAAGGTAGCTTCAAAAGCCACACCGGCTTTTTCTGATGCAATCATGACATCAGCCAGGTTGACATTCGGATCGCCAAGTTCAAACGAGGTTTTTAAGTCGCCTGATGTTTTTTGCAAATTATTGACTTCACCTATGGCTTGTTTCATCACATTTCCGAAATCAACCCGACCATTGCTTTCAGCATTATCGGCAGAAAGTGGTTGAGTTGCAGGTGATGCCTGAGCTTGCAAAGCTCGCATTTGGGTAAGTAATTGATTCGGATCGATAGCTTTGATCATGATTCTCTGAACTCCGCTTAAAAAATGACGCTGTTAGTTGCTCTATGCAGACTTCTTGCCAAGTTTTTCGGGGATTTCCACCCCCTGCTCACGGAATTTGGCGATCTTATAGCGTAAAGTCCGCTCACTGATTCCCAGCTCTTTAGCTGTAAGTCTTCGGCTACCTTGATATTTTTCCAGCATGTCGAGAATATGACGCTGCTCCTGTGAACGAAGGTCATAACCTTCAAGCACGGGCTTATTATCTGCTTGAACAGGCAAAACGTCTGATTTCACCGTAGTATGCTCCAACTCCTGACCAGAGACTGCCTCGAAAATAATATCCTTAGCCGTAATTGACTGGCCTGATTGCAGTATTAAGGCACGCTGAAGCACATTATCCAATTCACGGACATTGCCGGGCCATGAGTGAGACAACAATCGGGACTGTGCTGCCTCGTCCAACAAAGGCGCTACACGTCGACTGTGACTTGCATGGCGAGTAAGTAATCGATTAGATAGTGGCAAAATGTCATCTATACGTTTTCTAAGTGGTGAAATTTCAAGTGGGAACACATTAAGACGATAAAATAAGTCTTCTCGAAAACGCCCCGCTTTTACCTCGTCGCGTAATGTTCTGTTGGTAGTGGCAAGTACCCTGACATCAAGTGGAATGACTTTTCTACCACCAATCCGTTCAACTTCACGTTCCTGTAATACACGCAATAACTTCGCTTGCAGAGATAAATCCATTTCTGAAATTTCATCTAACAAAATCGTCCCATGGTTTGCTTGCTCAAATTTACCAGCATAGGCTTGACTGGCACCGGTAAAGGCCCCCTTTTCATAACCAAATAAGGTGGCTTCCAGCATATTTTCAGGGATAGCGGCACAGTTAATCGCCACAAAGGGTGCAGAAGCTCGTGCTGAATGTATATGAAGATAACGGGCTAGCACTTCTTTACCTGTACCACTTTCCCCGTTAATTAATACCGTAGCATCACTGTCAGCCACCCGTTTGGCGATAGCTTGCAGCTCTTTAGATGCCTGAGCGTGAGCCACCATATCATCTTCTTCTGTTCCAAGATCACTAATATAGCGTTGCACCCGCTGTAATAACTCATCCGCTTCGAATGGCTTTAATAGATAGTCAGAAGCACCTTGATGCATGGCATCTACTGCACTTTGTACGGTGCCATAAGCTGTCATCATCACGACGGGTAAATCCGGCATCATGGCTTTTGCCCGCTTTAATAAGGTATGCCCATCCATAGGTGACATTTGCAAGTCACTTAACAATAAACCGACAGGTTCACTGGCGATTTTATCTAATGCTGATTGACCATGCTCCATTCCGGTCACACGGTATCCTGCTAACTCAAGTGTGTCACATAATGCTCTACGAAGATTCGCATCGTCCTCAACCACTAAAATATTAGATGGATTCATAACGCAACCTCCTGCGTGACTTCATCTGATGATGAACTTGATGATGTATAAAGAGGGAAAAACATGGTCACCGAACTGCCTTTTTTAGGCTCGCTTTCAATTGTTAAGTGACCTCTATGAGCTTTTACTATTGACTGAACGACGGCCAAACCGAGGCCTGTCCCATTCGAACGAGTAGTATAAAAGGGAGTCAGTACCTGGTTCAGCACTGAAGCAGACATGCCCTCACCATCATCATTAACGCTTATGCTGATACATTGCTCATCTTCTTCGTTGATGGCGTAATCTGCTTTTACTTCAATATGTCCACGCGGCTCAGATGCCTGACGTGCATTGTTAAGAAGATTAGTAATTGCACTAATTAATGCAGATTGGCTGCCATAGATATAGCCATCATTAACACGATTCGAAATGGTCAATCTGACATCACTGCTTTCTACATCATTTTGAGCGGAAAACTGCTGCTCAAGCTGGCTTAATAACTCTTGCAGAGCTACTGGTGAGGGGGCTGCCATATTTCCACGTGAAAAAGATAAGAGATCACGAATCAATTGCTCCATATGAGAGAGACTCTCTTTCACCCGTAATGCAAACCGCTGCTTTACTTGTTCGTCGGCCCCCTCTTTGAGTAATGGAGACAGATAAAGCATCGCAGAAGATAATGGTGTTCTAATTTGATGAGCAAGCCTTGCAGTGACTTCGCCAATGGTGGATAGTCGCTGTAAATGTGACACTTTGCTTTGTAAAGTTCGGGTATCAGTCACATCCTGCAATAAAATGATTTGTCCCGGTTCATGACCTAGCGGGTTGGTTGAGATATGAACTAAACGACCATCTTTCAGTGAAACATCGTGACCATCGCTGGGCTTGGGATCAAAAGCGCGTTCAATCACATTGACCCAGCGTTCACCTGAGAGTGGTTCACCTAGTAAGGATACAGCCGCTTCGTTCGCTTCCTGAATAAAACCAGAGCCATCCAATACAACGACACCAGCAGGAAGAACCGCGAGTAAACGACTATGGCGATTTGCTAATTGGTCAGCCTGAGATGAGGCTTTTTTAGTCTGTTCAGCCGATATATGGCTGACATTAGAAATAGTGCTGAGATCAATGTCTCTTGAAAAGGGTTGTTTTTGGTAATGCGATTTTTGTAAATCATCACCCACCGATAATTTCAGATTCATGTTTCTTGCTCCTACATGCACTATTGCATCGTATTAGAGCTTGAGCAATTACCATGCCCAAATTAAATCTAATTAATTATCAACAAGTTAAACAAATAAACGTCAAAAGTCCGACATTCAGCAATGACACTATTCCGTATCTCTCTGGATACCGTATTTACGCATTTTTTCTACCAAGGTAGTTCTTCGCATTTTTAATTTATTAGCGGCGTGGGCAACCACACCTTCAGCATCGTCTATCGCTTGTTTAATCAATAAATACTCGAGATTTGCCAGGTGCTCTTTCAGGTCAATCCCATCCTCTGGCAGCACCATGTCATCTGAGAGGCTATGCAGGCTATCTGTTTGAGAAGATAGCTTAGGCGGCTGTTTATCCTCAATACTGACCTCAGGCATATTTCTTGGTATATCTTGTTGCGGACTAGCGGTGATGATCGACGTGATTTCTTCTGGGAGGTCATCCCCTTCCAACCTGTATTTATCAGGTAGATCATCAAAATCCACCGTCCCATAAGGGTAGAGAATAACTAAACGTTCAACGACATTGGCTAATTCACGTACATTGCCAGGCCAGGGATAGCGACATAAGGAAGTGATGGCAGCAGGAGTAAGATGGATTGTACCTCTATTCTCATGCTCAATACGTTTAATCAATTCATTGATAAGTAGAGGTATATCCTCCGGTCTATCGCGTAATGCCGGCATTTCAATCGGGAAAACATTGAGACGATAAAATAAATCTTCACGGAAACGCCCATCAGCAATATGCTCTTCAAGATTACGATGTGTTGCAGCAATCACACGCACGTTGGCGGTTTGTGTTTTATTGCTTCCCACTTTTTCATAGGTTCGTTCTTGTAATACACGAAGCAGCTTTACTTGCATCGGTAATGGCATATCACCTATTTCATCCAGAAATAAGGTGCCGCCCTCTGCCATTTCAAAGCGCCCTTTTCTTGATGTTATTGCCCCGGTAAAGGCGCCTTTCTCATGGCCGAATAACTCACTCTCTAATAATTCTCCAGGAATCGCACCACAATTTACCGGTACAAAAGGTTTGTCTCTTCGGGATGAAAAGTGATGTAAATTTCGGGCAACGACTTCTTTCCCTGTTCCAGATTCACCCAGGATAAGTACATTAGCTTCAGAATCAGATACTTGGTCAATCATCCGTTGAACATTTTTTATCAGACGACTGTTGCCAACAAGTGATCTGAATAAATTAGTATCGGCAGAGACTTCTGTTGTCATACCCCGATAAATGGTCGCCTGTTGCAGGGCATTACTCAACTGTGGATATTTTAGCGGATAACGAATCGCGCCGATGGTGCCAGGAAAGCTTATTGATTCGCCTGCAATAGACTCGAGAGTAAATACGGGCACACGCGCTTCATGATTGACCAGTTCCCTAAGCAACTGTTTGGTTTGATTCTGACCACCACAGTCTCCGACGATAGCCATAACCACATCATCTAAAGCATTGACATGCTCAAACCAAAGATCAGGTTCACGTATTACTATCGGTTGGCAGTTTATAAACTCAATGAGTGTGCTCAACATCTCGCATCGGTCATTATCACTTTCTACGACCAATACATTATTTGCACTCATACGCACTCCATCATATCGCTTGATTCTGAACAGGCCATAAGCCATAGGTAATTGGAGTTAAGCATTTTCTAGCAGGTATTGTCAAAATTATGACGGGTTAAATTTAAGCGAGATGTGACGTATTAGTTAGATTGGTAAGCTGCTGCCACTTTTTTGTTTTTATTAAACTGGCCTAACTCGGTTTGGATCGTTTGTCTTGCATCACGACAACGTTGCTCAACATTCTGATTTAGCGTAACAATTTGTTCTATTAATGGACGCGCTTCTGACTCGTCAACATTATTATCAAGGGGAAAGATACTTTCCATTAATTCTGCTCTTAGCTTTGTCAGAGTGGAGACATCACTCCATTTGCCAGCATTCACTGCAGCACTCATGTCCTCAGTTAATCTTAATACCTGTTTTAGACGTGTTATCTCAGACATAGCTAGTGAAACTCAGGGGGAATGCCATCCCAGCCTGCTTTTATCTCTTCGAGTAACTTGGTGACTTCATCCAAAATGGCTACGTCATTACTCACATTGGCTTCAAGTAAACGCCTTGTAATGTAGTCATACAAAGAGTCTAAATTAGCAGCAATCTCTCCACCCTTTTCAGCATCCAAGCTGGTTTTCAATCCTTCAACAATCCGGATACACCATGAAATCTGATGGCCTTTTTCAGCAATTTCATTGCGGGCAATACATCCTTTTGCAGTCGCGACGCGAGCTAGTGCTCCTTCCATTAGCATCTGAATAATTCGATAGGGTGAAGCGTAATTTACTTCAGATTCTATGGCACCACGGCCATACCCTTCCATCGCTTTTTTATTCACCATTACCTGCATACTCCAATCCTTAATATAAGAATCATTCTACTTAATTTGAGTTCATCGCGGATAGTTGCGAAATCAAATAATTGCCCTGTGATTGTAAACTGCTGACCAATGTATCCATGGCTGCATACTGAGCACGCAAACGTGTTTCCGTCATTTCAAGACGTGATTCCATTTGCTCTTTTTGCGAATCCATTCTTTTTAAACGCGCATTGAGCCCTTCTTCTTTGGAGTCAATCAGTCCATCTGTTTGTAACCAGGTATCAGCTAGAGACTCTAAACGGTTAGCGAAGCCTTCACCTTCAGCTGAAAATAAATTAGCAAATGAGTTAAAGTCTGAACTTAACACCTCATTGACTTTATCTTCATCCACCGTCATCACACCATTTTTATCCAATGAAATTCCCGCTTCGATTAAATAACTAAAGCTTGAACCAGTGATGCTAGCACCTGAATTAAACACATTACGTATCTGACTTTCTATCGTTAGCAGCGTACTGTCAGCTTCTAACTGCCCACTTCGTTGAGATTTAATTTCAGTCATCAGTGCATTATATGCGGATGCAAACTCATTAACTGACTCAAGAATCGCTTCATCATTACGCGTGATGTCTAATGTGGAACTACCCACATCTTTGACATTCAACGTGACACCATCAATAGCATTAGCAATCGAGTTTGAGCTACTGGTCACTGTAAAGCCATCAATTTCTACAATGGCATCTTTCGCCGTCGAGATGGCAGAGAGGTTTTGGGTGCCACCCGAGCTGTATACGAAAGCAGATAAACCAGACGTATCAGTATCATTGCCATCACTGTCACCACTCACAGACACACTGATGGCGTTTTCAGTACCTGTTTCGTTTGATGTGAGAACTAATCTGGCGCCACTGTCATCTGTGATGATTGATGCAGTCACACCAGTGTTATCAGAAGCATTATTGATAGCGGTACGAATACCTGCGAGGGAGCTATTACTGGAGTCTATCGCGACATCGAAGCTCTCCCCCCCCACACTGATCGTTAGCGTACCTTCACCCACAGTGCTGTTGTAATCAGTAAATGCGGATGAAGCCAACTTGTCGCGAGTCGCTATCTGGGTCACATCGATATTGTAGGAGCCTGCACTGGCCGCACTGGTGGACGTTGCCGTGAACAGATCTTCGTCTTGAGAGTTAGCCTGGAACACCTTAAAACTGGATGCATTTGCCAACGACGCCATTGCCGTTTGAAAAGAATCGAGTTTACTCTTGAACGAACCATAAGCACTGATCTGTGCGTTGATAATACTCTGTTTGCTCTCGAGTCTGTCGAGCGGTTGACGCTCAAGATCCATTAAGCCTGTAACAATGCTCTCTAGATCGAGTCCCGTTCCTACGCCTAATGATGAAATTGTCGCCATGTCAATTCTCCGCCTAAACTTAATTGCAAAATTGCAGCAAGTTTTGAGCCAATCAAGCCTTTGTTTCTAACAATATACCGCGATACTTTTCCGCAGCATGTCTTGCCTCAAGAATCTCTTCTGAAGGGATCTGTCTGACCACCTCTTCAGTTTCTGAGTCAATCACTTTAATCACCGTATCCCCACTACTGTCATCGACACTAAACTGCAGGTTTCGGTTCATGTTCTGCATATAATCGTTAAGTTGAGCCACCTTATCACGCAAATCGTCTGTACGTTGTTGCTGCTGGCTATTCTGCTTCTCAGCTTCTTTCTGGAAAGCTTGAGATTGAACAGATGATTCAGTAACAGTCTCAGTCTGAACAGATTGCGTAACCGGTTTAGACTGACTAGTAACATTGTTTTGCACTGATTGAAGGGCAGATTGCACTAACAGATCATTATTAGCCATTGTCTTCCTCCTAATCTAAATACTTTGTAAACGGCATAAAGCCTGGAGAGTAGTTTACCCACCAGGCTCATGCGTTTCATCCTTTTGTTATTATCCCAACAGTGATAATGCTGACTGAGGAATAACGTTAGCTTGCGATACGATTGACACACCAGCCTGTTGCAGAATTTGCGCTTTAGTCAAAGCAGCAGTCTCAGCAGCAAAGTCGGCGTCAATGATACGACTACGTGCAGCTGTAGTATTTTCACTGAAGCTTGCCAGGTTTGAAATAACCGCTTCGAAACGGTTTTGAATCGAACCAAAAGTCGCACGCAGTGTACTCACTGTATTAATGTCAGTGTCTAATGTACCCAAGGCAGTAGTTGCACCACCTGAAGTATTAACAGCAGCAGCAGTTGTAGTCAAAGCAGTTGCTGATACAGCTACAGTATCAGTGGCATCTTGACCAACTTGGATAACAGTATTCAATCCGCTTAAAACAGCTGTTCCATTAAATTTGGTTGTATCAATGATACGTTTATTTTCTGCTTCAAGTTGAGTTACCTCAGCTTGCAGACCTGTACGGTCGGTTACTGTACCGTTAGCAGACTGTACCGCAATTTCACGAATACGTTGTAAGTTGTTACTGATTTCAGCTAACGCACCTTCAGCAACCTGGGCTAGAGAAATACCGTCAGCAGCATTACGTTGAGCCTGATTCGCACCACGAATATCTGCTGTCATTTGTTGAGCTGTGTATAAGCCTGCTGCATCATCTTTCGCACTATTAACACGTAAACCAGAAGACAAACGTTGTAACGATGTATTCAGAGTACTTTGAGATTTAGTTAAGTTACGTTGCGCATTTAATGATGCAATGTTTGTGTTGACTACTAATGCCATGAGATTTACTCCCTCATAGGGTCGAGCTATGCTCGCTTTATACATGGCGGACAAACTATGAATTTTCTAGTTTTTACCGCCTCCGAAAACATTAGCGGCAGGGAGTGAGATTTTCTTTAAGACAATTTACAAAAAAATAGGTCAGACTTTGCAAAAGTCTGACCCAGTTCACATTTTACTTTTTTCAGCTTAGCCCTGAAGCAAGGATAAGGCGTTCTGAGGCAAGGTATTCGCCTGCGCAAGGATAGAAGTACCCGCTTGCTGTAAAATTTGAGCACGTGTTAATTTCGCTGTTTCTTCAGCAAAGTCAGCATCCATAATTCGGCTACGAGCTGCACTGGTATTTTCAGACAGACTTTGTAAGTTAGAAATAACGGCTTCAAAACGGTTTTGAATCGCACCGAACGTGGCACGTAATTGGCTAAGATTATTAATATCGGTATCTAAGGTACCGAGCGCTGTCGATGCACCTGCTGATGTTGAAACGACTGCTGCTGTTGTAGCAGCAGCAGTTGCGGTAACAGTAACGGTATCAGCAGCATCAGCGCCCACTTGAAAGGTTAAAGTTACGCCACCCAACACTTTTTGCCCATTAAACTGGGTTGTATCAATAATCCGTTTATTTTCCGATTCAAGTTGAGTAACCTCAGCTTGAAGACCATTTCTATCCGTGACAGTACCGTTAGCAGACTGCACAGCAATTTCACGAATTCGTTGTAGGTTATTAGTAATCTCAGCAAGAGCCCCTTCTGCGACTTGGGCAAATGAGATACCGTCTGCGGCATTTCTCGCTGCTTGATTCGCACCGCGGATATCAGCAGTCATTTGTTCGGCTGTATATAAGCCTGCGGCATCATCTTTGGCACTATTAACACGAAGACCAGAAGAAAGACGTTGTAAAGCGGTATTAAGATCACCTTGCGATTTGGTTAAGTTCCGCTGCGCATTAAGCGACGCAAGGTTAGTATTTACGATTAATGGCATTTGAATTCTCCCATTTCAAATATTATTTGCCTGTGACCACAAGGGGTTATCAGACTCGATGGGAGTAAAGCAGTTTGCGTACCAGTTTTTTAATCGGTCAACACAAAAACCTTTAACCAATTGTTTTAATTACACTTAAACACTTTAAACCACTCATCCAAGTGATCTTCAAGGATAAATTTTTGACGTGCCCAATTTTGAAGCTGCCGTCCTTGAGCGGCAATTTTCTCCGGTTCGGCTAAAGCGGCAAGAATGGTTTCTATCCATACCTCCTCATCATTTGGAATCAATGTCACTGGCGCGCCATCTTGCTGATATGGATAGATATCGCTGGCAATGACTGGCCAGCCCATGACGCCATACTCGAGCAGCCGTAAATTACTTTTCGCATCGTTAAAAGGGTGTTCCTCTAAAGGTGCAAGAGCCAGATCCAAATCAAGATCAGCTAAAGCCTGGGGATATTGATTAAACGATACGAATTGGTGGAATTCTTTCACATAAGGCCTTAGTTCAGGTGGGCACATGCCCATAAAAACCCAATCTACTTTATCTGCTAATGATTGAACCACATTAGACATTAAGGCCAAATCGCCAGCATGCTGATGTGCCCCAGCCCAACCTACTCGGGGCTTTTTATGAGTCTTTTTCTCTGATGACGATAGGTTTAACCAGCGCCGTTTCTCAAGCCGATTAGGAATAACTGTGACATTGTCCGTATATTGACGGCATAAATCCGCCAATGGTTGAGTCGAGACAATGGTGTGATCACATAAGGCAAGTGTTTTTCTGAGCCTTGAACGCATATCCCGGAAAACCAGTTTTTTTCTCTCGCTCATTTTTGGTAAGTTGGTGACCAAGTCATCTAAGGAAAAAACAATTTTGATTTGCGTGTGCGCTTTGACTTGTTTTAGAAATTCGTAGGTCACGTCACTCAACATTTGTTGCACATAAAGCACATCTGGCTCTAGCCGCATTAGCTCGTGTAATGTCGGCAATAAGGGCTGTTCTTTAAACTCATGAAATGGCATCCATGTTAATTCAACATCACCTCGTTCTGCCAAAGCCTGCATTGGCGCAATCATTCGGTAGATACCCGAGCCTGAACCATTGATAGGAAATACAACTACACGTGTTTTGTCATGAAATCGTGGGTCCCACTGCCGTTGAATATCTACCTCAGGTGCAAAAAAACGGGAACGTAAACTCAGGTTGTCATTGTAGAAAGGATCATGAGTGAATAATTGAGACCACTTCTCGACCAATACATCTTCTCTAAGTGGGTGGTAATCAGCCACGCCATTTGACTGTTCAGCCAACTTTTTATCCTGAAATAAAGTGACATAAGGTGACCAGATAACTTTTTTACTCTGCTGCTGAATTGTGAGGCATAAATCCATTACCGAGTAACGCGTATCTGAAAATACGTTTTCACACAGGCAACCAGCTTCAATAAATGCCTGTTTTTCAATACCGAAACAAGCTGATGACACAGAGGAATATTGCTGAATACAGTGTGCACGCTCCATGTAACCAGAATCTGTAATATCCAGCCCCTGAAACATACCACTGACATCATCAGTAATTCCGAACACGCCACCTGCATGAATGACATTATTTTTGTCATCGAGGATTCGAGCACCAACAACCCCGACATCCTCTCTGGTCAACAATGGCATCATCTCATTTAGCCAATTGCCGTTCACAGCCATAGCAAAGCAGGACATAACAACAATGTAATCACCACTAGCGATTTTCACACCATGGTTAATAGCTGCCGAGTAGTTTTTCTGTTCAAAACGCGTTGAGACAAAACGTTCTCCCCACATTTCTGACATCTCAGCATACACATCCCCAAGATCTTCGACATCACTCATGACATCTACAACAACCACTTCATAGTTGATATAGGTCGTGTTGAGCTCTAACTCTTCCAAACAACGGGCAAGGAAGGAAACGTGATTATGATGAGCAATGATGATAGAAACTTTCGGCTGGTTTTTCGTGCTGTAGACCGTCTGAAATCGCGGTTTATTTTTAGGGTTCGATATCGTTGCAGAAACACCAAGCCTGTTTAGATGTGCATGGCGAGTCAACCATTCATTTTCGGCCAATAGCTCTTTATTAACGTCTAATGGAACTGATGTGAGCAATACATCGGGAATGTGAGAAAACGCTGATTGCTGATTCTGCTCATACACCTTAAATGCCATATCCGTGGTGTGCACATAAGCCAAGTTTGAATAACCACCGACCTGTTCAAAGGCTTCCCTACTAACAATAAATGAACGCCCTAAGTATGAATAGGCCCTTAAATAATCAAGATTGAACTCAGGTTTGAACCAGATATCAGCTTTAGACTCATCGACTATTTCATCACTATAGATAAACTGCGCTTTTGTCTCTAAGTTAATCGTATCCGCAAAGCTCAATAAAGCATGTGGCGCTAACTTATCACCGGGAATTAATTGCATAATCCAATCAAGCTGAGCGGCTGAAACAGCATGTTCAATATCTTCATTGAGACTTGCACCTGTGATCCGAATCCACTCAATATTCTCAGGCACATAGGAAAAAGCATCCGGGGCCGGGGTATTACTTAGAATAGTTAAACCCCAAGCTTGATAGAGCTGCTGCTCTAATGCCTCAAGCGTTTCGGATAAACGGCTAATTTCATGAGCATTTACAATGGATATTAAATGAAAACTTGGCTGTTTTCTCCAAGAATTAACCATTCTCTCAGCCATACCCGAGACAGAGGCTTCACTAGGTGCATTTCTTGTCAACCAAAGTCCATTCGTAGTCATTCTAGACGTTGGTGAAATAACGACAGACTTTATATCATCTGTATCCACTAAAGCATCTAAATGCTGATACCAACTGTAATCGATGACTTCACATGTTTTCTTGGCATTAGCCTGAGTATCGCGGATAAATGACTGAATGGTATTACGGCAAAAATTTAAGAAAACCATTTCCTCTTCTGCAACAAGATGAATGGTTTCTCTTGCTCGACTAATTTCTTCAATTGTAGGTGCTTCTGCTATGCCCGGCCCACTAATAGGGTATGTAAGGTTATCACTCAACAAATCATTCTGTAACATGACAACAGGACAACCACATAGTAATGCTTCACGTATGATCGCAGAAGGTTCGTAGCAATATAAGAGTTCAGATTTTCTAAAAATATCTGCAAGCTCAGCATGCGTCATACGAACATCTTGACAAACACTCCTTGCGCCTTTTACCTCTTCTGTGAGTTGTCCTCCTTTGGCTAGATACTTATTGGCGTAATAACATTTACCCTCACGCTTATTATCGAATGGGTTGTTATCATTATGGAAAATCTGGCTGTTAACGACAGGTACGATTAATTGAGGAAAGCGCATCCCTTCAGGAACATAGTCGTGCGTATACGTATAGATCCATTCACTCAGATCGAAGCTCTCATCACCATCAACAAACCCCGGCTTATTTAACAACCACCGGACTACAAAAGGTGCTTTGAGAGGATTGCCGTGGACCACTTCTGGATATATAACGATAGGCTGGCTATCTAAGCGACGATGACGTTCTACATCATTTAGAGACAGTCGTGGCGTTCTTAAACTATTATCCTGGATATCAGCACCAACGAGATATGCTTCCGCTCCAGCTTCATTAAGAGCATGACACAGATAGTAAAGTGCCCTGATACCAGCAGATCCTTGACGAAAACCTAAACCTTTTGTGTAGATATAATAAGGTGATCTAGACGTTAAGTGGAATGAATAATCTCGCTGGGAATGGACTACATGATAAATTTGTCGAAGTACTCTCTGAAAAAACAGCCAGCTATCAGATAGTTCAGTTCTTTCCAGAAAGCGTTCAAATGAAAATGTACTCGTAAAAATATCCTCAGTCATCAACTTCGAGTCATTAACAAAGAAAAGAATATCTTTTGATTGTCGAGTGGTTTCAGTGTCGTCATAGTCATTAAGAATAGAAAATCGAGAGCTAGATATTTCAGTATATTGCTTGTCAGCCATAAACTGAGTAAACATAGCAGCCAGACGCTTAAGCAAGATTGGATATTCAATTCCACTCGCATTTAAGTCATGCGCTTGAATCAACTGCCTAAATGAATCACGATAAAGTTGTATTTTCTGACGCTCGGTAATCCATAACCACATAAACACAACTTGTGACTGGCTATTCTGTTTGCTGGACATTTGCTGATTGTTACTATCTTTTTGCTTAGAATCACTTTCGGGGAAAGCCGTTACTACAGATTTGTGCGATGCCTCGACTTCTTGAATCAGATGCGAAACGCTGTTCGATAGCACAACATTGAGTGGTGAGTATATGAATATATTCTCTTCCCAGTCATACTCAATAAAACTTAAAGGCCAACAATCACCATATTGCTGGAGATACTTATCTGGCACGACCTCAACACTAATATCAAATTGATACTGGTACTCAGCTAAAAAATCACCAATATTCATAGGTGAATCAGCACGAACAAGAAATGTAAACGCCAAGTCTTTACTTTCAAGCCCAGAGTGAAGCATCCATGAATATAAAAAGCTCTCAGTCATCATTCTGGTTACTGGGGCATCAAAGAGAAGTGATATGACTCTTACTTTTTTAGCTGACATACTCATGCTCATATTTTTTACAAACTAAGTTGCTATGGTTCGTAGGAAGTTAACTTTTATGATGTCGTGAGACGGCACTCTCTCAACAGTAATTCTGCTTCATTGTAACCGGGCCGGATGGCTAGACAACGCATCAAGCAATCACGAGCTTGGGCGCTATTGTTCAACTCTAGGTAACATTGAGCTGCTTCAAATAAAACCCCGGGACCAGGCCACTCAGGAATTTCACTGACTGAGCTTAAAAAAATATCAATGGCTTCCGTTATTGCTCCTCTCTTTTTATGTGCTAACCCAAGCGCTTTCCTTGCTCCGCCATTTATTGGCTCATTATCGATTAACCGCATCAAGCATGAGATGGCTTCATTCAATTTCTCTGGGCTCTCTATACTCGATATCCACTTTTCCCATGGAAGTACAGACTGAGGAAACTCACGTTTCACGTGAGAAAAGACTTCGATGATTTTTTCAGGCTTTTCGTGTTCAAGCCAGCCCTGAAAGGAAGAGAAGCTACCTTCTCGCGCTAGCAATAGAGCATGCTCAAATCGTGGTGGATACCAGTTCGGTTTGACAGCTATTGCTTTTTCGAAGTATTTCTTTGCCATTAGGTCATTAGCTGAAACAACATAAATTCGTGCAATGTGATGATATGCTTCCGCCCATTCTGGATCGAGAGAAATAACCTTCAAGAAATACGGTAAGGCCTCCTGCCATAGTTGATGATCAATGAGACATGCGCCAGCATTAAAGTGAACTTCCGGATTAGAGTCATAGAACTGACACCATTGAGATAAAATATCAGTCATCTCTTGTGGTGATAGATTATCTGTCGCACGGACATACTCAATCATCGAGTTATGATATTGACGAGCTAAGCGTTTGCCTAAACGCTCCCCCGGATGATGAATATTGCCTCCGTGTTCAAAAACATACGCTGGAATATTGACCGTAGCGTCATGATACATCTCAACTAGCTCAGCAATTTCCGATGTAGGAGAGGAACAGAAAGCGACAGCTGGCCCTGATGATAGACGATTAAGAATGACAACTGAGTCAACTCGAGAAGATTCCTCAATGAAATTAATGGCCTCTAACAGATGCCAATTGAGGACATCATGACAAAAAAAGAGACAATTTGAAGAAGCAAATTTGATCGCTTCTGAGAAATCTTTAATTAGCTGGGGGTTAGCATGAAGACCATCGATAAGGACAAAATCTACTTCTCCTCCCAAGTGCTTGTTAACCGTGGACATAGTGTCAGCTGGTGAGCAAGCATCAATAACGTCGACGTTTAGCTTTTCTTCTGCAGCTATGGCAAGGGTCAGCTTCTTTCCTTCAAGAACTTGCTGTCCTTCAATCATCGCGTCCATTGCGACAACTTTAGCCTTTGGAAGACACATTGCTGTAATTAAGGTGCTCCATCCAAAAGCATTACCTATGACTAGAACATTTTTGATGTTGCTTGCCAAACTTAAAAGCTCTTCCAAAAACAACGTTTCTGAAAAGGATATACCTCTTCCTGTACTCAGTAGCTCGCCATCCTTAACCAGAGCAGTAAACCCCTCGTCAGGGTTATCCATGTAATAAGGATTCAAACCAGTGCGAACTTGGTAACCATGTCTACCATAAGCCCTGACCAGTCTGGTGAAATGACTTGCCATCAAAAATTCTTGCCGTTAAAAACGTTACATTGCTTACACACTTCTAATGGCTCTCCCCCTTCCATTAATCCATCCAGAAGACGTTGATATTTTTGACCATTCCAAAGAGATTCAAAAGACTCTACATTCAAATTGCCCATGCTTGAACGTTGTGACATTTGGCAACAAGGGTATACCTCACCACTCAAACCAACTTGCACCCAATTCAGGGGACTATTACAACGTAACCCTTCGCGAGAATATTTCTGGTAAGGGACTTTTTTATCCTTGTTATTATCGCCTGTCAGTTCAGGAAATTTTTCAGGCAATGTCAATCTGATGTTACTCGCTTTTGCAATGGCAATAACTTCTCTGAAAGTATTAAGTACTTCTTCCCTATCACAACTGTCTAGATGTTGGTCATCAACACAAAGCTTATCTGAACTCATATTGGCATAGTTTGTAGGGTTCAGATGCACAAAAATCATCTCATTTGCGCCGACTTCAACTGCGAGTCTGATAATAGCTGGCAAGTCGCTGAGATTCTCTCTCATACACACCGCATTCATAATAAATGGAATCTTAGGCGTCACAGCGTGAAAAGCATCAGAAATCTGGCCTAGAACAGTTCTAAAATGTTCAAAGGTATGGCCACGAATACTCTGGTAAAGAGGATCAGAAGTCGCTTCCAGTGAAATAATCATGTAGGAGACGAGTTGTTCTTCAGCAACCGCTTGCCAGAATTTGGGATCCTTTCGTGTCGCATTGGTAACAAAGTGTCGACCTCTAAAGCCTTGCTCCTTAGCCACTCTTAGATAATCGAGAATTTTGGGCACAATGGTGATCTCCCCAAAGTCACTGACAATGAGGCTATTAAAATTCTCTGAATTAAACTGGCTCAGATAGCTCTCAAATTGAGGTAAGGACATCGTAGACATTCCCTCATAGCGGGTCTCTCTTGGACAGTGACCGCAAATTTGATTACACCGTGTTGTGATTCCGACTTGTAGAACTTGAAAATCAGTCGGCATCGCTATTTGAGTGTGAATAGATGTGCGCTTTTCAATAGTCACTTCTTTAGCAATATTTGCCATCTCTCTCTCCTTATCTCTGCTTTGATACAGAACATGAGTTACTACTAAAACGCATTACCGTTCAGGAATATGAATATCAGGGTTATCAGCATCAAACTTCATAGTTAGCGCATTTATCCATTTTGTATTTTCGTGACAATAAAATGTGTGGATTTCCATCGGCTCAATAATGAAGATATCAAGTGATTTGAATTCGTGAACTTCCTTACCCTTACTTTCAGAAATTATTTCAATGTCACCACGTCCCTCAATGATGAAAAAAAACTCCCGGGTATTTTTGTGATAATGATTTCCTCGTTTATTACCCGCCTTTGTCTCCAAGAAGTTAATTTCCTGCCACTCAGAGTGATTTAGTAAACCGAGTAGATAACCCCGTTCATCTTCAAAGGTTTGATACGGCGATAGAATTTTCATCGAGTACCTCCAGTGAGTTCAGGTACGCATGATGCGTGCCAATGGTGACATCAAGTGACTCACAGGTCATGGTATTTTCTAACGACAAATCACCGAATAAAAATGGCACTTCACCATGCAGTCGACTGGCTTGAAGAATTAATTCATCATCAAAACCAGCACTTCTGGCAAATAACTTAGCAAAGAAAAATCGCGATATTCTCTGTCCACAGACGTGATAGACCCGATTAGATAATTTTGGCGTCATCACGAGTTTATCTAAAACGTTCAAGAAATCTTTATAAAAAGTGGGTGAGTAGAAAGCATCATCAAAACAGTCGACCGCTTTACCGCTTTGTAACTGCTCTCGAAGAAATCTCAAGAAGGTCGCTTCTCCGTCATAAAGTGCACTTAGTCTTAAGACATAAAATTGGTCGCTCAAGATTAAGCCATTCAGTTCAGCTGAGGCCTTAGTTTTCCCATAAACTGTCAGAGGAGAAATAGGATCGGTTTCTCTATATCCACCTCGGTCACCTGAAAACACATAGTCACTTGAAATATATATTATTTTTGCATCAGGAAAGGCTTTTATAAGATTGAGCGTTGTTTGCACATTCGCCTGATAAGCCAGACTAGGATCACGCTCACATCGCTGTATATTCTTATCACCCGCCGCGTGAATAATCACATCTGGAGAGACAGTCTGTGCCAGCTCAACAACCGCACGTTCATCAGACAAATCACATGCGGCTATATTTTGGTCAATATCACCATGCTGGCTAACACCTAAAATCTGCCATTCGCTATCAAATGCCGTTTTAATGTGTTGGCCGACATAACCTGTGGCACCCGTTAACAGAATACTCATAGCCCCATTGTGCTCCATACAGGGTGAGCTAGGTCGTATAACGGTAGGATGCATACCTTTCCTTCTAAGTAGTTTATATCCTGATAAATACTTGGTCCTGAAGCACCTGCTGTCAAAATGAGAATATCCATATCAACCTGCTCTAACTCAGTCATTGCAAAGACAGGAATCCCCATAAACGCACTCGATTTTAGCGAACGGTCCACGATGCCAATAATTTGCAGATTAGGAGTGATATTACTGATGAGATCGAGTGTTGTCTGCCCCATTCCAGAGATACCATAAATGACCACTCTCATGTTTTGTTTAGCAAAAACAGGGAGCAACCTTCTCAACCTTTTTACGTACTCAAAGTTATCAATGTAGGGAAATGCAGAACTCAAATATTCAGGCACTGAAATTACAGCTTCAGTGACGATACGACCTGTTGGTATGGTCGCCAGCTCCTCTTGACTGCTTGTATCAAAGAAATAATCCAAGAATGATTCAAGTTTATGCCCTGGCACAATGTAGTTGTTCAACAAATGTATCTTGGCATTTTTCTTGATTCCAAGAAGGATTGTGGTCTTCTCATCACCTAGTAGTGGAAAGAGAATTTCATCGTCGACAGCGCCATCAAGCAAGGTAGAGTGCTTCTCAACCAGTTTTGGTTGAAGCGGGTTGTAGGTGAGATTACCTTCAAAATCAATATAGCTACTGACTTCGAGTATCTGATCAGGAAACCGCTTTAAAAAAGGACTTAATGTAGCGTAGGAAACAGTGAGCTTGTCGAACCTGCCAGCTTGAATATGAATCCACTGGTCATCTCTAAACTGCACAGTCTTATCTTTAATTTGCTTTTGAAATGTCTGCAATGCTTGCTGTGAGGTAATCGAGATAACTTCAACATCAGGTATTGATGGTGAAGTTTGCTTCTCTGATGGGTAGAGCTTCTCCATTGTGTCAAAGAGGGTGCCCACACGATTATCCAAGGTATGTTCAGCCAAACTCCGCTGGTAAGCCGCATCGGCTATCTGTTCTCGTTCTTTATTATTTTCGAGGAAATATTCTACTTTTGAGAATAAAGCTTCATCATTATCATAGAAAACGATCTCTTTATCCGGCTCATAAAGCTCTGCCAGTTCCGAATTAGTATTTGTAATTTGGAAAGCTCCACAGCCAGGCACCTCGAAGTGACGAAGTTTTGTTTGAACAGCATCAGTTCCATCCGATGACCAAGCAGGATTAAAAACAATCTTTGTTGAATTAAGGATTTTTACCATCTCTTCCTGCGATGGCACACCACCAGCATACTCAGAAAGTGTTGGATGTTTATCCCATCCATAGCCGAATATTTTAAAAAGCCAGCCACGGGACTTAGCAAGCGTTGCTAGTTCTTCAAGAATTTTTTCTCGTTGCTGTCCATCTTCTAAATAGGATTTGTCATCAAGTTCATTCACTTTATGTTTACCGAAAAAGACAATATCAATCGATTTCGGAGAATCATCCAAGCGATAGCATTGACGTTGATTGTAGCCCCATGGCAGGTATATCACCCTATCTGTCCAGCCACTTTGCTTCCTTCTCTCTACACCACGAGATGAGTGAGAGGCAATCACATCGTAATGATGATCAAACTGTGTGTTTCTTTGGTACCAAACCTCTGGCTCATCATCTGGAAGAAAGGTAGCGATCTTGATTCCTGCTGAACGTATCTTTTCAAAAAACGTATCTGGGTAATCAGCAAAAATCCAATCATGATAGAAGAATATGTAGTCAATATGCTCACGACGAATTAAGTCGTATATATAGGCACAATGAAAACTCTCAGGCTGAGTCGAGTAACGTTCTTTGTTTACCAACAGTGGTGCAGCATTGACACAAATAACTTGCTCACCCAGTACTGCCTGAAGTGCATCAAACCAATTTTCTCGTATATATGGAACCCATAATGCTCCAATAGCCAATACCCTCATGAGTTATACGAAAAAATCTGACCACGCCGGCTCACACCAGCGGTAATGTTGCCTGCCAAGTATGAAGCGACACTCTCTACCTCTTGATACCCATCTCGATTCTCAAATGTGTATGGGATAAAAGCACCTTTGAAGGTGATATCGTTTTTCAGCACGTCCAACTCAGGCTTAAGCATGTCACTAAGAAAATGACTATTACCGGAGAAAGCATGAATCTTATCTTCTGATAGCACGGGAGAAAATTCATCTTTAAATCGAACAGGTGTTAAAACATGTACATCCAGACCTAACTTCGCAAGAGAGGTAATGATCCAACGAGTAAGATGTACACGTGAGGACTGCATCACAACGACGCTATCACCCTTATTTAGATTACTTAGCGTTTGTTTCAATTTTATGGTGACTTCTTCCGCCGGAAACGCTCTTTCTACCTGAGCTTGATCGAAACGTCGATATGCCTCTTTGACATAAGCCTCAAGCTCTTTTGCAGTGAAGTTTTCTGTTCTCGAGACCGCTACCGTTGATCCATTGTAATCATCCCAATCTTTGGAAACGATCCAACCTTTTTCATCGTATAAACGATACATTTCTGTCCCAGGGAATGGCGTAGCAATAGAGAATTGAACAGTATCAGCCGGCAAGCCACAAGCCATATCAATTGTATTCTCAATAGTTTCAGCTGTATCACTAGGTAAACCAAATGTGAACGTGAGATGTACGCGAATACCCAGCTCTGATGTCAGCTTGATCATCTCAATATTTTTTTCGGCATTCATCCGTTTATCAATTTCATCTAGGATTCCCTGCTCGGCTGACTCTACACCATATTTAATACTGAATAATCCAGCATCTTTTAGCGCTTCCAATGTCTGCCTGTCCATCAAATCGGCTCTACCCATCGTTGACCATGGGATACGATTACCAATACCAGAAGACTTCATCTTAGCGGCTAGCTCAAGTACAAACTTTTTATTGATATTTACCGTATCATCATCGATATAAATACTCTTGTAAGGCACCTTTTCTAGATTTGCTTTAATTTCCTCTATGACATCGTCAGTCGTGCGCATGCGATAACGAGGACTACGGAATAACATTTGCGGCCATGCGCAAAAAATACAGCCGTAAGGGCAACCACGTGTAGCCATTAACTGCAATTGAGGGCGCTCAAGTCCACATACACCATCAAAATAATTCAGGTTTGGTAAGCCTTCACGTTCAGCCCAAGGCATAGTGGAAAGGTCTGGCAATCTGCCATACTCATTTTTTTTCACCTGGCTTACTTCGATAGTCTCAGACACTTCTTGTTCTGATTCCTTTTCAGCTTCATTTCGATGTATTTTTCCATTATCCCTGTATATCAACGCAGGAATATCTTCCAATGAGCGGTCGTCTCTGAGCGCGCATAAAAGCTGGATTACGGTTGTTTCGTATTCACCATAAATGGTGAAATCGATAACCGGGTTTTGTTCCAAAAACGTTTCATCTTCAAACTCGGTATGAAGTCCTGTAAACGCTACTTTGACGTCAGGAAGCAGCGTCTTGATCCGACTCACGATCTTGAGATCGGTTTTTACAGTTGGGGTTGAGCTCTCGATAACGATGAAGTCAGGTCGGCTTTCTTTGATGAACTGATAGAAACTATCAAATGTTTCACCCATTGAAAGCGAATCACGAATAACTGTCTCAAACCCTTCTCGCTTCGCATAGGCTGCGCCAGTAGCTAGCCAGACAGGAAAGGGTAAATAGCCTCCGATATGTTCCTGAATGATGCCATCTACAACTGTGTGCGAATGCACTTGAAAAGTATGTGGCCAGCGGGAACCAGCTCTTACGCCTCGCCAGCCAGGCGTCTCTGGTGTGGCTTCTTTGTACCATGGAGGATTCGAAAATAATACTTTCATAGCCATTGCCTTTCGTAGTGCAGCAAAATACGTGTTTTACTGTTTATTATTATCAGAGTTAATGTTGTTTTCATTCCAGCACAGTGATACCAGAAGCCCAATATTCTGCCGTCTGATTAAAATGAGGTCGCTTATTAAACGTTAAGTTATAACCATACGCTTCAAAATGATAATTCGCTTTGGGATTATCCGTCTCCATACCAGCTAACCATAATAGCGGAGGATAACCATCTTTCCTGAACAATAACTCTGGCACCGAAATAAAAGCTGCTGTTGTGTCATAGGCTCCGGACAAAAGAAAATTCTCAGGAAATAATTCAATTTGCTGCCTCGCGGCCTCAACAGAAAAGCCTAACAAGCAAGGAAAATACAACCCTACAACTGCAGACTCTCTTACATTGTTAAGTAAATACTGCTGCCGTCCAGATGCAGCTGGTGTGAGTTTAGCCACTAAAGACTCTTCAACATGATTCGTAAAGTCAGAGTCGGGAAGGTTATCTGAAAAAATCTGGGCTATGGCTGGCAAAAAACGCTGTTCCAGTTCTTGCCCAATATCATTCTGATGAAGCTGAGGAAGAATAAAAGGAATCGCTGGTCCATTTAGTATGTTTTCCATGCTCGAATGCTTAGCAATGGAGGCTTTAATAGCATTTACTTTATTCTCAAAGGCCGAAAATGCCAACACCTTCTCAATGTCAAAAACACTTTGATGGCGATAGTATATCTGCTGTAAATCAATTTCCGGTGTATCTAAGATAAAGTAACGTCTTGTTTTTTTATGGGCTTGAGCTTGTATGCTGCCAGGAAGACATCGACCATGAATATCGAAGCATTCTTTGGTATCTAAAAGCTGTGATGAAAGTTGCGAATTCAATATGGTCATTACCTATTCCGATTAGACTAGTGCCTTTGTTTGCTACCAACTTAAGCAAACTTCATACCTATGGTCATAAGAGTCTGATTAAACAGACAAGTTAGATTAATCAAACAATGAGTCGTTATCTGAAAATCCTTCACCCCAAGGAAGCGGCAGAAATTTGGCGTTTGCTGTTTTTTCTGTGTGAATACGAATAAATTTTTCATCCTCACCAATGAGACAATCAGGGCGATGAGGGCCAAGCCATGGATTTCGCATACCTCGATCCAAAATATCTTTTAATGAAGTCTCTTTTAAATTACCGATGGAAAAATCAATGTAAGGGCAAGGTGTAATCTCCCCTGTTGATGTCACCGTTATTATGCCTTTTACCGTGATGCAGCCTTTGTATGAGCCGTATGAAGGTGTCATGTGGGTGAACACAGAATATTTTTTCTCAAGCTCTCTAACACGATCAGCATCTTCTTTAGTGATGACAAACTCAGGATGTTCTGTACACGACCCCGTTGGCTTCGCATACGATACATATAACCCCACACCTTTTTCTGTACAGAACTCACACAAATCAATAAATTCTTGTGTGTGAACACGACCTTTAATGAGTACGGTTGATAATAGCAAGTTCAGACCGGCATTCAATGAGGCATCAATTGCCCGCATCACTCGCTTGTACGAGCCTTTTTTATTTCTGAATGAATCGTGTTCTTCTTCTATGAAACTATCGAGAGAAAGTTGAATTTTCTCTACACCAATAGCCTTGAGGTGTTGGGCTTTTGCATCATCTAAAAACCAGCCATTTGTATCTAAAATGACATAATGTTTATCCGGATCTATCGCTTCAACCACTTCATCCAGATCACGCATCACTAAAGGTTCGCCACCAGTGATAACGAAACGAGCTAAACCCAATTCATCTGCTTGTTTTGATAAATTTCTAATAAACGCTAAATCAATTTTTTCACGCTCATCCTGGACATGGAGCACTTTTTCTAAATGTCTATCCATGTAGTACTCAGCAGAGCAATGTGAGCATTGGAAATTACACAAGTAACTTTTTTCCAGCCTAATGATGGGACTGATTTCTCCCCGCTCTTCCATATTTTTGATATTTGCCAGTTTGTCTGCGATGTAGGGCTTTCTTGCTCGAAGATCACTCCTTTTCGCTTGTTCAGCTGGTGTAAGCATATTTTCTTCTCGGTATTGGAGTTGATTGATTAGAAATAATCATTGAATACAAATTATATCGACTAGATTCATCTTAACATTAATTCAATAATGAAATTGACGTGGGTCAATCTCATCTTGGTGCGCTTGATACCACTGCAAAAGTGAGCTCAGTGAAGTTTGTATTGGTGTTAATTTGAGATCCGGTATTTCTTTTAATAGACGACTATTGTCACCACTATACTCATGTCGAATCTGTTGGTTATGGATAACAATATCAATCTGTTCTGATGACGCGAGTTTCGCTACACTCCCTGCCAACTCAGCGTACTCATGAGCCATTCCAGAACATATGTTGTATACCGAGTGCTGTGGCTGATGCTCAACAAACCACTGGACGATTTTGCTTAAGTCTTTAATGTAAAGAAAATCTACTTTTGCATTTTGCTGCACGGTAATCGATTGATTTTTTATTGCGTGACAACAAATATTTGAAAGAAACCGGTAACGCCAATCATCTAGCTCCCCAAACACACCAAACAAACGCAAGTTGATAATTTGGCTTTTTGCTTCTGCAATTTTGGTCATTAAGTACTTCGAATAACCATATTGGTCCTCAGGCACATGTTGATCAAAGTACGTCTCACGCATTTTTGGTATCCAGTGAGGGCGACTGAACTCTGCGCCTGAACCGAAATAAAGTAGCTTTCCGTAGTCATGCTCGCAGCGAACAAGATTTGTGAACATCCTCAAGTTGTATTCGAGAACCATCGAAGGGTCCTTTTTTGACCCCTTTGGAGCAGCATCATAGGTAGCAGTGTGGATGATGCCATCAAAATGATGATGCCGAAGAAATTCTGAAACATGATTAGCGTTGAGTAAGTCCAGCTCCTTCCTAGAGCAGACTGTTAAATCGTATTTTTCTACAAATTCACGAGCAAGACTTCTCGCAATAAAACCATTGCCGCCAGTAATTAATACTTTCTTCAAAATTCGCTTTCTCGACTTCCCGCTCAGTCGTCTTCAAGTAAAGAAGTAAGAGCATTTACTTGCGACAGACAGACGCCGTCATAACCTGACCAATCACCATATCCCCATGCCACGGCAACGAAATCAACCTGATTTGACAATGCTGCGATCTGATCATCTGTGCGATCACCAATATATACAGCTTGGGAAGGTTCTACCTCGTACTCGTGCAACATATTTGATAACAACTTGGTTTTACTCTGCTGCTCTTTGGGTAACATATCAACACACTGTATCGATTCGAACAGACTATTCCAGTTAAGTTCGTTTATCACACTAAAGGTCGGCTCTGTTCGCTTATTCGTGGCTATAAATAGTTTTTTATGACAGGCTTTCAATTGATTTAAAACAGCCTCAATACCAGAATAGGAAAGCGTCTCTTTTTCAACTATGGCGTCATACCTTTCCTTAAAGCACTGAGTCATTTCACTCAATGTTTTTTCAGAAACGTCACCCACAAGCATTTTCATCGTCTCAGGAAGGGGGGGTCCGATAATGCCTTGTTCAATCTTGACCTTGGGCTTCATATCAAAAGTCTGCATCACAAATTCATAGCTCGATAGGATACAGGCAGCCGAATCTACCAACGTGCCATCAAAATCAAAGAAAATATATTTTTTATTCTTCAGTACAGTCACTGCATTACTCCAGAATTTTCAACTTGGCACCATCAACCACGGCAATACCAGGATTATTCAATCTCATCGTTTTCAGAATCGTGTAAATTTCATCCGAAAAACTACCTGCCATGATAATGATGGCCGAGATGGGTTCCTGCTCTAATTTTGCTGGGGCGGTGATAGGGATGTGGGTAGCTGGTGTTAATTTATTTTGTTTGAATGTAGCTGAATCCACTACAAAACGAATCTTACCACTGAGATCGGCCAACGCCATAATGGCCAAAGCCTGATGGCCTGCCCCCCATATAGCAACAGAATTGGAGGGAAAAGTGTTGATGTAGTGATCGAGTTGTCGCTTTAGATCATGCTGAAACAATTCAAACCGCTTTAGGTTTTTGCTGGCACGTTTTCTAACCACAGCTGAAAGATTGTATTCATGCCATACCGCCTGACAAGACAACACCTCAAAACCAGCTAAATTGAGCGTAGTTATCAACGTTTCTTTAGTAAAGTAAGACAGATGGTCAGGTATAAACTCTGAAAAAAGCTCCTGCTCTATTATCATCTCAAAGTTTGGTACCTCAACAAGTCCAATCGCATCACTTTTGAGGTTGTCAGCAATCGCTTGTAAGGAATGAACAGGAGATGGCAAATGTTCTAAAAAGTTGAGCATGACAAAAGCATCAAACGGGTAAGCAGCAACTCTGGTAAGCCGGTCTTCAAGAAATAGTGTTTCGACATTTAGTCCCTGAGATTGGCAATGCTCTGAGGCTAGTTCGCCATATTCAACACCGTAGGCATCAACACCTGTTTGTGCCAAAATCTCTAAATATTCACCTCTGCCACAGCCAACTTCTAACACTTTTTTCTGATGCAGTTGGTACTTTTCAACCCAGTCTGTAAATTGAGCACGACGAAAAGCGGCCATCTCAGACGAAACCGATGCCGCTCTTATGACTTCCCGATAATAACTGACAGGCTCAGCACTTAGCTGGATCAAACCGCAGGCGCCACACTCATATACATGCAAATCGACACCAGAATCATTGCCAACATTGAATTCATCAGGAAAATACTGGGCAGATTTTGGCATACCACAATAACTCAGCGACGGAGTGGCACTAAGTGCCGCATCACAAACTCGACAGTGTAAACTCATGGTTTTTTTGATTCTTGAATAGAAGACAACATCACTAGCGGCGTTCAACTAAGGTTGAATTAGGAGAAACGGGAACTAACATTTCTTTATGAAGCTGCTCCATAGATAACAAAGGTGACATATCCTCCAAAGGCATGGAAACCATTGAACCATTCGCTTGAGGGATAGCGGATACTTTTGGCCATAACGCTTCGTCTTTAATGATAGTGACATCACAAAGAATCGGGCCAGGATGATTGAGCACATAGTGAATTTTTTCATCCAGTTCGCTAGCATCACTTATTCGAACAGCATCTAGATCAATTGCTTCAGCCAGTTTAACCAAATCCGGTATCAATAAACCGGCTTCTTGTCCTGTCGCAACATAGCGTTCATCAAAATAATTGCGCTGAGTATTTCGAATGGAGGCATAGCCATTATTGTTCATCACAAACATTCGAATAGGCAGGTTGAGTGACTTCAAGGTACTTAGTTCTTGCAGATTGAGCTGCAAGCTTCCGTCACCTTCTACCGAGACAACGGGCTTTCTGCCTGAGGCCAGACAACCACCAATCGCCGCGGGCAAACCATAGCCCATCGAGCCTAAACCCGAGGTGAGAAAAATACGTTGGCCGGGTTTATTCACAAAGGTAGAGTAGAAGACTTCCACTGCCAGCCCTGAGCTGCCAGTAATAATAAGCTCATTGGCTTTAGTGAGAGCAGATAAACGATCGATAAAATGATAATGACTAATTTCACCTTGCTCTGGAAATATTTCACCATCACAGCGTGGATAGCGTTGTTTCCAATCGGCTATTTTATTAATCCAATCCGAATAGTCAGTTTTAAGCTCTGGTAGTTCAGTATTCAGTTGTTCGATAAAAGTTTTGGCATTGCCCTGAATCAATCTTGCTTTTGGCAACTGATGTTTTTTTAATTCAGACGCGTCAATATCGACAATCACTTTGTCGGCATATTGGGCAAAATTTTGCGGATTGTGCGCGGTGACCACATTATCCAAACGGGCACCAATACTAATTAACAAATCACAATTCTGGGCGGCAAAGTTTGCCGGTCTGAGTGCCACAGAACCGGGACGGCCGGCACATAATGGATGTTCGTATGGAATCAGATCCAGTGAATTCCAGGTCGTTAATACCGGAATACCGGTTTTCTCATAGAGCTGTTTGAATGCTTCAGCCGCACCTGATAGACGGATACCATGACCTGCTAGAATAATAGGACGCTCTGCCTGCTGAATGAGTTGAATAACTTCATCCAGCTCAAGTGAACAGTCTGACTCAGTGTCTGTATTCGATTCATCACGGGCTAGCTCTTCCGGCTCAATTAAACTGGCTTGTACATCCAAAGGCACATCCAGCCAGACAGGGCCTTTTCGTCCTGCCATCGCTTCATGTAGAGCCTTATCAAGATAAAGGCCAATGTTCTCAGGCTCATCAACGGTGATGGCATATTTGGTAATGGGTTTAACCATCGACACGATGTCAACTTCCTGAGGCCCCATTTGCCTTACACCACTGTCGGCTTTCATATCAGCCCGTTTCACCTGCCCTGAGATTATCAACAAAGGCACAGACTCAATCCAGGCACCCGCTACAGCAGTCAACGCATTGGTCGCACCCGGCCCGGTAGTAACTAACGCCACTCCAAGTGTTTCATTCACACGAGAGTAGGCTTCAGCAGCTATTGCTGCAGCTTGTTCATGATGGGTAGGAATAAATGTGATATCAGGATTTTGTCCGAGTGCGTCCACCAAATGCATAGCCCCACCGCCCGGCAATAAAAAAACCTCTTTAACGCCTGATTCGGCAACTCGGGCAAAAATATAATCAGCAACGCGTTGTTGGCTCATGCCCACTCCATAGTTAGCCAGTCAGCACGAAAGATCAGATTCGTTTTGCGGCGACTGTTTTGATTAATGGTTTTATCATCGTAATAAGAATCATCGGTATAGTGTGTCGTCGACAATTCTTCAAATATCGCCCCGGTTTCACTACTGAAAGCATGTTTAACTCCGCGTTCAACGGTGACCATTTCGCCGGCTTTGATGGTTCCTTGTTCATCACCCAACTGCAGTTGCAGTTCGCCACTCAACACATTGAAGGTTTCTTCTTTTTTATGATGAGCATGCACAGGATGATTTTGTCCCGGCAATAACACCAGAATCTTTTTACAGTACTCACGATTAACCACATCAATAATGGTCGCACCTGTTTCTTCGAACTTCTCAATGCCATAGTGATGCGATAACTGGCAGTTCACGCCATCAGCAATAGCAATGCCGGCGTCACGTAATAAAGCACACACTTTAGATAGTGAAGCTGAAACCATGTCACGGGTATCGGTGATTTCTAACTGCTCGAGTAATAAAGGTTCATTAGCCTTTACTGCCGCTTTTAACTCAAACTGTTTATATTTGGATAAGTCGTTGGCTAATAATTGACCGGGTTGACTTGGAATCGCCAAGTAAAAATCTTCTGTTTGCAATGCTTTGCCAGCAGTGAGGTCTTGTTTAGCAAACACCGCTCGGCGTAATGAGTTCAGTGTGGTTAATTCTGTCTCTGTCACCGCCACACGCTCTCCCTCAAGACCAAGCATGGCATAAGCTTCTTGCGCTGAGAGTAACCATTGTCTGACTTGTTCAGGGTTCGCTGAATAAGCATTGAGCTCACCTACCCCAACATGCTTTTCAAATAGCTGTGCGCCCATGGCGACGGCCATTTTCACGGCTTCTGTCTCATTTGGGTCTTCATGGGTTGAATAGCCGACGGTCACCTCAGGAAATCGTTGTTTTAATAGACTAATTTGACCCAACTGTAAATTTTGTCTTGGCGTTGGATACTCGCCAACACAGTGCATCACCGCTAATTGTTTGTGGCGATGTAAAAAAAACTGAACGACATTTTCAATCTCTTCCATCGTGGCACCGGCTGTAGACATCACCAATGGCAAAGAGGATTGGGCAATGCGCTCTAGTAACGGCCAGTCTGTCAAAGAGCAGGATGCGATTTTTAATATGTCGAAACCATGTCGCTCAATCCAATCAACAGAATCTTCATCAAAAGGCGTACACATGGAAATAAAACCGGCATCATCAATAGCTTGTTTTAGTTCTAGTAACTGGGTTTCATCCAGCTCCGTATCACGAAACCGTTTAACATATTTAATATCTTGTCTGTCGCGATAATCGGGATGAATAAAGGTTTTCAGGTTACGGTACTGCAGTTTAAAGGCAAACTGGAAAGGGAAATCATCACACACCTGTTTCATCTGCTGAATGACTTGTTTGCCATGGGCTAAATCACCTTGGTGATTGTTGGCCATTTCCAGTACGAATAACTTTTGATACATCGTTGTTTTGTCAGTCATCGCTCACACTTTGAAATAAGATTGGATGGTATCGATCATGTAATCAATCATCTCATCAGACAGCCCAGGGAATACGCCGATCCATAAAGAATCATTCATGACCTGATCGGTGACCGTTAATTCTCCAACTTTACGATAGCTTTGCTGTTCAAAATAAGGTTGTTTGATGAGATTACCGCCAAATACTAATCGATTGGCGATTTTGTGTTGTTCAAGATACTGAATAAAGTCAGCTCGATTACCCTGCTTTAAAGTAATAGCAAAACCAAACCAAGACGGATCAGCATTGTTCTCTGCTTCAGGCAGTAGCAAATAATCCTTTAGCGAAGACAAGCCTGTGTACAGACGTTGGAAGTTGGCTTTTCTTTTCTCAATAAACCCTGTGACTTTAGCTAACTGTGACAAGCCCACAGCGGCCTGCATATCAGAAATTTTCAGATTATAACCAAGATGAGAATAGGTATATTTATGGTCATAACCACAGGGCAACTGCCCTAGTTGATAACTAAAGCGCTTTTTGCATGTATTGTCCTGGCCTGGCTCACAAAAACAGTCTCTGCCCCAGTCACGGAATGACTCCAAAATCAGTTTCAGTTGGCCATTATTGGTATAAACAGCTCCACCCTCTCCCATCGTAATATGATGAGCCGGATAAAAACTTAAGGTAGCAATATCACCAAAGGTACCGACATGTCGGGGCTCATTTATGGCGATGGGCTGACCACGATAATCTGTTAATTCTACAGAAGGTGCATAGGTGGTCCCCAGAGCATCACAACAGTCTTCGATTAACCAAAGGTTGTGTTGACGTGCAAAACGCACAACAGCATCAATATTGAACGTATTTCCTAATGTATGAGCCATCATAATGGCTCGGGTTTTATCAGATAACGCCGCCTCAAGCTGACTGACATCAATATTGTAGGAAGGCAAGGTAATATCAACAAAAACCGGCACTAAACCATTTTGTAAAATAGGATTCACTGTCGTCGGGAAACCCGCCGCCACAGTAATCACTTCATCGCCTTTTTGTAATGCTTTATCACCTAACTTAGGTGAAGTCAGTGCAGTTAATGCCAACAAGTTGGCTGATGAACCGGAGTTCACTGTCAGCACATGTTTGACACCAATAAATTCAGCAAGCGCTTTTTCAAACTGGGCATTAAAACGACCGGTAGTCAGCCAGCCATCCAATGAGGCATCAACCAGATGCTCAATATCATTTGAATCCATGACCTTGCCAGACACTGGAACAGCAGTGCTTCCAGGCAAAAAGTCTTTGTGCAGAAATTTAGTTTGACTGTAACGTTTTACCTGACGTTGCACCAATGCCCGCAAAAGTCTTTCGAGATTTAATGTTGAAATTTTACCCTGATGGCTAGCCACATCAAGTGAACCGACAAAGATCGGAAAACGTAAGTCCAAATATTGAGCTGAACCATTAACACTATCATCGTCAAAAACAAATATATCAAGGTCTGAGACATCATCGGTAAATGCCAGTATTTCATAACATTCAATAGTGGCATTTTCTATAGCCACCACAACACATAACGTGGGTGACATTCCCGCTTTATTAACGACACAAATATCGCCAATAGTTAAGGCGATCGATGAAGATTCAGTGTGAGGTGTATGTAATGGATTCATGCTTTGAATAACTGAGGTTTGGCCGCCTGAACAAATTGCTGAATCTGTTGCAAACTGAATTCACGCATCTCTTTTCCGGAATAAAAGGCATCATACCAGTCAAACGTTTTTGATAAAGCGTCATCGATTCGCCAGACAGGTTGCCATCCCAGTTTTTGTCGTGCTTTAGAACAATCCAGCATGAGTATATTGGCTTCATGATGTTCATTCTGTGACGGACTATACCATTCAAAGCTGGACCACTTTTTCTGTGCTTGTTCAACAAGATAATGGACCGGTTTAATATCTTCCTGTACCGGACCAAAGTTCCAGGCTTCTGCCACATCGACGCCGCTTTCACACAATTGCTGTGCCAATTGCAGATACCCTGATAATGGCTCTAAAACATGCTGCCAAGGACGAATCGCGGCGGGATGCCGGATTTCTAATGGCTGTGTGTTTTGTTTTGCCTTAATCAAATCTGGCAATAATCGATAGTCAGACCAGTCACCACCGCCAATGACATTACCTGCACGTGCCGTTGCAATGGCCGTTTTATTATCGGCAAAAAAGGATTTACGGTATGAATCCGTGACCAGCTCTGCACAGCCTTTACTATTACTGTATGGATCATGCCCACCCAGTCGGTCGTTTTCACGATAAGGCCATGACCACTCATAATTTTCGTAACATTTATCAGAGGTGACGATCACCACAGCTTTCACAGAAGGACAATGTCGTACTGCTTCCAGAACATTAACTGTGCCCATCACATTCGTCTGATAGGTATTTACGGGGTCATCATAGGAAGGTTTAACCAATGATTGTGCAGCCAGATGAAAGACAATGTCTGGCTGTAATGTCTTGATGGTCACAGATAAAGTAGCCAGATCGCTGATATCGGCAACTATCGAATCCAACTCGTCATCTAGAGCAAGTGAGTCATACATGGAAGGATTTGTCGCCGGAGCTAAAGCATAACCCGTGACGTTAGCCCCCAATTCATTCAACCATAGACTGAGCCAACATCCTTTAAACCCAGTATGCCCGGTAACCAGAACAGATTTTCCTTGCCAGAAAGAGGGAGCAATCACCAGACTTTCCATGGTGCCTGACCTGACTGCCAGAGTTGTTCAAGGTGTTGCTTATCACGAAGCGTGTCCATGGGTTGCCAGAAACCAGTATGTTTGAACACTGATAGTTGCTGTTCTTTTACCAACTGCTCCATTGGGCTTGACTCCCAACTTGTATGGTCACCTTCGATGTAATCAATGACTTTGGGTGATAAAACAAAAAAACCACCACTGACCATACCATTGTCACCTTTCGGTTTTTCCTGAAACTTGATGACCTGATCATTTTCAATATCAAGAGCACCAAACTTTGCTTGAGGATAGGCTGCCGTGACAGTGGCTAGTCTCCCCTGCTCTTGATGAAAACGAATAGAATTCTTGATGTTGACGTTACTGACACCATCACCATAAGTCAGACAAAAGGCCTCATCCTCACTGACGTATTCAGCAATACGCTTGATACGACCACCGGTCATACTATCATCACCAGTGTCAACCAACGTCACTTTCCATGGCTCGGCGTGGGCTTCATGTACATGCATTTTATTATTTTGCATATCAAAGGTGACGTCCGACATATGCAAAAAGTAATTCGCAAAATACTCTTTAATCAAATAGCCCTTGTAACCGCAACAGATAATAAAATCATTCACACCATGATGTGAATAGATTTTCATAATATGCCAGAGAATAGGTTTACCACCTATTTCTATCATTGGTTTTGGCTTATTTATAGACTCTTCGCTAATTCGAGTACCTAAGCCACCAGCCAGAATCACTGCCTTCATATTTTATAACTGACAATAGTTAGAGTTATGTCAGTGTTTCATAAAAAGTTAAACAGGGACAGTCCTTGCACTTTGACATAGGCTTGTTGAGCCGCTTGTAAGCCGGTCGTTTGCGAGTTTAAACGTGAAATGGCTTCCGCATAATCCAAGTCTTTTAATTTAGTCAGACTGGTTTCAAGGCTGGTCAGACTGTCTTCATTAATGCTGCGTTGCTGGTCAATAGAATTGATTCGAGCGCCAACAGCGGTTCTTGCTGTAGTTAATGAATCAATGGCTGTCGACATATTATCTAAGAATTCACCATTATTAGGTGCTGTACCGATAGTATTAGCTTTTAGCGCGGTTGAAAATTCATCGATCGTCTGAAAAATGGCTTGTGTTGAACTATCAGCGTTAGTGATAACAAATAGCTCATCTCCGGGAAAAGTTGCTTCGACTGAGTAATCACTTCCTACACGCATACTGCGTTGACCGCTATCGCCACCATAGGCAAATGTTGTGGTATCGAATGCTTGTGTGAAAGATTGATAACCAGAAAATAAAAACTCGCCGTTAGCATCGGTCGTGTTCGCGAGACTGACCAACGATTTATTCAACTCATCAATTTCTTCCGCAATACCTGTTCTGGCATTAGCATCATTGGTATCGTTCAGCGCCTGAACTGCGAGTTCGCGAATCCGTTGAATAATATCCGTCGCACTGGTTAAGGCATTTTCAGCCGCATTGAGCTTATTGTTCGCCACATCTGCATTCGCCTGATACTGCTCATTAATGCTGACTTCACGCTCATAATTGAGTGACTTTACCGCGGCTACCGGGTCATCAGAGGGCCTTAGAATTCGCTGGCCGGTGGAGACTTGTAACTGTGTATCTGCCAACTGTTTCTGCTGGGCAAGCATGGTGTCCACACTTTGCTGTTGAATATAGGATGTCGAAATTCTCATGATAATCTCCTAAACAGCATTAATCAGCGAATCAAAAATCGTGTTGGACACGATAATAATCTGAGAAGCAGCCTGATAGGCTTGCTGGAACTTGATGAGCTGTGCAGCTTCTTCATCCAGATTAACTCCACCAACCGCATCAAAGCGCTGTTCTGTTTGTTGTAACAACGCAAGTTGTGTTTCCTGACTGGCTTCCGCTTGCTGTGTACGTGTGGCCACATCTGAAACCAACACGGCATAACCTTCTGATAGCGAACGAGTCACACCAGGCGCGATAGTGACTAATGTTTTATCTGTCTCTAAGTTAGCCAAGGCTAATGCGTTTTCATTATTACCTGAGCCAGAAATATTCACAGTGCCTGTTGCCGCATCAAACTTTGATGAGGCGGCAATGGCACGAGGATCGCTTATTGCCACTGAAATAGTGGCGGCGGTAATATTTGCCGGATCAAAGAAGTCGCCGCCATCATTACCATCTAAATCAACCGATCCCTGCCCACCATTGGCAATATTGGTTGTATTGTTATGGACAGCATTAAAGCCTTCCACCACCGCTTGAGCCAACACATCAAGTTCAGCCCTGACATCATCGATAATCGTGTCACGAAACTCCAAAGCTCCGCCTAAGGTGCCTCCTGATAATTGACTGGTGATATTAGTACTGCTATCACCATAGCCAATGCCTAATCTTGGTGGGGTCGTGGAGGTATCGGTCACCGTAGTCAGAGTCATACTTTTCGTACCAGCGACTAAGGCTTGCCCATTACCAATCAAAATATTTGTCGTACCATTCGACTGTTCGATCACATTCACTGAGACGATCTCTGAAAGATCCGTAATCAGTTTGTCACGCTTATCCATCAGATCATTTGGCGTACCACCAGCACCACTAGCGGCAGTGATCGCAGCATTTAGCTCGGCAATACTTTTCGATAAATTATTGATGTCATCTACAGCAACAGTAATATCGTAATCCACTTGCTCATCCAGCTGAGTCAGCTGTGAATCCATGGTATTAAAACGATTCGCTAGCAACTCACCACGAGTCAGCATTAATTGTCTGGCAGCAATCGATGTCGGATCGTTTGCTACCTCATTCACCGCATTGAAGAATTGACTGATACCTGTACTCAAGCCCAAGTCTTCTGAGCCAAGCAGATCATCCACCTGTTGAGAATAACTGAGATAGCTTCTCTGGGCGGCTTCCTGCGCTGTATAAGTTCTGACCTGACTCGCGAGAAACGTGTCATATACGCGTTCGACGGACGTTATCTGAACACCCGTACCAAAATAGATATCCCCTTTATAATCAGGCGTACGTGTCGCTTGGTCAGCACGCTGGCGTGTGTAACCCTCAGTATTAACATTACTAATGTTATGACTGGTCGTCGATAAATTACCTTGGGCCGTTAATAATGCCGATGTCCCAATCCCTAGCAGACTCATGGCATGCTCCTTAACTCGTCAGCGTGATTATGCATGGTCTGACTCCAGCGAAATTCGTGCCAGAATGTCACTATTCATAATACGTTTAATTTTGTCGGAATAATTAGGGTCGGTTGCAAAGCCGGCTTTTTGCAATTGTTCAACAAAGGCATCAGCATTACCCGTGTGTTTTAATGCATCACGGTAGCGAGGCTGAGTTTGCAGAAACTCAATATAGTCATTGAAACTATCCTGATATGACTCATAAGAGCGGAACTGAGACGCTTCGTTATAAGCCTTACCATCACGATATTCGAGTGCCACTTTACTGACACTATCACCAGTCCAACTTTTACCAGCCTTGATATTGAAGAGATTGAAACTTGTTTCTCCAGCCTTATCTTTGAGAACATACTTGCCCCAGCCTGTTTCTAAAGCGGCTTGAGATAAAATTACCTCAGGTGCAACACCAATTTTATCTGCAGCCTGTTGTGCATATGGCCAGAGTGTTTTTACAAAATCTTGAGGTGAGTCAAAGACCACGGCACCAATATCTTTCAATTCTGTTGTCGAATCTGTGTCGATGTTTTCAGCGTGAATATCACGTATCTGCTTTAACATCAGCTCGTTTACTTTTTTAGCAAGAGCAGGTCTTATCGTTACTGTGTCGTAACTATAGCTCTGGCCCGTTTTGGCTGGCTGAGCTGACTGGAGCTGATAACTCCCCAACTGTTGGATAATTGCTTCCTGTAGTCCGAGCCCACCACGCGTAGATAGATCAGAAGCAAGTTGTTGGTCGGCCATATCCTGATACATTTTGCTTTGGGATGAGTCAAATACCCCGTCACCTAGACTTGCCTGACGCATCGACTTCAGCATCATATTGATAAATAATGACTCAAACTGACCAGCAACCTGCTTCAAGGTTTGCTGACTATCAACATCTTTTACCGCTTGTTCACGTAGTTGATTCAAACCATGAAAATCAACCGCTGAACGGGCAATATTCGACTCATAAGCCATAACTAAATAACCACTAAGTCAGCCTTAAGTGCCCCGGCCTGCTTCAATGCTTCAAGGATAGCCACTAAGTCACCAGGCGCCGCGCCAACCTGATTCACCGCACGTACAATTTCATCCAGCGATACACCCGGATTAAAGACAAACATCCGGCTATTTTCTTCAGTAATATTAATATTGTAGTTAGGTGTTACGACAGTCTGTCCTTGCGAAAAAGGTTCTGGCTGACTGACTTCTGGGTTAGCAGAGATAGTGACCGATAAATTACCATGCGTTACAGCAGCAGGGCTCACCCGCACATGCTGCCCGATGACAATCGTGCCACTACGTGAGTTCACCACAACTCTGGCAGGTGCTTCACCTGGATTCAACTCTAAATTCTCGATTAAGGACATAAATGGAACACGCTGATTAGGATCGCGCGGCGCGTTCACTTTGACCGAAGACGCATCCATCGAAAACGCCGTATTTTTGCCTAATGTATGGTTAATGGCATCACTTAATCGACTGGCCGTGGTGAAATCGGGACTGTGTAGATTCAGAATAATAGAATCCCCCACATTCAATGCATTTCTGACTGCTCGCTCAACCGTCGCACCGTTAGGTACCCGACCCGCACTCGGAATATTGACCGTTAACCGTGAGCCATCAGCAGCATCAGCACCAAAGCCACCAACAATCAGATTACCTTGTGCCATAGCATAGATTTGTCCATCAGCCCCTTTTAATGGGGTCATTAATAAACTGCCACCACGAAGACTCTTGGCATCACCCAATGAAGAAACAGTAATATCAATGGTTTGACCGGGCTTAACAAACGGCGGTAAATCGGCATGTACAGACACGGCCGCCACGTTTTTACTTTTAGGGTCAGTGCCCGGTGGGATATTAATACCCATCTCCACTAACATGTTTCTTAGGCTTTGTCCGGTGAACTTTGTCTTATCGCCCGTGCCATTGAGACCCACCACCAATCCATAACCAATTAATTGGTTACTACGCACGCCAGCAATGGAGGCCAGATCTTTAACCCGTTCGGCGCAGGCAAGGCCTGAACTCACTAATAATGCGAATGCAATAAATACTCTGAACTTCATAACTTTTACCCTTTAAAAAGGCATCAATGCGCTAACAAAGAATCGACTTAACCAGCCCATCACATTGGCATCATTAGTCGGGCCATCCCCCACATAAGAAATCTGAGCATCGGCAATGCGAATAGACGAAATAGAATTATCTGCCTCGATATCTCTTGGACTAATCATCCCTGACAAACGTATGTATTCATTACCTTGATTTATGGTAATCACTCGCTCACCTCGAATGACCATGTTGCCATTGGGTAATACTTCAACCACCGATACACTAATATTGCCGGTCAATTTATTATTCTGATCACTATCGCCGGCACCTTTAAATTTACTGGTTGAATTTACGCCAAAGGCTAAATTGTTGTCTTTTGTATTAGCTAACGGTAGTTGGCCGGGGAGATTAAATTGTGGTGTTGTTCCAAACAAGGTTGGATTATCAATTGAATTGTTATTCGACTTATCGACCGTTGTTTCTGTCTCTTTCTCAGCGTCAGTTTTTTCTTCTAGTTTCACTGTCAAAATATCGCCTACGCGTCTCGCACGATAATCTTCAAACAGGGAAATATTATTGCGTGCGTCAAAAATGGCACCGTCATAATTATCTTGTGGCTCAATCGGAGCTGGACGTACCGCAGCAAAGGCAGGGTCTCGTTTAACCTCATTGTTGTAGCAGCCGGTTAACATTGCCACAGCAATAAACACTAAAAATGGGGCAATTGTCTTCATTTTGACACTCCGAAAAAATACGTACTTCACCTAGAAAGTGAAGCAGAGTTCATGCCAAAAAAAATGAAAAACCAAGAAGGTGAAAAAGAAAAGGGCTACTTGGTGGGGGACAACAAGTAGCCCGAAGCTATGACTAAAGGTTCTGACTGGCGTACTGCAGCATTTGATCAGATGTAGAAATGGCTTTTGAATTCATTTCATACGCACGCTGAGTTTCAATCATATTGATCAGCTCTGTTACTACATTAACATTCGATGTTTCCAGAGCTCCGCCAACGGTCTGACCAAAACCATCCAACCCAGGTGTACCGGTAATGGGGGTGCCACTTGCTCCGGTTTCCTGAAACAAATTTTCACCTATTGGTTGCAAACCCGTCGGATTCACAAAGTCGGCTAACTCAATATTGCCGACAATCGTTGGTGTCGCCGTACCAGGCTGAGTCACACTTACCGTACCATCAGACCCTACCGTAATACTTTGTGCATCTGCTGGAATCGTAATAGCTGGCTCTAAGGGGTTACCATTCGACATCACAACCTGACCATCAGAGTTAAGTTGAAACGTACCATCACGTGTATAAGACAGCGTTCCATCTGGCATTAAAATCTGAAAAAAGCCTCGGCCATTAATGGCAATGTCCAATGCTTGTTCAGTTTGGATAATATTACCTTGAGTATGTAATTTTTCCGTCGCAACCGTTCTGACACCTGTACCAATCATCAAGCCTGATGGCAGTTGTGTACTTGTTGAAGATTGTGCCCCTGGCTGTCTTATTGTTTGATATAACAAATCTTCAAACACCGCTCGGTCTTGTTTAAACCCGGTTGTATTAACGTTAGCCAGATTATTGGAAATAACTGACATACGTGTTTGCTGGGCATCTAGGCCAGTTTTGGCAATCCACAAAGCCTGATTCATAATCGTCTCCTGAAGTCTTATGCAATCGTCGTGTTAACGCTAATTGCCTAAGTACTTATCTGCATTAAACGTGCCGATGCTGCACTATTTTCTTGTGTTGTATCCATCATTTTGACTTGCATTTCATACTGTCTCTGCAACTCGATCATATTCACCAGAGCGCCTACCGCATTGACATTACTGCCCTCTAAAGTACCGGAGGCAACTGTGACTGTCGCATCTAATGGTGCTTCAGAACCATCCTGCATCCGCATAAGGCCATCTGAATCCTTAAACACTTGTTGCAAATCTGGTTTGACTAATTTAATCCGGTCTAATACGGCAAGAGCATTTGCCGCTTCCCCTATGGGGCGGATAGAAATCGTTCCATCACTGCCGATATCAATTGTTTGGGATGGGGGAATAGCTATCGGCCCACCCTCACCCATCACGGCAAGTCCGGTACCTGTCACCAACTGTCCAGCTTCAGTAACATGTAAATCACCGGCGCGGGTATATCCTTCACGTCCGTCTTTACCTTGCACAGCAATGAAACCTTCGCCTTGAACAGAAATATCCAGATCGCGACCGGTAGATTGAATAGAACCGGTTTGATAATCGGTTTGTGGTCGCTCCAACATCGAATAAACACGGCTAGGTAAACCTTCGCCAAATACCGGCATACTTCTGAATTGTTCAAAGTCCGCCCGAAAACCAGTGGTATTCACATTTGCCAAATTATTGGCGTTAGCTGCTTGGGCCAACATAGTCTGTTGAGCCCCGTTCATAGCGATATATAAGCTACGGTCCATTATTTCTGCCCTCAATGCGCTGTCAGAGACAGCGCACTTTTAAAGAAAAACGTTATCGCAGGTTGATAATGGTCTGAGTAATGGCGTTATTTGTCTCGATCGCTTTTGAGTTAGCCTGGAAGTTACGTTGTGCAGTAATCAGTCCCACTAGCTCAGCCGTCAAATCGACATTGGATGTTTCTAATGCACCCGCCTGAATTTGACCAAAACTACCTGTTGCAGCTTCTCCTGCAATGACCGGGCCAGAATCTGTGGTTTCTTTCCAGGCAGTACTACCAATTTTATTCAGCGCCTGAGGATTAGCAAAGTTGCCCATAGCAATTTTCCCGATAGGGATCGCTTGACCATTACTATAGTTAGCTCTGATTAAGCCTTCTTCACTCACATCCACCCCAGTCAGACGACCAGTTGGGAAACCATTAACAGTGAGAGCCCCCACATTAAAACTGCCAGAGTTCTGGGTTGAGCCGTTAAGCGATAGTGTAATTGTTTGCGTTTCGGCACCACTCATCCACTCAGTCGCCCCACCATCAGTGAACGTGAGAGCAATGGGATCAATACCTGCAGTACTTGGATCAGCATCAACCTGATTCAATGTACCATCAGCATTAAAACTAATACGGGCATCTGTTTCTAGAGCGTAGGGAACCCCATCCGTACCACCTTTGACTTCACCACCATCAACGTAAACAGCCATTTGCCATTGGTTATCACCTACAGGGACACCGCCATCTAATGCCGCTTCATCGATATGCTGGTAATAGGTAGTCACGATATGTTCATTACCGAGTGAATCATAAATTGTTGCTGAGGTTGTATAACTGTAGGTTGTATCGTCGGTTGGGTCGATGGCCAAAATCCCCCCAGTACCACTATCAATAATCCCATCAGATGTAGAGGGTAAATTGGTGGCAATTTTCAACTCTGTAGTCGCTTCAGGCGCACCAACAGAAGCCGGTAATTGAATAGGCGATGTCGCATTCATACTGGTTGCTGAAATGTTGCCTTGCTCATCCACAGGGAAAGTTCTTAGATACCAACCTTCATTTGAGACAATATATCCGTCTTTATCAACACCGAACTCACCTGCCCGAGTGTAAATAACCTCACCACTGTCCAGTTCGGGAGCTAAGGCAAAAAAGCCTTGTCCACTTATCGCCAAATCTAACGAATTATCCGTGAACTCAAGATTGCCTTGGTTAAACTGCTGAGCCACATTTTGTAATACGGCACCACTACCAATCGCTGTTTGATTGGTTGAGCCAAAGGCTGAAACGGCAAAAACGTCACCAAACTCTGCACGAGACATCTTAAAGCCGGTCGTGTTGACGTTAGCAATATTGTTGGATTTGACGTTTAGATCGGCTGTTGCCGCATTCAAACCACTTAAAGCTGTGCTAAATGACATAAGATATTCTCCTAAAGAATTTCAACAACTTCACTAAATGACGCCGAACCAATTCCGGCCAGATTCACTATCAACCCATCGGTCGAACTGATTGAAACACTCGACACCTGAGCCAAAACGCCGGTAGCAAAAGCTGTATTAGAGCCATCAACCGTACCTGAGGCTTTAAACTGATAAACACCTTCCGGCAAAGCTTCACCATTATCATCAAAACCATCCCAGGTGAAATCGGTATAACCTGAGGCTGCGCCCATGTCGATAGTGCGTACTACAACACCCGCCTCGTCATAAATTTTCACTTTCAAATCTGTAACAGGATCGGCAACATTTATCCGACCGGATAAACCATCTGTTGCTGTTAAGTTACCTATTGATGAGGGGATTAGCACTGTTCGCCCAACTAATGAGGATCCCTGCAATGCCTGATTAGATTGCATCGAATTGGCAAAAGTAGAAAAAGAATCCTGCAAGTCAGATAAGCCTGTTACCTGAGCAAAAGACGCTATTTGCCCAAGAAAATCACCATTTTCCATGGGATTCATCGGATCCTGATACTTTAACTGCGTTGTCATCAGGGACATAAAATCTTCCATCCCCAGTGTGCCAGCATCTTTATTTTTTTCTTCTGTTGAACTAGTCGAGTTCAAGAATGCATACGGGTTGTTATCGTTAATTCCGCTCACAGCCATCTCTCACCCCTCCTTATTGCCCTAACTGTAATGTTCTTAACAGCAATTGTTTTGAGGTATTCGCGATTTCAACGTTGTTTTGATAGGAACGTGACGCGGACATCATATTTGCCATTTCGGTAATCGGATCCACATTTGAGTGGAAAATATAGCCATCTTCATTTGCCATTGGGTGGCTCGGGTTATATTCCTGCCTGACAGGAGCCTGACTTTCGACAATGCCCTGAACTTGAACAGCGCCCTGCTTATAACCTTCTTGAGCATTATCCAACACGGTTGCAAACACAGGTTGTCTGGCTTTATACGTCTGATTAATGCTACTGCTGACACTATCGACGTTGGCGAGATTACTTGCCGTTGTATTCAGACGTAGAGACTGAGCACTCATACCGCTTCCGGCAATATCAAAAATATTAAATAACGACATAGTGCCTATTCTCCTTTCAGTGCCCGTGTCAGCGAGTTGAACTTACCACCCAAAAATTGCAGGCTGGCCTGATACTGAACAGCATTCTGCATAAATTGTGCCTGCTCCACTTCTTCATCGACACTATTGCCATCTAAAGAATCCTGTGTTGCTACCCGGTATTGAATCGGTCCCATCAAACCATTAGATTCCGGGTTTGTGGAATAGTGTTTTTGATTAGTCGTGTTTAATTGACCAGGCGCTGAACCGGTCATAGCATTATTCAAAGCTTCCCTAAAATCAATATCTTGGGCTTTATAATTAGGCGTATCGGCATTGGCCATATTGGTGGCAAGTAGCTCAGCACGCTGTGAACGCACACGTAATGCATCAGCATGAATTCCAATTGCACTATCAAAATTAATCGGCATTTATACGCCTCCATCCTCATTTACAATTGTCATTGAGCATTTAACGTGCCAACTAAACTAACTGTATGAATTGCCGATAAGTCACCATGAGTTCGGCAATGTAGCGGTCGAAATTAGCGGCAAAGATTTCCCCCTATTGCCGCCTTGTTGTTACACTAAAAACGACGATATGACTGGTATTCACAGTTTTTTTTCAAATATGAGACGAGCCCCACAAAGTCTATTGATTGAAACTTGACTGAGAAAATAAATAAGGCTAAAACCGATCCCATGGAGAGGGCTGAATAAAGTGGTAAAAGACAAATTTAATCAAGGATTTACTCTAGTTGAATTGATGGTAACTCTCGCGGTCGCCGCCATCATATTAGCTATTGCTGCGCCGAGTTTTTCACAGATGATTCGAGACCACCGCCTTATCACCACAGCAAATGACTTTATGGGCACCATGCAACTGGCACGCAGCGAAGCCATCAGAAGAGGCATCCAAGTCACCATGCTACCTGTTATCAATGGTGACTGGAGTAGTGGCTGGAATGTTTTTACTGACTGGGATGCTAATGAGTCGCTGGGAGATGTTGGGGCCGTTTGTGCAGAGAATCAAGACTGCTTTCTTTCCCAACAAAATGCCTTGGACAATGTTACGTCAGTCACTGCCGGAAATACAGGCAGTGGATTTCGGTTTATGCCGACAGGTGAAATTCTATCCACACTAGGTTTCCCAAATGGCAATATCACTTTTTGCTCGACAGGCAGCAATGAAAGAATTATTACCGTGAACCAGTCAGGTAGTAGCAGAATTTCTATCGGGAATGTTTGCCCATGATGAGACGTCAACAAACCGGCTTTACCTTACTGGAAGTTATGGTGGCAGTATTTGTCTTAGCTATAGGTTTACTTGGTATGGCACATTTACAAGTCACCACCCTCAAGGCCAACTCAACCGCAGGCCTCAAAACCCAAGCTAATATTCTTGCTGGCAGCATACTAGAGCGCATGAAAGCCAATACCACGGCAGCCTATGCAAAAAACTATGACATCCTTTTTAATGGGGCAACGCCAGCTGGCAATAGTGTTTCTGATACGGATGTTCGAGAATGGCGAGCGGCTTTAGCAGCCTATCTTCCTGCAGGTGAAGGACAAATTGTGTGTGGCAACTTTCTTGTGAACCAGCCCTTCATTTGTACGATCACGGTGAGATGGTCAGATATTCAAATTGGTGATGAGAATACTAATTATGGTGACTATGCGACCTCGACAATGGTTCTGGAAAGTGCGATATGAATAAAGAAAAAGGGTTTTCTCTCGTCGAATTGATGGTGGCACTCGTCATAGGCCTTTTACTGATTGCTGGGGTAATAGAGTTATTCGTTAGTACGCGTCAAACCTATCGTGTACAAGATATGAAAGCGCGCATGCAAGAAGATGGACGCTATGCAATTCATCACATTTCATCGCTTTTAGACCGCGCCGGTTACGTCGGTTGTAACTCTATCCCTACAGGGAATAGAGGGGCTACAGGAAGAAATTCAGGGGGTACAGGTAGAAGCCTAGTCAATAATCTGAACACGGCAAATAATTATTTCTGGGACATAGGTGGTGCCCCAGTCTTAGGCCACGAAGCAGATAACAACGGTGGCTGGTCTCCCGCATTACCTGCTGGAATCAATCAAGCGATAGCAGGTAGTGATGTATTTACCTTACGTACAGTGAGCAATGTCTTTATTGAAGTGAGTCATTTCGATAGCAGTTTAGGCCCCTCTGCTCCGGTTAAAATTCCACAGAATAATCCTCTGGATGACTGCGATCCGGCGACAGAAGCAAAGCCTGGTGAGTGTGCTAACATCGTGATTGCTTCTGACTGCAATAATAGCGTGATTTTTCAGGTGACCAATGATCCCTCAGTAGACGGCAATCTTCAACATGAAACAGGTATCGGTACACCTGGAAATAGTAGAGTTGACTTGGGACTATCTGGCCTAAGTCAGGGCTGGTTAAATACCATCACTACACATACTTTTTTTATTCGAAATGGCCCCAGTAATTACCCTTCTCTTTATCAGATGGTGCTGGGAAAAAATCCAGATGTACTTATCGAAGGTGTTGAACAGATGCAGGTGGAGTATGGTGTCGATACCAGCAATAACGGTAGTGTAGACCAATATGTCAAAGCAAATGCAGTGGCTGACTGGGAGCAGATTATCAGTGTTCGCATATCCTTAGTCATGATCAATATTGACCCTCAACAAAATGATAATGTGGCATTAGGGGATGGCACCTATACCCTCGAGGGCAATGTCATCACCCCAGATGACGGCAGGTTGAGGCAAGTCTTTACCAAAACAATAACGCTCAGGAACCGTATATTATGAAAACTCAACAATCAGGTGCGGCCTTGATTGTCAGTCTCATTATGCTGTTATTGCTGACCATGATAGGAATCTTTGCCATGCGTACAGGTGTCATGGAAGAAAAAATGGCATCTAATCAAATTGACAGAGATATAGCGTTTAAAGCAGCTGAAGTGGCGTTACGAGCTGGTGAAGGTACCGTCTTAAACTGGGTTAATCTGCCAATTTGTTCCGATACTGGTGCCCCCGGGTGTTGGACCAAACAATCAATGGATCCTGTCGGCACAGATGCGACCCCTTGGTGGCTTCAACGTAACGCCGCCTGGTGGACTGCAAATGGCACAGCCGCCACCCAACCACAAGGTGCTGTCAGCCCACCACGTTATGTCATTGAAGAAATTATAAAACCCGGAAATAGTAACGGTAATAAGCCTCGAGACCAGCAACAAGGTGGTGCTAAGTTCTACCGCGTTACTGCCCGCGGTGTGGGTGGCTCAGTGCAATCCGTGGTCCTTTTACAGTCTGTCGTTCGTATGAGGTAAAAATATGAATAAATTATCCTCTTTCACAGCGCTCGTATTATTGGGTATTTACTCGCTGACATCTTCAGCAGCTAATCTCAACATCAGTAATGTGCCACTCTATCTCGGTGGTGTGGTTGCACCGAATATCATGTTTACACTTGATGATTCAGGTTCAATGCAATGGGAGGTCATGCCTGATGAGAATTTACATTATGCGAATTACCTGTTCCCTAGACCGTCCAGTCTTTATGGTGGTGTTACCTACAGTAACCAGGTACCAAACTTTGATGACGATAATGTCCATAACTTCTTTTCACGCTCATCTGTCAATAACGCAGTCTTCTACAATCCAGATGTGACTTATGTGCCTTGGAGTAAGGCTGACGGCACGAGTATGGGGAATGCGAATCCATCAGCTGCGCTATATAATCCGGCCGATCCTTCACGTGGAAGTATCAACTTAAAAACTCAACAAACACAATACTCATGCTGGTTCAAACATGGCAGTAGCCTCAGTAGTGCTTATGGTGACCCATGCAATGGTAACCATAGTTTTTGGCCCATCACATACTACAAATACAATGGCAGCGCTTCTGACTCAGAGGCATTGCGATTAGATCGCTCTCGCTATACACGAGTAAGAATTACCGACTCCACTTCAGCCAGTGCAACATTCACCAGTCCAAACGGTACGACTCGAACACGTGATGAAGAAATACAAAACTTTGCTAACTGGTTTCAATATTACCGCTCACGAATTTTGACAGCTCGTGCTGGTGTAGGCCGAGCATTTGCCACCCAATCTGAAAATTCCCGTGTCGGTTTTGCTGCAATAAACGAGGGTAGTCGCACTATCGATGGTGTCAGCAGTAACAGAGCCCTGATCAGAGGCGTCAGAAAATTTAGCGGTGCAAACAGGACCGCATTTTACGATAACCTCTACGATCATGTGATTAACAATTACGGGACACCTCTCAGATCAGCTGCGGCCAGTGTAGGCCAATATTACGAAAGAACCGACAACAGAGGACCATGGGGAGCTAACCCAGGTACTGATGACTCCTCTGCTCACCTGACTTGTCGTCAGAGCTATCATATTCTTACTACAGATGGCTACTGGAATGGCGGCAGCCCTGGGCTTGGAAATGTCGATAATAGCAACGGCACCACCATCAGTGGTCCCAATGATGACGATTATACGTACATTGCATCTCCCCCTTTCTCTGATTCATGGTCAAATACACTGGCTGATACAGCCATGCACTACTGGAAACGGGATCTTCGGACAGACTTAGAAAATGAAGTACCAACCAACACGGAAGATCCAGCATTTTGGCAACACATGGTCACATTCACTGTGGGGCTCGGGGTCAAAGGCTCACTCGACCCAGAGAATGATTTAGCCGCGCTTTCAGCCACCCCTCCGACCAAATCATGGCCTGACCCGGGAAGTTCAAACCCAGCAAAAATAGATGACTTATGGCATGCTGCAGTCAATAGTCATGGTAATTTTTTCAGTGCTGCTGATCCTGATGAGTTTGCCGAATCACTTGCTGGCATTTTACAAAATATCACATCGAGAACTTCGTCCTCCGCTGCTGTTGCCGTTAACTCGGGTGCCATAACTAGTGACAGTAAAGTCTATCAAGCCCGTTTTAACAGTGGCGACTGGACAGGACGACTACTAGCGTTTGGCTTTGATGACGATGGACAATTATTACCTTCAGCATTGTGGGATGCTGCTAATAAAATTCCAAGCGCTAATCAACGTGTGATATTCACCTCTGATGGTAATAATGGTTATGCATTTGACTGGGATGCATTGAATTCTAGTCAAAAATTATCATTAGGCAGCGAAGATGTATTGAATTATCTGCGTGGTAACCAATCGAAAGAACAGAGTAAATCTGAGGGTATCTATAGAACACGAACTAAATTACTTGGCGATATTATTAATTCCTCTCCTGTGTTACTTGGTCCTCCTAGATCAGATTATTACGATCAATGGGGCAATAGATCAGAAGATGATGAGCCAGAAGATTCTGTCCTATATTCTGAGTTTGTCAGCACCTATCTGAACCGAACCGCTATGATTTATGTAGGGGCGAATGATGGGATGTTGCATGCGTTTGATGCTGATTCTGGAGTAGAAAAGTTTGCCTATGTCCCGAATAGTGTCTATGACAACTTGAAAGAATTATCATCCCCCAGCTACTCACACAAATATTACGTTGATGCCAGTCCAACTGTGGTAGATGCCTTTTTTGATGGCAGTTGGCATACAGTACTTGTTTCAGGTCTTGGCGCGGGAGGTCAAGGTTACTTTGCCTTAGATATTACGGATCCTTCAGCATTTTCAAACGAAACAGAATCAGCTAAAAAAGTGTTGTGGGAATTTACCGATAAGAATGATCCCGATATGGGATACACCATGGGACAAGCAAATATTGTTCGTTTGAACAACGGTAAATGGGCGGCCTTATTTAGTGGTGGGTACAACAATACTTTTGATAATGACGCTGATGGCAGTGCAAATAATGCAAGCCATGACAGTGATGATGGCAATGGTTATATCTATATCGTAGATTTAGAAACCGGTAGCCTGATTCGTAAGTTTGATACACAAACAGGCAAAAATGAGGATCCAACCGAACAGTTTAGACCAAATGGAATCGCCACGCCGACAGCTATCGACACAAACCAGGATGGCACCACCGATCTGATTTATGCCGGTGATATGTTTGGTAATGTTTGGAGCATTGAAATTGGTAGCAATAATAAGAATGACTGGGACTTTACATACAGAGATGCGGATACCAATAAGCCACTGCCCTTATACTCGGCGTGTTTCGGGACAAGCTGTAACAAAGACAACATTCAACCAATTACAACACCAATTAAAGTAGAGCTTCATAGCGAAAAAAATGGCTATTTACTTTTATTTGGTACCGGTAAATATTTTGAAGTTGGCGACAATACTCCAGTTGATCAAGTTACACAGAGTTTTTATGCTATTTGGGATCCGAGAGTATATGATACTGATACATCCTCCTATACACGTTATGCATTTTCTCGGGCTCAACTCAATAAACGAGCAATGGCTGAATTTACGATTCTAGGCACGAATTATCGGACAATATCGGCCTCAGAATCAGATAAAATCATTAACTGGGGTACAGCTAACACTGATGACCGAGGCTGGTATGTTGACTTAGTCAGTACATCATCAGGTGAAAATAGTGGTGAAAGACAAGTTTCTGAAGCCATTATCCGAGATGAAAAAGTGATCTTTACGTCACTTGTTCCATCAGAAGATGCATGTGATTTTGGTGGTAGTAGTTGGTTAATGGAATTAGACTATTACACGGGACTACCTCTGAACTATCAGCCGCTGGATATCAATGGCGATGGTGTGATTGATGCAAATGATCTCTATGTAGATACTGATGGTGACGGTGAGCCAGATACCGAGGTGCCAGTTGTCGCAGGTAAAGGCTATGACAGTATCATTTCGCCACCTAAAATCAGCAGACGTGTTCCTGGTTCTGGCTCCACTGAAGTGAAATTTATGAGTGATGCCGAGACAGGTGAGCTTATTTTAGAAGAAGAGTCTTCAAGTGAGGATGCGATAGGAAGGCGATCTTGGATTCAACTGACTGATTAAGGACATATGTATGTTAAAAAAAAATTATTTAACCATCCTCTCTGTGTTATTAATACCAATGTCAGTATTTGCACAGACTTTTAGTCAGAGTGGAACAGTAACGGACTCATCGCTATCCTCAGATAGATTAGTGATATCTAATCAAGAGTATCTTATCGACCATAATACGGTTGTGCATGGTCTTGCGCCACAAGGGGAAAAAGGCCCTATTGTGAATGAAGACACAGCTATAGGTTTTAACACGAGTCGTGGTGCTGATGGCGAGCCCCCCTATATCACTGAAATATGGTTATTAAATGAATAACATAAAATATAGAGAAAATGGATTTACACTCATCGAGTTGATGATTGTTGTTGTCATTCTAGGCATCCTTGCTGCCATTGCTTATCCGTCTTACCAAGAGCAAGTCAGACAAACACGACGAGCTAATGCTCAAGCTGATTTAATGGAATTGGCGAGTTATATGGAGCGCTATTACACAGAAAAATTTACTTATGCAGGTGCTGAGAACACTCTACCTTTTAATCAATCGCCTAAGACGGGAACAGCGTATTACATTATTGCAGCTAACCCTGCTCCAACAGCGACAGCTTATACGTTGGTTGCCACAGCTCAGGGACCTCAAGCTAATGACGCTAATTGCACACCTCTGACAATCACTCAAACAGGTGCCACTGGTCCTGCCGGTTGTTGGTAACTGTTCTTCAGTATGCAAATAAAAAGCCGACTAATGTCGGCTTTTTTATTCTTCTCAAATCCTGACTTAACTTTGATCTACTTGAATCTGACCGCTAGTAATCAAAGAGTTGATAATGTCTGCGTTAGACATACCTGATGCATCACTGCCTATCAGTTGATCAATACTGGTATTTTGTAAGGTGATTGTCTGCGTCATCTCTCCACCATCACCATCAGGTGTTAGAGACAGTACGACGTTATTACCTTGTTCAGCGACAGAAATATAGTCGGTGATATCATTGCTTTCTTCTCCCTGAAGAATATCAGAAAGATCTAAGCTATCACCTTCAGTACCATTGAAGTCAGTCACAATATCATTAGCAGGTGTAGCTGCAGTTCCTTGATCACCATTGTGCCAAACAAATAAATCAGCACCCTCACCACCGGTTAAGATGTCATTGCCACCACCGCCAACTAGCGTATCGTTACCTTCACCACCGAGGAGAATATGCTCACCGTCACCACCAACGAGGATGTCATCACCAGCTCCGCCATCTAATGTTTCCGTAACCGTGGGATTGTCATGAACTGTACCTGAGCTACCACCATTAGTCGTATCAGGCTCGTATGTACCATCTAGGCTTGTGCCATCATTAAAAGAGACGGTAAAAGGTACTTCCTGTCTGCCAAAATCATCGCCAGTGGTCATGCCTCGACCATCAGTATCAATACCAAAAGTCAGAGTATCTTCATGGGTAAAAGTACCAGGCTTAAACTGGATCACTAATTCATTAGTGTCACCATCGGTAACCATCTGAATGTCATCACTTGATATAGTTGAACCATCTCCTAATGTGAATGCATAGCTATCTGGACCAATCTGATCAAAGATGCCGCCAAAATCAGCAAGTGAAATGCGAATTTCCGTCACATATAGCGCTGCTGCCGCTACTGATGCAGCCAAAGCAAAGGAAAATTGATTGTCATTGCCTGTCCCAGTCTGTCCTGAAGCGACATTAGCCGTGACCTTCCTATAGCCAGCTTCATAGCTGCCACCAATTCCACCAATCAGTACATCATTTCCAGCACCGCCAGAAATAAAATCAACATCATTGCCACCGATCAGAATTTCATCCCTAAATGAACCTTCAAGGATACTGCCATTGACGTGTGTAACAGAAACATTCGCAGAGTCTGTCTGACCACCAGCTTGGTTCTGATAACTAAAGCTACCGCCATTACTGTCTGTATCATTGAAAGTAACACTGTTGCCATTCACAGAGGCAGTATCTGTAGCCGATGTCGCGTCTGTCAGAGTATACGTTTCACCATCGGCACCACTGTCATTGGCAAATAAAGCCCAGTCAGGGATATCAACAGAATCCTGATTAGTAATGACCAAATCATCACTCACCACCAATGTTGATAAATCAACATCAACATCGACTGTAAATGTATTGCTGGCAGTATCACCATCGCCATCCGTAACGGTATATGTGATCTCTTCTGTGAAGGTACCACTGGCAGAATCACCAACATTATATGTATATTCACCACTGTCCATATCTACCGTAAAGATACTGCCATTAGTGGTAGTAATGGTCCAAACATGAGTTGAAGCATCAAAGCTTGCTATAGCACTGCTAGCTGAGGCTGTATTCGTTTGTTGATTGAATGTGTAGTCCACACCATCAATAGAAATCTGACTGATCCAACCTCCATCAGCTCCGGCACTTGAAGGAAAGCCACCATCCAGTAGGTCACCTGAGACACTGTTGCCAGTTACAGTCTTCACTAATGTATCTGCAAGCTGAGAAAAATCGGTGACGGTAATGACGGGAACATCTGCTTCTTTAACACCATCATAAGCAATGGGCGCAAGCTCATTAGCTACAGCATCAGCGCCCATTCCTAAAGCATAAGATGTCACATCATTGTCAGCTAGAAACTGTTCCCACGCCTGTTGTTCACTGCTGTCAATTCCAACACCGATATAATTCCCATCAGCATCTGTTTGATTACTCTCATTAGGCGCACCATCAGACATAAAATAGGCGATGTTCTGTGCACCATCTATCTTACCTGGGTCTTTGAAGGCATCAACGGCTTCCGCTAAGGCAGCGTCGTAGTTGGTTTCTCCACTCGCAGAGAGTGAGTTGATGATGTCTTTCGCGGTAGCTGTGTCGACCCAAATATTTGTTGGGTTCTCAGCACCATTGTTAAATGTCACTAAGTTGACCATGACATCGCCCAACGCTTCGTACTGTTCAATTAAGTTCAGGCTAGACTTGATCATGACTTCCAGTTTTGTCATCCCCTGAAAATCAGTGGTCTCATTCATACTGTTTGAGACGTCAAGAACTAAAAGAAGGTTTGTATTAACCGCCTGACCGACAGATATGGATTCCTGAGCAGGATTAGCAACAGGATTATCATCTTGAACGGTTACATCAAAACTTGCAGAAGATGACTCGCCAGCATTATTGCTGACATTGACATTAATATTAATGTTTTCAGTAACCCCATCAACATCACGAATTGGTTTAAGAAGCTCTACTGTATATGAAGCTTGATTATTCGAGATGTCACTTAGTGTGACTGTAAAAATCTGGTTACTTGCATCCGAAGAGTCTGTTCCACTTATGTAGCCAATCAATGTGCCGGTAGAGCTATCCCATGCAGTGTCAATGGCTTGACCGTCTAGGGTTAACAACGTTGTCGTATTTCCGGATGTCGATAACGAAATACTGCTTAAATCACTTCCGCCCAAATCCAGGCTGATAGTTTGGGTTGATGATGCAGAACCACCAGACTGTCCTTCAGGCAGACCGCCTTCGGAAACTAAGCTAGATGGCGCTTCAATAACAATATCGCCAGAAGGAGGCGTAACGGGAGGTATACCCGATTGTTCAGGATCACCATTATCAACAAAAAGTAAATCCGCCTCAGGGAAGTCGAAAGTATTACTAACACCAATAGTGTCGAAACCTGCTTCAGGAATTTGTTCAGGATTTAGATAATCAATAAACACCGCATCATGGCCTTCGTTGCCATTAGCGGTACCTGCACCAGCAGCAGTCTCCTGACCTACTTGAGTAGGATCTTGACCTTCTAAAATCGCTTGCTGTATGGCATCAACATCGTCAGTAACGGCTTGTTGATTATCCTCGACATCCGTATTTGTTGGATCAAATACTTCAGCATCTAAAAGTGCTTGAGAACTGCGACCCAGATCCATTACGCTGCCATCAGCAAATTCAATCTCAATAGCACCTTCGGCACCGGTTGAAATTAAATCATTGGCATAAACCACATCACCCACTTGTAATGTTCTCACAGAGCCATCCGTGGAGGTGACTGTTACAGCGCCGATAAGCGCTTTTACAACACCAATTTCTGTAGCCATATTTATTCCCCTAATCGCTGAACTGGGAAGACCAGAACGCGTAACTTATTCATCATGGCGTAATATTGCCGTGAGAGCCTCATTTGATCTACTGTACTTTGGTACTAACACATCAGTAAATGTGAATGAGTTCACATTTTTATGATACTCATTTCGTTAGCAAGTTCCTCAACTAAGCAAATTTAGTACCATGATGCAGGGAGAATTAAAGAATTAGTTATTAATGCGGTTATGTCGCTTTTCTTCTTTGGCCAGTCTATCAAGCACATCTGTCACTAATTTCCTCGGAATCCAGGCTTCCCCATCATGAACGACTCTTACTGCTCTGACAATTGCGTGTCTTTGTTCGAATGCAACAAAGCCTCGGCATGTAAAGCCTGATAGCTTTAATTGTTCGTATGTGGCAGGTTTGTCAGTAATGATGATGGTCTTTGTTTTCGATAGCCTTAAACTGACGTAAAAACATAACTCATCGGCTGAAAGCTGGTTAGTTTGATCGGAGATCACTAATACATCTGGACTCAATTTTTCAATAGCATCCAGTAATGCTTCAAACGAAGTTTCGTAAATTGCATTTGTCGTAATGTTATGCTGGCTCTGCAATAGAGCAAGTTCCTTCTTTATATCAGAACCGACCAGACAAACATTTATCATGCATAAACCTCAAGCATTTTTGTTAATAACTGCCACTTTTGTTCCCAGCCAATCAGAGGAGATTGTCTGTAGCTACTTCTGACGTATTGTTGCATTTGCCCCTCAACAACAGCGAGTAGTAAATTCGCAGTTTCATTGACAGGTCGACCTCCGGCCTGTGTCAAAGTCAGCTCACGCTCTCTCAAGATCTGTCTGAATTGCGTTTCCAGACGGTCAAAAAATTGACTCACGCGTTGTCTTAAACGTTCTGTCTCACCAGTTAAAGCCGTTCCCATTAGAACACTAGTAATTCCTGGATTTTTTGTAGAAAAGCCAAGCATAAGCGTCATAATTTTTTCAATCCGATTCAACGCATTTTGCTCATCTTGTAAAATTCGTTGAATCAGACCAAAAACTGTTTCTTCAGCAAAACCAATTAAACCTTCAAACATTCTCGCTTTGCTCGGGAAGTGCCTGTACAAAGCAGCTTCTGATACTCCTAAGCTTGCAGCAAGTTTGGCGGTTGTAATCCGTTCTCCCGGTCTCTGTTCTAACTCAGAAGCAAGTGCTTCTAGAATATCCTGACGACGTGAACGTTTGGTTTCAGCTCTACTGGTTGGTACTGCTTCAGTCATCGACCACCTCCACGAATCAAGGTACCCACGCCCTCGTCAGTAAACATTTCAAGCAATACTGCGTGTTGAACACGTCCATCGATAATATGTGCAGTTGTCACACCCGACTGAACAGCATCTAGAGCACAACCAATTTTTGGCAGCATACCACCGTATATAACACCCTCGTCAATTAAGTCATTGACTTGTTTAGCATTTAAACCAGTTAACAACTGACCATCAGCATCGAGTAAACCAGCGGTGTTCGTTAACAAAATCAATTTCTCTGCTTGGAGCACCTCAGCAATTTTACCCGCTACTAAATCAGCGTTTATATTGTATGACTCACCATCTTTGCCTACGCCAATTGGGGCAATAACAGGAATAAAGTCACTATGAATCAGCATATCAATGACGCTGGTATCAATACTGGCTACTTTACCAACATGGCCCAAATCAATTAATTCCGATGCTTTAATATCAGAAGAACTTGAAACATGTAGTTTTTCAGCAAAAATTAAACTGCCATCTTTACCTGTCAAGCCGACAGCCCTGCCACCATGATTATTAATCAAGTTAACGATACTTTTGTTAACTTGACCGCCTAACACCATTTCAACAATATCCATGGTTTCACGATCTGTGACACGCATGCCGTTAACAAATTCACTTTGTTTACCAACACGCTGCAGTAATTCACCTATTTGCGGACCACCACCATGAACAATAACAGGATTGATTCCTACTGCCTTGAGTAAGACCACATCCCTGGCAAAACTATTTTTTAATGCCTCGTCCACCATGGCATTACCGCCATATTTAATGACCAGTGTCTTGCCAGAAAAGCGCTGGATATACGGCAGCGCTTCAGTTAATACCTGAGCAATATGGGTAGCACGTTGTGTGTTTAAACTCATTCTATCCGTCTTAAATTATAGTTTTAATGTTAGCGTGGGTTTCACTTGTTGCATTTGTTCAATGAACAACTGTTTAATTCTTTCCAATTCAACGTCATTTGTCGCTTCAAACCTTAAGGTTAAAGCAGGAAGTGTATTTGAGATTCGCACTAGTCCCCAACCATCAGCATAATCCACGCGGATACCATCCACAGTAGAAATATCACCACCTTCGGCATTGAAATTACTGAGAAGTGTGGTCATGAAACGTTTCGCTTCAGGATATGGCATATTCACCATAATTTCTGGAGTGGAAACACGTTGACTAATCTCAGCAAACAATTGAGTAGGCGTTCGAGTCATGGGATCTGCTGATAATAACTCAACCAGCCTTGCAGCTGCATAAGTCGCATCATCAAAGCCATACCAGCGGTCATTGAAGAAGAAATGTCCACTCATTTCAGCAGCCAGTGCGGCATTATACTGCTGCATTTTGTTTTTGATAACAGAATGTCCGGATGGCACCATCATTGGCTCACCACCAGCAAAGCGTATCACGCCCTCAAGCAAACTCGTACTTTTTACATCATAAAGGACTGTGGCGCCAGGGGATTTCTCAAGAACAGCTCGTGAAAACAATATCATCAACTGATCTGGCCAGATAATATTTCCTTCTGTATCTACCACGCCAAGACGATCCCCATCCCCATCCACAGCAATACCCAGTTCCGCACCTGTAGACTTCACTTCTGAGATCAAGGATTTAAGGTTTTCGGGTTCCCCCGGATTCGGATGATGATTTGGGAAACGGCCATCGACCTCACAGAATAACTCGATGACATTACAACCAATTTCTTTTAGTACTTTTGGTAATACTTTACCGGCGACACCGTTGCCACAATCTACGACAACTTTTAATTTACGTTCGAGTTTAATGTCTGACTTGATCCGTTGAACATAAGCTTCCGTCACATCATTCGCCGTAATATTCCCACGGCCGGTCTCAAATGCACCTTGTTTAATACGCCGATAGAGTGCGTGGACTTCATCGCCTTCAAGCGTCTTACCTGCAATGACCAATTTAATGCCATTGTAATTAGCCGGATTATGACTACCGGTGATCATCGCTCCTGAACGTGTTTTTAAATACTCACAAGCAAAATAAACAACCGGAGTGGGAACTTGACCTAGGTCGATAACGTTACAGCCGGTATTGGTTACCCCTCGCATAAATGCTTTTGCCAGCGGCTGACTACTTAGCCGGCCGTCATGGCCCACCACTAACTCTGTGACACCTTGGGCGATCATCTGACTACCAACCGCTCGGCCAATCAATGTCATCACAGGCACAGTTAACTGTTCACCCACAATCCCGCGGATGTCATAAGCTCGGAAAATAGCTTCATCTGGCAGATGTTGTGCTGAGGGTGGATTTAATTCCAGTTTCTTTTCTGTTGCTGGGAGACTCTGTTGAGTATCTTCGTGAAAAATTTCTTTTGTTTCATCATCAGGCTCTGAAGACAGATCGATTTCAGGTTCAAGTGACAACTTTTCTGTTTCTGAAAGTTCAGGCTCAATAAAAACAGAAGTTTCTACATCGTCTGTTGGTGTTTCATCATCCGTCAGCTTAAGCTCAAGTAAATCTGAATTATTCGCCACGGTTTCATCCAGACTTAGACTCGATACAGGTTGTTCAGGGGCGGTAGAGTCCTCATCAACGAAGGTTTCTTGCTCGTCGACTGCATCCTGCTCATATGGCCTGTCGTAATCAATCACGTCACTATCGTATGCTTCACTCTCTTCCCGAACCTCTGGCGGCGTTTCAACAAGTGTTTCACTTCGTTCCAGTGTTTCAGTTTCATGAATGACAAATGTGTTAAGCGGTTCTTCAACAGGTAAAGCCTGTTTCTTCTCTGGTATAGCAAGTTGTTGGATCAGCTCTCTGACGCCATACAACTCACTGAAAACTAATGGATACTTTGTTTTCAGCTTAACTTCTTGCAGGTCTCTGAGCTGTTCTTCTAATCTATTAGCATCAGAGTGTAATAATTTCGTTTGCCACCACTCTCTCAGCATCCATATCAGTACAATCAAAATCATAACAGGCGCGAGAAACAACCATAATGGTGTTCCAGCACTCGTGGTTACCGACCACAGCTTCACTTGCCAGTAAGAGTTAGGTATAGGTTGAGATATAACGGGTTCGGCTTGTTTATATTGACTGTCACCTATTGTGGTAAGAAGACCTGTTGGTAAATCCCCTTGGCTGATCTCAATATATGCATCAGGTACCAGCCCTGGGTTAATCAGTTGAATATCTGTTGGTTTCAAAGCAATCGCAACAGCTGCATATTGCTGCTTATCATCAAGAGGTATTCTCGCCGCCAGCAAAATATGATCGGCTTTTCCATCTTGCATAATCATCGCAACATCAGCTTGCGTCTGCGTAGTTAGTTGTCTCAAACTTTTCAGTGATACGTAAGAAATGGGCAAACACCCTTCATTTGTTGGCGCATCATATTCTCTGGTGATTAAACAAATGGCCTTAGCTGAAGGAAAAAAACGGTTGGCCAGATTTTTCCAATCATCAACATCGTAAATATTCTTGGTGTTAGCGAGCTGCTTTGTTTCGGTTAACTCGGCAAGGCTAAGTGCTGTTTGCTGCCATTCTTTAATTTGTTGCTGATAACTCGCTATGACAGCATTAACAATTTGTTGACTCTTCTCATGCTGAGTATTTTGCTGAGTGGTATTGGCTTGCGTATTGATGAAAACAACTGCAGCACTGACACCTAAAAGCATAACCAGTAGCAAAAGAACACTAACAAACTTGCTTCCCAGCTTTTCCATCATGGCCATGCCAATCCCCTTTGACTACTACTGACGTCCAGTATGTCCAAAACCACCTGCGCCACGCTCCGACGAGGTGAACTCATCGACCTTCTCAAACCCTACCTGTACAACGGGAACAAAAACCATTTGCGCAATACGTTCCCCCACACTGATTTCAAATTTATCTGTGCCACGGTTCCAGCATGAAACAAACACCTGGCCTTGGTAGTCGCTGTCTATCAATCCAACCAGGTTTCCCAACACAATCCCGTGCTTATGGCCTAATCCTGATCGTGGCAGCAGCACAGCAGCCAGCGTGGCATCGTCAATGTGAATAGCAAGGCCAGTAGGAATTAAAACGGTTTCACCAGGCGCCAGTGTTACGGGCTCATCAAGGCAGGCTCGCAAATCTAACCCGGCAGAACCTGACGTTGCGTAATCAGGAAGAGCAATGCTGTCGCCCAGTCTTGGATCAAGAATTTTTAATTGAATTTTTTGCATAGAATCTTTTTATTATTAATGTCATTAGTTCTCTTGCCAGCTGCGTTTTAGGCATCAGTGGCAATGTTTGCTCGCCGTCGGTCCAGATAATATGCAACGCATTATCATCAACAGCAAACCCCTGATTTTCTCCAACCAAATTAGCCGCAATCATATCGAGTTTTTTTCGTGCTAACTTGGATTTTGCATATTCCGTTAAATTCTGTGTTTCAGCTGCAAATCCTACGACAAATGATGGCTTATTGTGTCGATTTGTCACAGTAGACACAATGTCTATCGTCGGTTCAAGTTCTATTTGTATCGACTGCTCTGAGTTTTTTTTAATTTTTTCTTGCTGAACCTGAATGGGACGATAATCAGAAACTGCCGCACAACTGATAAAAATATCACACGCATCGAGACTATCCTCAACCGCTAAGGCCATTTCTTGTGTCGTTTCAACATTGATACGTCTCACCGTTGTAGGTGTGGCTAATTGAACCGGCCCGGCGATAATAGTCACTTTCGCCCCAGCTTCCATGGCTGCCTGCGCGATAGCAAAGCCCATTTTTCCAGAGCTACGGTTACCAATAAATCTCACGGGATCAATCGGCTCATAGGTTGGGCCGGCAGTAATTACCACCTGTTTCCCAGCCAACAGTCCCGGTACCATTAAACGGTCTAATTCATAGACAATGTCTAATGGTTCCAGCAGCCGCCCCTCACCTTGTTCGCCACAAGCTTGATCACCGCTGGCTGGACCAATCACACTGACGCCACGTTGTTTTAATAATGCTAAATTGCTCTGCGTTGCTGCGTTTGACCACATTTTGTTATTCATTGCCGGTGCGACGGCAATCGGCGCTTCTGTTGCCAGACAAACGGCTGCAAGAATATCATCAGCACGACCAGAAACCAGTCTGGAAAGACAGTCCGCCGTGGCAGGGGCAATCAGAATCCAATCAGCCCAGCGTGCTAATGCAATATGTCCCATTGCTGACTCTTCGTCGGCGTCTAACAAGGTCATCGCCACAGGGTGACCACTTAAGGTCTGCAATGTCAGCGGTGTAATAAATTCAGCCGCGCCCGTTGTCATCATGACACGCACCTCGGCGCCATAATCTTTCAGGCGTCGAATTAAATCTGCTGCTTTATAAGCGGCAATGCTACCGGTGACACCAATAACAATCTTCTTACCATTTAATGATGAGGCGTCGCTCATTCTCCCTCTTTCCTCATAGCAAGCTCACGCAACGTTAAATCACCTAATACCTCAGCCTGGGCATCACCAATGTCTTTCAGTAACTTGTTCACATCTTTATCCAGCACACCTTTAACGTGATAGGCACTATTCTCTTCCGCCGTACGTAAACAATTTAATAAAGCGGCCACTTTAATGGTGGCGACATCAGATGAAGGTACATATCGAGTTTCATCACCAGCGACTTCGACAAGGAACCCGCCCTTTTCAAGACTACTGAGTAAGTCCTGTAAGGCATTATTGGTCAGTCCCGTTTGCTCTTCCAGATGCTGTATGGTGAGCGGCGGCAAGTTTTGGCAAAATCGTCTTGCAATCACCGTCATCAACCACAAACCTTCACGCTCACGTAAACGTGGACTTAAGGTTAATGGTTTTCCCGCCAATCTCACTAACTTAGGATGCTGCAGATAAAACGCAACCTGAGAACCTGTCAACAAAATAAACCAAGCCAGATACAGCCAAATCATAAAGAAAAACAAAATCGCAAAGCTCGAATAGATCGCCGTGTAGTTGGACGAGGAAGCCACAAATTTTGCAAACACCGTACCCACGCCAATCCACAAGGCACCGGCAACTGATGCTCCGATCAATGCCGGGCTGAATTTTACCTTGGTATTTGGGATAAATTTATATAAAAACGTAAATGCCGTAATAATCATTAAATAAGGTAATAACTTAGTACCGATGACCAGCAAGGTCCCAAATGGCTCGATACTACTCAACTGCTTGACGAATTCATGATTAACAACGGTTGCCACGAGTCCAAGTGCAGAAAAAATCAACACCGGCCCAATCATCACAACACTAAGATAGTCAGTAAAACGCCGCGCTAATGAGCGTGAACGCTTTACGCGCCAAACAAAATTAAACGCATTCTCAATTTTCTGAACCAGTGCGATGATGGTGTAGAACAACATAGCCACACCAATAGATCCCAGAACACCGACCTTCACATTCTGGACAAAACGAATAATATTTTCGGTAATTTCCGGGCCGCGATCGCCCAATGGTTCCAGCAGGCTCAACAGCATAGGTTCCATTTGATTATGGACACCAAAGGCTTTTAAAACCGAAAACGCAACGGCAATGAGTGGCACCAAAGAAAGAATGGTTGTAAACACCAAGCTCATAGCGCGCAAATTCAGCTCACCCGTCGCCAACTCCCGAACCATAATATAAGTCACGCGAATCGCATTAACCCAAAACCGCCATAAGGGTGAAGCATCCTCGGGCAGGTCTTCCCACAATGTGCTGTCAAAAAAACGTTGAACACGATGACGCTGTTGCTGATAAGTATTTAAGACGGAATTCAACATTAGTACCTAAACCGGATTATCTATATCAATAAAATGATGAACGATATCAAACTGTTCTGCCAGCATTTCTCCCATGGCTTTCACCCCATATCGCTCTGTCGCGTGATGGCCGGCAGCCATGTAGTTAATGCCTAATTCACGTGCCATATGTACAGTTGGTTCAGAAATCTCACCGCTAATGTACAAATCCAACCCAAGCTCAGCAGCATACTGTAGATACCCCTGAGCGGCGCCCGTGCACCAACCAACCGTGGTAATCGGTCGGTCATGCCCTTGAATCACTAAAGGATCGCGTTTTAATTTTTGCCGAACATGACTGCTGAATGCAGATAACGATAAGGGCTCCGGCAAACTACCACATAAGCCAATTGCCGGCTCTCCCATGCCAGAAATACGTCCATCGACTTCAATGCCTAACAACTCAGCCAATTGTGCATTATTGCCCAGCGTCGGATGCGCATCCAATGGCAGGTGATAGGCAATTAAATTAATATCATTCTCAAGCAACAGTCTTAATCTGCGCTGTTTCATGCCGATTATGCGGGCATCTTCCCCCCGCCAGAAATAACCATGATGAACCAATATCGCATCGGCATTTAACTCAATCGCTTCTTCAAGCAAGGCTTCTGATGCTGTCACGCCAGTAACCAGCGTCGTAATCTCTTCCCGACCTTCAACCTGAAGACCATTGGGACAGTAATCATTAAAACGCTCAGGTTCCAAAACATGATTGATATAGGCGAGAAATTCAGTTCGGGTTATCATCAACTCAAATCCCTATGGCTTAAGTAAGTCATTACTATAACAAAATGGAGAGCAATCAATGGAAGCAGTCAATATTATTGCACTCAGTATGGGAGCAGCATGGGCTAGCGGGATCAATCTCTACGCGACCATATTTATGCTCGGCTATATGGGCATGACCGGCAATATTGTATTGCCTGATGAACTCCAGTTGCTCACCGATCCCATGGTGATGGCGGCAGCAGGCTTTATGTACTGTGTTGAATTTTTTGCTGATAAGATTCCGGGCGTCGATTCCGGCTGGGATACCATGCATACCTTCATCAGAATTCCAGCAGGGGCGATGTTAGCTGCAGGCGCGGTTGGCGATGTCAGCCCGGCAGTGGAACTAACCGCAGCGTTGTTAGGAGGCACACTGGCCGCCGGCAGCCATGCAACTAAGGCAGGCAGTCGCTTATTGATTAATACCTCTCCTGAGCCTGTTACAAACTGGGCAGCATCCATCAGCGAAGACTTATTAGTTATTGCTGGATTATGGACGGCGCTTCACCATCCGGTATTATTTTTGATTGCACTGGTGGTGTTTGTTGTTTTGATGATTTGGCTTTTACCAAGATTGTGGCGCTTACTGAAAGCGATTTTTCAGAAAGTTGGCGCATGGCTGGGACTAACAAAACCGACTGAGAGCAATCCTGTTGAGCCAATTCCAACTGAAACGACCCCACCGGTCAAGAAAATTGAACACGATCCGCACTAATCTTTTTTGCGATAAACCGTACTATGTGGTGTGCGAACAAGATCAAAGGCATCGGTATAACCACTGATCGTTTCTGATGCCCCCAGGAATAAATAGCCACCTTTATTTAACGATTGTGCCATCCGTTGCAGAATGTCTTTTTTTCGATCAGCAGAAAAATAAATCAGTACATTTCGGCAAAAAATAATATCGAATTTGCCTAATGTACCGAAGCTTTGCAGCAGGTTCTGAGGTCTGAAACTAACCCGTTGTTTAACCTCATCTATTACACGCCAACGATCACCCTGTTTAGTGAAAAATTGCTGACGACGCTGATCGGATAAGCCCCGGCCAACCGCCACATCTTCATATTCAGCTTTTTTAGCCTGCACCAGCATTGAGCTTGAAATATCTGTTGCGATAATCTGACTGGAAGCGATTCTGTTAGATGGGAATTTACGACAGTACTCACTTAACATCATGCTGATAGTGTAAGGTTCCTGACCGGATGAACATGCCGCCGACCAGATTCTGAGTGAGCTACTACGCAGTTTGTCTAATTCTGGGAAAATGACCTGACCTAATGTTTCAAATGGCTGAACATCACGAAACCACGAGGTTTCGTTAGTAGTCATCGCATCAATAACGGCATCACGCAGATGATGAGGCTGTCCTCGCTCAACAGCCGAAATTAAATTCGACAGACTAGCGATATTTTCATCACGGAGCAGTCGTGTCAGCCTGCTAACAATGAGATATTGCTTGCCATCCCCGAGAAGAATGCCGCAGGCATCTTCCAAGAAACGCTTAAAGCGTTGGTAATCAATATCCGTTATTTCTTGCGTCTGCATAGTGTCCCAGGGTTAAGTATCAAAGGAATATATAGCATATCGGACAATATACTTAAACATTTACCCCTACATCCGATAAAGTGACAAATAGTTTAGGAAAGATAAATTAATCAAATGAAAACATGTCTCATCACAGGTTGCTCAAGTGGCATTGGTTTATGTGCTGCAATCACATTACATCAGCGTGGTTATAAAGTCGTCGCCACCGTCCGTAATGACAGCGATAAAACATCACTTGAGCAACATGGTATTTACACCATCATCATGGATTTGGCGAATGAAAACAGCGTTAGCACAGGTTTTCAGCAAGCATTAATCTATCTCAATAATCAATTAGACGGACTGTTTAATAATGCCGCTTTTGGACAGCCTGGTGCTGTTGAAGACTTATCGCGAACGGCCTTAAAAGAACAGTTTGAAACGAATGTATTTGGTACACAACAGCTTACTAACCTCGCTATCACACATATGCGGCGACAAGGTTATGGACGCATTATTTATAACAGCTCGGTATTGGGACTAGTTGCCTTGGCTTACCGTGGTGCATACAACGCCAGTAAATTCGCTATAGAAGGCTTGGCCGATACGCTAAGGATAGAGCTTCATGGCACGAATATCGATGTCAGTTTGATTGAACCTGGCCCGATAACCAGCCGGTTTCGTGATAACGCCTATGCGAAGTATCTTCAGCATATTGATAAAACAAACAGTGCCCATCAGGAAACCTATCAAGCGATGGAAGCCAGGCTCAAGAAAAAAGGCCCAGCAGCGCCTTTTACTCTACCTGCAGATGCCGTTGTTAAAAAATGTATCCATGCACTAGAGGCAAAAAAACCCAAAAGGCGTTACTACGTCACTTTTCCTACTTATCTTTTTGCATATAGTAAGAGACTGCTACCGGCTGCTGTATTAGACTGGTTGTGCCGAAAGGTTTCAGATAGCTAGCCTGAAAGGATGCGCATGATGAATAAGCTGTCACTATGAGAGATACCACACATTCAAACACGGTTATCATCACCAGAAACCGCATTCTGGCAGGCAGTGTTTTATCCGCTGTTATCACTGTTAGCGCATTCTTTTTGATACCTTATCTTTTCCCGACTGTCTCACATATCAAATGGATTGCAGCGACAATAAGCTCTGTTTGTTATTTATTCCTTATCCTATTTCTATCACGTCACCTCACTCGTTCTATTCAATCGAGCTTCGATGACATAGGTCAACTCACCCTCTCCGTTCCTTTGGTTGCCAGTAAAAAATTTATTGAGGCACGCGAACAATGCGAGTCTGTTAATGAAAATAATTCAGATCATGCCATTGTCAACCTGAAACAGGAGCTATGTAATCTGGCAACGATGCTCGAGGCTCTGGAAGACAAAGTTTCTCAGCGTAATAAAGCTGTTTTTAGAGCACATCAAGCACTAAAAAACGAACGCGACTTCATCACTCAACTTGTTGATACGGCACAGATGATCGTAATGACATCCGATGATAAGCAGGTAATTCACTTGTTCAACCATTACGGTGAGCAGTTAACGGGGTTTAGTCGTGAAGAAGTGGAAGGATCGGATGTGGCTCGCTTCTTCCCTCCTGGTCATTGGTCTGAAACTAATAACATTCTGAAAGAACTGTTAATTGGTAATATTCAGATTGCCCAGCAAGAAGCCGAACTTGTTGATAAAGCAGGTAGCTTAAAACAAATTTCCTGGTTTCATTCACGCGTAGAAAGGAATAATGAAGAAACCATGATCCTCTCAGTAGGACTGGATAACACTCAAACTCGAGCAGCAGAAAAGCGTATCGTGTGGATGGCTGAACATGATCCTCTAACCGATTTATGTAATAGAAGAAAATTTACTGAAGAGTTTGAAAAATCATTGCAAACGGCGATTCGTTATCAGCACAACAGCACACTTTTGTTATTGGATCTCGACCGCTTTAAAGATATTAATGATACCAGCGGTCACCGAGCTGGTGATGAAGCACTCAAGCTAGTTGCAAAAGCGCTCAATAGAATCACCCGTTTTACTGACTTTGTTGCACGTTTAAGTGGTGATGAGTTCGCCGTCATCATGCCAGAAAGTGACGAGGCCGGTGCGATTACACTCTCGGAAAAGATACTGGCTGAGCTTTCAACCATTCATCTGAACTATGCATCTGTGCGTCATACAATCTCCGCCAGCGTAGGTATCGTCAATTATCCTCTACAAGATGCCACAACCAACGAGCTGATGGGGTTTGCGGATTTAGCGATGTATCGGGCTAAAGCTAACGGCAAAGGTCGTTATCATATCTTTTCGCTCGATGATCAAAGCCGTGAACAGCTACAAAAAAGGGTTTACTGGAAACAGAAAATCGAAGAAGCCTTGGAGAATCATCTATTTGTTTTATATTTCCAACCCATTCTTAACCTGAGTAATAATGAAATCCAGCACTATGAAGTGTTGGTCAGAATGCGAAATCCTGAAACCCAGGAAATCACCTTACCAGGTAAGTTTATCGAGATTGCTGAAGAAGTTGGACTAATCCAAAGTATCGATCATTACGTACTGCACCACAGCATAAAAAAATTAGGTGAATTACAGAAACAAGGCTCAAAAGTAGAGTTTGCTATCAACCTGTCCGGCGCGGTTGTTGATACACCCGTTTTATTGCCATACCTTAAAAAATTAATTAAGCGCTTTGATGTCGATCCTAGTGCCTTGATTTTCGAGGTCACTGAAACTGTTGCGGTTGCCAATCTGTATCAGGCAAAACTGATGATGACAGCAATAAAAGCGCTGGGCTGTCGTTTTTCATTGGATGATTTTGGTGTTGGTTTTGCTTCATTCAACTATATGCGTGAATTACCCATCGACATTATCAAGATTGATGGTATTTTCATCAAAAATCTGGATATCAATGCGGATGATCAGCTGTTTGTTAAGGCACTGATAGATGTCGCCAAAGGCTTAGGGCGTAAGACCATTGCTGAATTTGTCGAAAACGAAGCCATTCTTACTATCCTGCAGAACTACGGCGTCGACTTTGCACAAGGTTTTTATATCGGCAAACCTCAACAAGACTTGTTATCCGGAACACATTAAACGGCATCACGACTGGATGTCTTCTTGCACCATGCAGGATCAAAACATTCAATATGGTGCAAAAACGTATCACCCTCGCTCCCAAGAAAATCAATAACCCATTGATACATAATTAATTTTAAAATTGGCATAATAAATGCCAATTTAGTCTTATCTTTTTATCATCGTGATTGTGTGGAGAAATAGCGGTTATGTCGTATATAAGCCCTAATGAGTTTGTAAAAACAATGGTAGATGCAGGTGAGTCGAAATTATTCATGGCAACACGTGACGTGTTAATCCGTTCTTTTATGGCCGGCGCCATTCTAGCTATTGCTGTCGCTCTCGCCGTCACCGCTGCTGTCCAAACCGGTATTCCGATTGTTGGCGCCTTAATATTCCCCGTCGGGTTTTGTATTCTCAATTTATTGGGCTTTGATTTATTAACCGGTGTATTTGCTCTGGTGCCTCTGGCCTTATTTGATAAACGGCCAGGGGCAACATTCAATGGCTTACTAAAAAACTGGGGACTGGTTGCTTTGGGTAATTTACTAGGCGCTTTAACAACAGCAGTGTTGATCGGCATTGCCTGGACTTTTGCATTTACCACGGAGCCCGGTGCGGCTGGACAAGCCATTGCCAAAGCAGCTGAAGCCAGAACCCTCGGTTTTGCTGAGCATGGAGCCGCAGGTTGGTTAACAGTATTTGTTAAAGGCATTTTATGTAACTGGATGGTGTCTGTCGGTGTAGTCGGCGCCATGCTATCAAAAGATGTGATCGGTAAGGTAATCGCGATGTGGATGCCTATTCTTATCTTCTTCGGTCTGGTGTTTGAGCATGCTGTCGTGAATATGTATTTATTCCCATTGGGCATGATGATGGGGGCTCCTATCACCATTGCTGACTGGTTAATCTGGAATGAAATCCCCGTTATTTTAGGCAATTTAGTTGGCGGTCTGCTGTTAACTGGCATGGTGCTGTATGCCACGCATCTAAAGCCAGGCCCAACCCGTAGCCGTGTAATTAAGCCCGGTGACAAAGTGGTGGCAAATTAATCTTTACCTATACCTAACGAACATGAATTAACTTAAAAAAACGCGAGGAACATGATGAATAAGCTGGAAATGACACAAGCCATAATGGTGGCAAAAGAAAATAAGCAGTTACAATGGGAAAAGATTGCCGAAGTCATTGGCATGTCTACAGTCTGGACCACCTCAGCTTGTCTGGGAATGAATAGCATGCCAGCAGAAAAAGCACGTGCTTTATGCGAACTTCTGGAGTTACCAGCAGAAGTCAAAACAGCTCTTGAGGCCTACCCAATCAAAAATTGGGATGAGAGTGTGCCTAAAGATCCGTTGATTTATCGTCTTTATGAAATTGTTGGGGTATATGGCCCCACCCTGAAAGAAGTCATTCAGGAAAAGTTTGGTGATGGCATTATGAGTGCCATTGATTTTAATATGTCTGTAGAACGAGAACACGACCCCAAAGGTGATCGTGTTGTCGTGACAATGAATGGTAAATTTTTACCCTACAAAGCCTGGTAGATTAACCCTTGGTGAAGGGAGATAAACTACGGTTTTCTCCCTTCTTTTTTTCCCAGGTTTTAGTGAAGTTTGAGCTCTTTGAAAACCAGCTTATCCGCTTCAACTTCAATGTTGACAGTGTCACCAGCAGAAAACTTACCTGACAATAAATCCTGCGCCAGTGGATTTTCAATCTCATGCTGAATCACCCGTTTCAGCGGTCTTGCCCCATACACAGGGTCAAAGCCTTCCGAGGCAATCAAGTCCAATGCCTCATCGGATAACATCAGTTTCATATCTCGCTCTGCTAATCTTGCTCGCAGATGTGATAACTGAATCTCGGCAATCGCACGGATTTGTGCTTGTTGTAATGGATGGAACACCACCACATCATCCACACGGTTAATAAACTCCGGACGAAAATGCTGTGACACAATCTCCATCACCGCGGCTTTCATCGCGTCATAATTTTCTTCACCCGCCATTTCCTGAATAACACTCGACCCCAGGTTCGAAGTCATCACAATCACCGTATTACGGAAATCCACAGTACGCCCTTGTCCATCCGTCAAACGGCCATCATCCAGTACCTGAAGCAGAATATTAAAGACATCCGGATGAGCTTTTTCCACTTCGTCTAATAAGATCACTGAATAAGGTTTGCGTCTGACGGCTTCTGTCAGGTAGCCACCTTCCTCATAACCCACATAGCCAGGAGGCGCGCCTACCAGACGTGCAACCGAGTGTTTTTCCATAAACTCTGACATATCAATGCGAATCATCGCATCCTGTGTATCAAACAAAAAGTTAGCCAGAGATTTACACAACTCCGTTTTACCTACCCCGGTTGGCCCTAAAAACAAGAATGATCCATTAGGACGATGGGGATCAGACAGACCTGCCCGACTACGACGAATCGCATTAGCGACTGAAGTGACCGCTTCATCCTGACCAATCACGGTTTCGTGTAAGGCGTCGTCCATTTTCAACAATTTGTCACGTTCGCCTTCCAGCATTTTTGATACAGGAATACCCGTCCATTTAGAGACGACTTCAGCAATTTCTTCTTCACCGACTTTATTACGCAGTAAAGTGAATTCCTGCATTTCGGCTTCTGTTGCCAGTTTCAACTGCTTTTCCAGCTCTGGAATACGTCCATACTGTAGTTTGGCCATTTTTTCATAATCGGCACTACGATTGGCAGCATCCAGTTCCAGTCGCGCTTTTTCCAGCTCTTCTTTCACGTGCTGACTGCCATGTAACGACGCTTTCTCAGACTTCCAGACCTCTTCCAGATCGGTATATTCTCTGGCCAGTTTTTTCATCTCAGTTTCGAGCGTTTCAAGCCGTTTTTTGGAAGCATCATCACTTTGTTTTTTCAGTGCCATGCGTTCAATTTTTAATTGAATCAAACGACGCTCAAGCCGATCCAGTACCTCTGGCTTGGAGTCAATTTCCATACGAATACGACTCGCTGCTTCATCGATAAGATCAATCGCTTTATCAGGCAGTTTTCTGTCTGTGATGTAACGGTTAGACAACGTCGCTGCGGCAACAATCGCCGGATCCGTAATATCCACCCCATGATGCACTTCATAACGCTCTGCCAGACCACGTAAGATCGCAATCGTCGATTCCACCGTAGGCTCGCCGACAATCACTTTTTGGAAACGACGTTCCAGCGCAGCATCTTTTTCTACATATTGGCGATACTCATTTAAGGTTGTGGCACCGATACAATGAAGCTCACCACGTGCCAGCGCAGGTTTGAGCATATTTCCGGCATCCATTGCGCCTTCAGCCTTACCGGCACCAACCATGGTATGAATTTCATCGATAAACAGAATGATCTGACCTTCTTGTTTCGATAGATCATTCAAAACCGCCTTCAAGCGTTCTTCAAACTCACCACGGAATTTGGCACCGGCAATCAACGAGCCCATGTCCAATGCTAAAACCCGTTTGTTTTTCATACCATCCGGTACTTCGCCATTGACGATACGCTGTGCCAATCCTTCAACAATCGCGGTTTTACCCACCCCGGGTTCACCGATAAGGACAGGATTATTTTTGGTACGACGCTGCAAGACCTGAATAGTGCGACGAATTTCATCATCACGACCAATCACCGGGTCTAATTTGCCCGATTCAGCTCTTGCTGTTAGATCAATCGTGTATTTTTCCAGAGCCTGACGTTGCTCTTCTGCGTTTTGATCGGTCACTCGCTCCCCTCCACGAATTTTATCAATAGCGGCATTAATCGCTGTTTTGTTACCGCCATGTTTGCGAAGTAATTCACCATGCAGGTTTTTATCTTCAGCCAGCGCCAATACAAACAGTTCACTGGAAATATATTGATCCTGACGTTGCTGTGCCAGCTTATCCGTTTGATTCAATAATCGGCTTAAATCTTGTGAAACATGGATATCACCATTACCACCTTCAACCTCAGCCAGTCGTGATAACTGCTGGTCTAAATCAGCTTGATAAGCCGCAACATTAACACCACTCTGAGCCAGAATAGGTTTCACACTGCCATTTTGTTGTTGCAGTAAAGCCAGCATTAAATGCACGGGTTCGATGAACTGATGATCTTGCCCCACTGCCATACTTTGGGCAGCCGCGAGCGCTTCCTGGAATTTACTGGTTAATTTATCTATTTGCATACGAGGTATTTCCCCTGAAAAAGTAAGTTAATACAGAAATGGGGTAAGCCTCGATAAAAATCAAGAGAGCTAATGCGGATGTTTTTGCAACGTTTCGATATAGCTTGTTAATTGAGCTTTAAGCTCATCGATTTCCTGCAAAGGTGATAAAGGTTTGCCAACACGGATCTGAACAGGGCTGGGAACAAAGGGCGCGAGTAACACCTGTCCTTGCGCTGCAATCCCATCCAATCGCACCGGATAAATTGGCGTTTTTGTCCATATTGCCAAGCGAATGACACCTGCTTTTATTGGTCTTGGTAGGTCGGTATCTAAATGAATTTTGCCATGAGGAAATAAGGCGATGATTTCTCCCTGTTCCAAAGCCCGTCTCGCTGCACGAAGTGCTTGTTCAGCCCGGCCTTGACGATCAACAGGAATACAACCAGCGGCTTTGAAAATCCAGTGAAGTACAGGCCGATGATATTCTTCAGCCGCAATTAAAAACCGTAATGGTCGACGACTAGCCGCAATTAATAATAGGGGATCAAGGCCAGAAACATGATTAGCAGCAACAATCGCAGGACCGTGTTCAGGCAAGGGTAAAACCAGACCGGGATGGCGATGTAACACTTTACAAAGAATACGGGTAAGACCATCCAGCCAATTCACATGTATACCACCCCAGTCAGCGCGTGACTGAGATAGACAGACAGCAAAAAAGATCAATAAGAGAATAAGCGTTACCCACATGTGCTTAACTCTCGAATGGGGTTGTATCTCCCATACCATGTCGGGTGACTTCAGGTAAGTCATCGACAAATTCAACCACGGTGGTTGGCTCGGCACCGCAGGCACCGCCATCAATAATTAAATCCACCTGCTTACCAATGGCATCGACGATATCATCCGCATCGGTCATGGGCATATCATCACCCGGCAAAATCAGGGTTGAACTCATGAGCGGTTCATTCAGTTCTTCCAGCAGTGCCAACGCAATCGTGTGTTCCGGAATGCGTAAACCAATGGTTTTACGTTTGGGGTGCTGTAACTTACGAGGCACTTCTTTGGTCGCCGGTAATACAAAGGTATATGGCCCTGGCGTATAGGCTTTTAATAAACGAAACACCGCATTATTGAATTTCGCATAGGTCGAGAGTTCTGATAAATCACGACACACCAAGGTGAAGTTATGATCGGCATCTAACTGACGGATTCGACGCAGACGTTCCATTGCATCGTTATCACCAATCTGACAGCCCAATGCATAGCCTGAATCCGTTGGATACACAATCAGCCCACCACGCCGAATAATTTCGCAAGCCTGTTTGATCAGTCTTACCTGAGGGTTGTCTGGATGTATTTGAAAAAACTGGCTCATATAAAATCACACTTCTAAAGATTGAGGGCTCAATTCACCCATGTCGACCAGATGGGTGTCACATTTGGCGGCAACGCCGTCATTTTACCTAGTTCAGTATAGCTATTATCCGGGCTATGGAAGTCTGAACCTGCTGAAGCTAACAAATCAAATTCAGTTGCCAACCTTGCCATTGTTCTGACTTCCTCTGGATGCTGCGCACCAGAGGCAACCTCGATTCCGGAACCACCCAATGCTTTGAATTCTGCCACCAGTTTCCGGCGTTTTGTTGCGGTCATTTTGTAACGTGCCGGATGAGCAATAACGGCCTGCCCGCCCGCGCCGATAATCCAGTTGACGGTATCTTCAAGGCTAGCCCAATGACCCGTGACATAACCCGGTTTATTACGAACCAGAAAACGCTTAAAGACATCTTTCATATCTTTTGCGTAGCCCTTTTCGACTAAAAAGCGGGCAAAATGCACCCGGCCAAGCATCGTCTCAGAGGCATACTGGCTCGCGCCTTCATAAGCACCAGGAATGCCGGCTTTATCTAATCGAGTCGCAATATCTATCGCACGCTGACGGCGATAATCTCGTAATGCTGATAAACCTTGTTGCAAAACTTCATTATCGATATCGATCTGCAGTCCCACGATATGCACTGTGGCACCATGCCAGCTGACGGAAATTTCCACGCCGGGAATCAAAACTACATCCTGCAACTGAGCCTCTGCCATCGCCTGTCTTATGCCCTCTGTTCCATCATGGTCGGTCAACGCAAGGTGCGTGACGCCCTGTTGTTTAGCGCGAGCCACTAAGGTTTCGGGCGACAGCGAGCCATCAGAGGCAGTGGAATGAGTATGTAAGTCAAACTGAGTCATAAGTCCTATTTTACGATAGAATGCAGTCATCCTGCTTGATGTGAAAAAATGAATTGAAATTATTCTTCGATTTCCTCCCCATCGTATTATTTTTTGTGGCTTATAAGTTTGGCGGCGGAGACTACACATTTAATGGTGTTACCTACCAATTAGAAGGCATTTATGTCGCCACAGCAGTCATGATTGTGGTGAGCTTATTACAGGTGTGTATTACCTGGTTGCTGTTCAGAAAAGTGGAACGTGCGCATTTAATTACCCTGGCCTTAGTTTTGGTATTGGGTGGGCTGACATTGTGGTTACACAATCCAGATTTTATTAAGTGGAAACCGACAGCGGTCAACTGGTTATTCGCATTAGTCTTTATTGGCGCTTATCTGTTCACGGATAAATCCCTTTTAGAACGAATGATGGCGGATCATATTCAACTCCCTCCCAAAATATGGACTCGTTTAAATCTGGCTTGGGTCGCATTTTTTGTCTTATCCGGCTTGGTTAACCTTTATGTCGCTTTCAATTTTGATGAAGCCACCTGGGTCAACTTCAAATTATTCGGCATGCTGGGGCTGACCGTTGTTTTTGTTGTGGCGCAGTCAATTTACCTGGCAAAACATGCTGTAGAAGTGAAAAAATAGGAATTGTGAAACTATGTTATACGCCATTATCAGCGAAGATCATCCAGACAGTCTGAGCAAACGTCTTGCTGCCAGACCTGCTCATTTAGAACGTCTTCAGGCTTTACAGGATCAAGGGCGTTTAGTTCTGGCAGGTCCTCATCCTGCTGTTGACAGTGAAACACCCGGCGATGCTGGCTTTAGCGGCAGTCTGGTCGTGGCTGAGTTTGATAGTCTGGAACAAGCACAAATATGGGCGTCAGATGATCCCTATATTGATGCCGAGGTCTACGCTAAAGTCACCGTTAAACCCTTTAAAAAAGTCTTACCATGAGCACCATTGACGAAATTAAAAATGCACTGCAAGCACTCTCCCCTGAAGTCATTGAAATTGAGGATGACAGTGATAAACACGCAGGGCATGCCGGCAACACGGGTGGTGGTCACTATAACCTGCTGATTGTCAGTAACGCTTTTACTGGCTTATCCCTCATCAAGCGTCATCGCCTCGTTTTTGAACACGTGGATACACTGATGAAGTCAAAAATTCATGCCTTAAGCATTCAGGCAAAAACCCCTGCCGAATACCAGCCTCAGTAATACTGTCATGGCTGAAAGTGCTGATCTCAAGCAAAAAAACCAAGCCTTTTTGCAAGGATTAGAGAAACAGCGTCTAAATAAAGACTGTCTGCGAATCATTGATTTAAGAGGTAAAGTCAGCGGTGAGTGTCAGGCATACGAGTTTGGTGGCCGTCGCCACTATCTTGATGACAGAGCTTATCTGCTGGTTAAACAGCTGATGAATCGCACTCAGGGGCGCTACACAGTAGCTGTCTACGAAGCTGTATTGAAGACCATCAAACAACTAGAGCAAACAAATACACTCGAAGAATCAGTAGAAACGAATAAACCAACCATTCAACGTCTGATATTGGATGAAAATTTCTCCCGCACAGAACAACGACTCAACTTCAGTACGCCGGTCAAACTTCGTATCGCCGATGTTTTATACAGCGGCCACACCGTCAATATCTCCTTAACGGCGATACGGGTCACGTTAAAACGCAGTTACACATTGCACAAGGGTGACTCAGTCAGTGTTGAGTTCAGTGAACTATCAGAAAAACACCGACTGTCATTCCTCTCTGCTCAGCGCTACATCATATTAAAGCTGGAGCACGATGAAGCCTATTCAACACTGATCCTGACCCAGGAAAATACCGACACTGAATTCACTCAGTGGATGTCTGGGTTCATTGAGCAGCAAGCCAAGCAACGGCATATTGATACCGAGTATGAGGTACTCAATTTACAGAAAGCCTTTTATCGACGCCTTTGGGTCAATCACCTTGCGTACCCGGTATTATGGCAAGTACAACATGCTGACTACCCAGATTATCAGGCTATTTTTTGCGGTGTAGAAGCAGAATGGCAGACACAACAATGGCAAACCAGCCTGAGCACGCTGATTGAAAGTCTGCCGGCACCCGATCAAAAACAACAAGAAAAACTACTGATTTTGATGGGTAAAAAACAGGTATGTTTCTCGCCATTAAAATCAGAAAAGCAAGTCATTGCGTTACTCCACAGTGCCGCAATCAATCATCAACAGCTGTTTCTGATGCTCAGAAGTCCGATCCAGATTGACGAAATCTTGTCCACGACCTCAATAAGTGCTTTAAAAGAAGAGATGCCAGGCTATGCTCAACAGTTAGCCAATAATCTGAATCGCCCACAATACGCCATTCGTTTGATTGATTTACAACAATCACTTACACCGTATATTGCTGATGCCCAAAAAGGAATCGTAGCTCAACCCGAATGCTATGACATTCCTATATGGGAATTAAATGACTTACCGACACCTTATATGTTGAGTCATATCATTAAACGTCAGGTTCAGCGCTATCAAATTCGCACCCCAGTTGCCATTCATATCAATGAACAACAATGGGAAACCACCAGCATTGATGTTTCAAGTCATGGTTTATCTGTCACATTGCCACTCAGTATTGAGGTAAGTCTGGATAAAGTGGTTTATGTGGACTTCCCTCGTTGGCAAAGCCAGACTAAAAAAGTCAGTTTGCAACGCATCCCGTATCAACTTAAGAATAAGAAACGTTGGAAAAATCGTTATCAACTCGGCTTTGAACGTATTCATGAACACTGTTCCTCGAGTCAGGACCAGTTTTTTAACCACGTTATTGCCAGCAACCAGCAACAATTGAAGCAAAATCAGGATGATCTCCTTCAAGGCCATGAAAGTCGCTTGTTCATACCTTCCCTTCTCGACACAGCAGAATCGATTCCTTTATTTTTAGGTGCTGATGAATCAGGCCAAAGACGCATCTATATCGTTGGCTGCACTGAACTCAACAATGCGCATCAGCAATCGGATAACTTTTGGTTATCGATGGAAGTTCACCTGGCAGAACTTCATGAGCAAGTTAAAAACTTTCAAGCAAAAGAGGGGGAGTCGCTCAATACAGCGCTATATGGATTCGGAAATAGCCAGGATCAATGGCAATGGATGTTTGATCACCAATTTATTGCACAACACGATAAAGATTGGTTTCTACAGCGGGCACTCACCGCTAAGCAATTTTATGCCTTTCAATGTTATATCAGCCCAATCAGTCGTCGGGAAGCCGACAAACAAACTGATCTGTTACCACAACTGAATCAACAGCGTAGTAAACAAGCCCATCGTATAAAACATATTCGCCAGCAGCTCAGTGAATTATTCGCTATCGCTGAACTGACTGACATTACACCGTTAATTCAGCTAGCGTATGCAAACTCATCTGCTTCGGAGCACATCCCATAAATAATCAGGGCTAAGCGCAGCAACAGAATCACAGCCCAGTTGTGCCATAGTCATTTCTAACTCGGCACGATACAAATGTATTAGATGGGCCACACCCAGGCTGCCTGCAACCGCAAGCGCATATAATTGCGGGCGTCCCAATAATACGGCATCAGCGCCTAGTGCCAGTGCTTTAGCAATATCATTACCAGAGCGAATACCACTGTCGACAATCAGTGGCATTGCATCGTTACCTAATGCCTTTTTAATGTCTGGCAAAACACTTAGGGGGGAGACCGCATCCACCAATACCCGACTGCCATGATTTGAGATCACCACCGCATCAGCGCCTTTTTGTTGAGCCGTTAAAACATCAATCGGGGCTAAAAGTCCTTTAACGATCACAGGCAGTGAGGTCTGTTGTTTTATCCAATCCAGCGTTGCCCAATCGGTTTCTTGTTGGGCCAGGCTGGATTGAAACACAATGTGTTTATCCAGCACATGACTGGTGTATTTTTCTTGAGAATCTGACACTAAATTAACAGCGGTCACGCCCTCAGGTAATTGAAATTCTGAACGCTTGTATTGGGCATCCACGGTCCAGACGATAGCTTGATAGCCCGCCTTAACGGCGCGTTCAATCAGTTGTTTGTTTTGCTCAATATCCGCTTGCCAATACAGTTGAAACCATAACGGGGCAGCTTCAATCTGCATTTCTGCTGCAGTGGCATAAAACGTCTCCGCAATATCTTCCAATCGTCTGCTGGCTAAAGAGCTGACTACCAAGCCTGTTTGTAATGCTGCTGCAGCTTGCGCCATCGCCAACTCGCCCTGCGGATGCACTAAACCATGATAAGCAATAGGTGCAAGCAACATCGGATAGGCATGTAACTGACCTAATAAATGACTTTCAGCACTGCCCTGATGAATAGGCTGTAATCGACGAGGCAACCATTGCCAGCGTTCAAATGCCTGGCGGTTTATTTGGTCCTGACAGGGTTTATCTGCACCTTCCTGAATATAAGCCCAAATATCATCGGCAATAAAGTCTTTTGCCAGGATTTCATAATCAACCGCACGTCTGATACTGGCCGGAATAGCCGATAACGCGGCTTGCAGAATATGCTTGGTTTGCTCAGCCATAGGGGATTGTTCCATTCAGCTTTATGTCTGTGACCAGTGACGTAACAGATTGTGATAAAGATGCGTTAACGAGGCGATCGACTCACTTTCAGGATGATCCATGATCAAAGTCTGGATGCTTTGATCAAGCTCGTACAACATCTGTCTCTGTTCACTGCTTGCCACTAAACTTTGCGACCAGAAAAAAGCGGCCAGGCGGATACCTTCGGTGACAGGTTCAACACGGTGCAAACTATTTGCCGGATAGACAATAGCATCCCCTGCTGCGAGCTTAACGCGCTCCTCTCCATAGCTATGCTGAATAACCAGCTCACCGCCTTCATATTGCTCAGGCTCACTGAAGAAGACTGTGGTAGACACATCACTGCGTAATTTAATACTTGAATTAGGCAGTGTTAATAAAGCGTTATCAACATGATTGCCATAGGCGCCGCCGCTTTCGTACCGATTAAACAAGGGCGGTAATACTTTCGCTGGTAACACGGCAGACATAAACTGAGGATGAGCCCCCAAGCGGTCAAGAATCAGATCGCCAATCTGCTGAGCAACCTGACTGTCTCGACTTAACTGCAAATTAGTTTTCACATTGATGGCGACATGCCCCGCCGTCTGTCGCCCATCATTCCATGCCTCTTGCATCAGCACCTGCCGACATTTTTCAGCTTCCTCTGAACTCAACAGACCTTTAATAGGAATAAGCATAATAAGTGACACCCTTATAGCAAAAAAGCTTTGCCATCATGATGATGGCAAAGCTATAGAGAGTATAACTAAATGTGGCGTTTAGAAATCGAGTTTCAAGGTTGCCACCGCAGAACGACCCGCTGCGATCGTTGCATAATGTGTCGTATAAGAAGAGGAGTAATACTCTTTATCAAGCAGGTTATACACATTTAATTGTGCTTCCAGCTTTTCACTGATGGCATAGTTCACCATGCCATCAAAACGTGTGTACCCCGGCACAGCTCTGGTAATCAGCGCATCACCATTAAAGGTGTAGCCACCGACCATTTCACTTTGCGTAATCATGCCAATGCCAGACGTCAGCTTAGGCGTGACTTCATAGCTCGTCCATAAAGTGAAGCTATGGCGCGGCGTATTAGGAAACGCTTTACCCGTTCCGGCAGCGGGCACACCGCCACTCAAACCCAGATCTTTTTGTTCACTATCCATATAGGTATAACCGGCAAACACATCCCATTTAGGTGTTAATTGCCCTGTCGCAGACAGCTCCAGACCATTGACCACTTTTTCTCCGCCCATTTCAGCCAGTGAAGCATCGTTTGGATCCTGAATTCGAACATTTGTGACTTCATTACGGAATACTGCAGCACCAAGCGATAAACGATCATCTGCAAAATTCCATTTGGTACCTAATTCGTAAGCACGGGTCTTTTCTGGTTTGAGTTGATCCGCATTAGTAGGTGCTCGTCTCCCGTTAGGGTCAATAGAACCTGCTTCACGACCTTGGCCGAGAAAAGAATTACCAGGGGTGCTTGATGTTGAGTAGTTAGCGTAGATACTGCCGCTCTCTACTGGCTTGAAGACGATGCCTAGTTGATAGTTCCATAAATTATCAATACGCGACACGGTAGCGGCTGAAGCCCCGGTATAAGTCGAGTCATAATGGTCAAAACGCACACCACCATTTAGCAACCACTGAGGAGATAATTCCATAGTATCAAACACATAGGCAGAGGCCGTTTTTGTTCTGTATTTAGCCGGCTCTGGCAAGGTATAGTCAAATAACCACGGATCATTCGGTGAAGGATTGCTTAGGCTTGTACACAGAAAAGCATCAATGGCATCTTGACCACAATTAACATAGGCGTTGTTAAAGGTAACGGCCATACGTTGTACCTCAGATTTTTCATGAGATAACTCTATCCCTGTGGTGTAGCTATGTTGAATGAAACTCGTGTCAAATTTTCCGCTCAGCTCAGTCGCATTTTGTACGGTTTCTGTTTTACTAAAGTTAGCATTACCACGACGCCAGACTAAACCATCAGCCACATTGCCTTGACTGTCATCTGGCAGTGTCCAGAGGTAGTCTTGTTTGGACTTCGCAAAACGGAATGTATTCTTGATGGTGGTGTCAGAGTTTAAATCATGCTCCACAATACCGGTGAGCTGATCGGTGGTTTCATCACGAAAGTCACGGTGCGTCATTCCATACCAATTGTTTCTGTCTCCGCCGGTGGTTGGATGCAACGTCACAGATCCTGAAGTAGGTAAGGTGGCAGGCAAGTTATAAGGTACGCCGCCATCAGGAATGTCATTTGTTTCTAGGTGATACCAGGCCAGTGTCATTCGTGTCGGTGTGTCCAAACCCAGCGTCACAGAAGGTGCAATACCCCAGCGTTTATTCTCTGGTCCTTCTCTGCCAGGAATATCTTCTTTTAACCCCATCGCATTTAAACGAAACGCCACACCATTATCAAAAAACTGGTTCACATCAATAGTGCTGCGGAAATGGTTATCTGTGCCTAAACCAATTTCAGCATGCTTAAAGTTTTCGGCTTTTGGAAGCTTGGTCGCAATATTGATACTCCCACCAGCACCTGCACGGCCGTTGAATGCTGAATCAGCACCTTTTATCACTTCCACTTGTTCTACGTTAAACATTTCACGTGAACCAGCTGCAATGTCACGTAAACCGTCAACCGAAATACTATTCTGACTATCAATGCCACGAATAAAGGGTCTGTCACCTAAGGGATTACCTCCCTCACCAGCGCCAAAAGTAATGCCTGGCACAGTTCGTAATGCCTCTTCAAGCGTAGTCACCCCTTTCTCACTAATAACGGCTTTTGGAATAACGTTGACCGTTTTTGGTGTATCCAACAACGGAGCGGTGAATTTATTTGAGGATGAATATTCGGTATTGAACTGGTTCTCTTTCTCACCCACAACGCTAATACTATCCAGATCAATTTCGTTATCAGTAACACTATTATCAGCCATAACAACCGGTGACAGCGGGAGTGATAATAAAAAAGCGGTGATCGTAGGATGAACCGATTTATTTAATACAGGACGTCGTGAGGGGAATTTATTTTTCATATTGCTCGTATTTAGTAAAGATAAACCAAACGCGTTGTCACGCCAGAAGGAACGAAACTTTACCTTTAACTAAATCTAAATGCAACACATTCTCAATTAGATTTAAAATCTTTTCCTGTTATTAGCAAATAACAGCAGCTCTTTTACACATGATGTTTATTGACAACAGTTAGCTTTAAGCTAGACAAACACCCGTCGTTGTTTAACATTAGAACTGCATATTAGCTGCGTTAAATTATCAGTGATACGGAATTGGGCCTCAATCTCTATTGAGAGCTTGCAATTCCATTTAAGAGGCAGCTATCATCATTTTTTCGAGCAACACTGAACCACAACGGGTATTGCCTCGTATATCCACATCACTGCCTACGTCCACAATCCCCATAAACATGTCTTGCAAGTTACTGGCGATGGTAAATTCATCAACCGGATATTGGATTTGACCGTTCTCAACCCAAAACCCCGCTGCGCCTTGTGAATAGTCACCATTCACAATATTAACGCCCATGCCCATGGTTTCCGTGACGATAATGCCCTTATCCATCTGCTTTATCAGCGCAGCTAAATCAGCGTCAGTACTGCTATCAATAGTTAAATTATGCACACCACCCGCATTTCCGGTTGTTTGCATGCCTAAGCGTCGGGCAGCATAACTGTCGAGCACATAACCTTGCAGTACACCATCCAATATGATGTCACGGTTTTGTGTCGCCACGCCTTCACCATCAAAACTGGCACTGCCTAATGCTTTAAGAATATGCGGTTGCTCATGCACATGAATAAATTCAGGAAAAATTTGCTCACCTTTTTTGTCCAACAAAAAAGAAGCTTTACGGTATAAAGCACCGCCGCGGATAGCAGAGATTAACTGGCCAAACAAAGAAGGGGCCATTTGCGCAGTAAAAATCACCGGATAACTACCCGTTTTCACTTCACCGGCACCTAATCTTGATAACGTCCGTTCAGCGGCCTTTAAACCTATCGACTCGGCACTGGCCAGATCGTTAGCATCGCGTTTAATGTCATACCAATAATCACGCTGCATGCCTCGCTCATCTTGAGCAATCAGCGTCGCAGACAGACTGTGACGACTGCTTTGTGTTGCTCCAATAAAACCATGACTGTTTGCATACACACGTTGTCCACTATGACTGGAGACAGTGGCGCCTTCTGAGTTTGAAATCCGATTATCGCTATCAAGACCGGCCTGTTCGCACAATGTCGCCATATCAATGGCTTTATCCACATCAATTGCCCAGGGGTGATAAAGCGATAATTCTGGAAACGCTGTGGCCATTAAATTTGCATCGGCAAGCCCTGCCGCTTCATCTGCCTGAGTATGTTTCGCAATATTACAAGCCGCTTTGACTGCTTCAGCAATAGCGGCTTCACTTAAGTCAGATGTGCTGGATGAGGCTTTGCTGTGTCCGAAATACACCGTGATGCCCAAACCGGTATCGTTATTGTGCTCCAGCGTTTCGACTTCACGTTGGCGGACCGTGACCGATAATCCTTCACTATGGCTGATGCCCACTTCAGCAGCACTGGCCCCCTGTTTTTTGGCTTCAGTTAATGCCATTTCAGCGGCACGTTCTAATTCAACGGTGTTTGTCATTTGACTCATCTGTGTTCAAATCCTCGACTTATTTGTCTTTCTCAATGGTTTGAGATGCCTTATCGGCTTATATTCTGTGGTGACTATCGGAGCAAACCGGGCAGCTTGGATCTGGCCTGAGTTTTATTTCTCGCCAACTCATGGAAAGCCCATCCAGCAGTAATAAACGCCCCGTTAAAGGTGTCCCAATTTTTGCCAGTAGTTTTAATGTTTCCGCGGCCTGCGTTCCGCCAATCATCGCGAGCATAGGGGCAAACACACCACTCTCAGAGCAGGTTTCCTGTAATTCGCCTTTGTCTTCATACAAGCAGCGGTAGCATGGTGAATCAGCCTGTCGTGGATCATAGACTGTCACTTGTCCGTCAAAACGAATGGCCGCACCTGATACCAGGGGAATCTTATTTTCCCTGCTGACTTCATTTAAGAAAAAACGTGTCTCAAAATTATCGGTACAGTCTACGATCACATCGACATCTCTAGATGCCGCCAGCATAGCTGGTTTATCCAGACGTTTATCGATCATATCAATCCTGATATCAGGATTTAAGGCATGTAATTGTTCTGCCGCCGATTCAACTTTTTTTCGACCGATGTTTTGATGGGTATGAACAATCTGTCTTTGCAGATTAGCTAACTCAACCACATCATCATCAACTAAGGTTAAATGACCCACACCAGAGCCCGCTAAATACATCGAAACAGGCGCGCCTAGCCCACCTAAACCAATGATCATCACATGGCCGTCCAGCAGACGCTGCTGCCCTTCAATATCCATTTGCGACAATAAAATATGGCGACTGTAGCGTAATAATTGTTCGTCATTCATCAGTGATTAGACTCAATAGCGTATTGCAGCATTATAACGTGAGTTGGCCCATCACGGCCCGGTCGTTTCCGCCAAAATCCTGGTGTGCTGAAATATGAGAAAAGCCCGCGGCGGAAAAAAGCTGTTGCACAGCCACAGACTGATCATAACCATGTTCCACCAGCAACCAGCCATTTGGACGCAAACAGTTTGCCGCCTGCTGGGTAATAAGCCGTATATCGTCCAACCCGTCCGGGCCAGAAATGAGCGCAGAAAGAGGTTCAAATCGCACATCACCTTGCTGCAAATGCGGATCATCCGCTTCGATATAGGGTGGATTTGATATCACCATATCAAATTGATTTTGCTGACAGGCCGTCAGCCAGAAAGCCTGCATAAAATGCACGTTATCTAATTTGTGTTTACGTGCATTTGCCTGAGCTAATTGCACTGCAGGCAGATGAAAGTCCGTGGCAAACATGGTGATATCCGGCCGCTCATCTGCGATGGATAAAGCAATGGCCCCGCTACCCGTGCCCAGATCAATAATTTTCATGCCGGCTTCTACTTTCGCCAAGGCCAGTGCGACTAATAATTCAGTATCCGGGCGAGGAATCAGTGTTGAATCATTTACGTCAAGCTCCAACGACCAGAACCCTCGCGAGCCCGTGATGTGAGCTATCGGTTCACCGTTCTTTCGGCGTTCAATAAATTGTTTAAATTGTTGCCATTGGCTTTCTGTGAGATCGCTTTCGGCATCCAGTAATAATCGTGTTGGAGAACAGTCCAGAAGATGACACAGAAGATACTGTATATCGATATCTGGACTGATTGAACTGCTTAAACAGGCACGGCCATAGGCCTGAGCTTCACGTATAGAGGGCAGCATTAAATAAACACAAACACCAACGCTAATATTGCTATAACGCCGATTCCGATACTGATATTACGCTGCATGGTCAGTTGTGCATGAAGCTGAGCCCATTGTTCTTGATGACTGTTATCAAACTCCTGCTTCATCGCCGTCACTTGATTGCGGATAAGCGGTAGGATTTTTTCATTGACTAAGCGTTCCAGACTTTTTGCGACCAATGGATTTAAATCATGCTTAAGCTGCCTTAACACCGACTCACGCACGATATTTTGTTGTTTATCCAACCATTTCCCAGCATGCTGCTCCAGAGCCCGATCGATACTCGAACTCAAATCCATATCTTTAAGCGCCTGTTGTAAAACCGGTTCAGCCGTTATCGTAACCAGCTCATTCAATTGCACTGACAGTGATTGTTTCAGATCAGAAAACTGTTGTTGCGTCAGCTCTTTCACCAACTGAGTAATCTCAGCTGCCCCTAATTGGGATTCCGTTGTAGTCTTTTCCGGCAGTTGGATTTGTTGCAAACGCATATCAAGATCGTTCATCAACTCAGCTTTAAGCGAAGTCACTATGGCCTCAATATCAAGCTGTTGTGGTTCGACTCCTGAAGGGCTCATCTCCGGTAAGTCGATTGTTCTGAGCTCAATCTCGTCCAATATGGCGGCCACCTTATCTGCCTCAGGTGGCTTACTCAACACAGCAGAGGCGCCGGCATCAAAGGCCTTTTTCTGATCGGCTTCGGTTTCATTACCGGTACAAATAACGACCGGAATTCGTCCCCATTGTGAATGCTGTTTTAGCTGAGCAGTGGCTGTGAGTCCATCCATTGCTGCCATCATCACATCCATAAAAATGAGATCAGGCAGTTTATCGGTAGTTTGCAGCCAGTGCATAGCTTCTTCAGCACTCCCCAGTTCAACACTGTTGAAGCTGTGATCACGTAATAACTTACTCAACGTCATTCTGGCAACGCGAGAATCATCCACCACCAATGCCGTAAATTTAGACATGTTTATCCTCTGATGTGATTAACCGACCCGAAACGCATCCATGCTAATCGACTCCACTTTTTTCCCCATCATAATGACTTCCCCCCGATAGCGCTGCTGCATATCGCTGGCAAATTCAAAAAAATAATAACGCTGTAACTGTATTCGTCCTTGACGGTTACGTTTAAAACGGATTTTACGCCAGAACACTGTATCATTTAAGAAGGCGACGCCGGAATTGGCACAATAAGATTTTGCGGCTATCGTGGCGCGTTCAGCCACGCCACGACTGTCCCACCAAAACCAGGCGAGGCTACCGAGAATAATCAGTAGTAAACCACTATCATTCATCCCAGATCACCCCATAATGTTTGTGCAACAGCTAAAGCTGCCACCGCAGCTGTTTCTGTGCGAAGAATACGAGGACCAAACTGTACTGCTTGATAGCCGGCGTTTTTTGCCATCTCAATTTCAGTATCTGACAAACCACCCTCTGGCCCAATTAACATGGTCAGGGACGCCGGTTTGCTCAATTCAGAAAATCCTTTGTGTGCCAAAGGATCCAACACTAAGTTCAACTCATCTTTATAGTCAGCAAGCACTGTTGAATAGGTTTGAACGGCCGTTAACTCGGGCAGGAAACTGCGTCCAGACTGCTCACAGGCACTGACCATAACGCCTGTCCAGTGATTAAAACGCTTATCAGCACGATCACCACTTAACTGCACATTACAACGTTCGGTAATCACCGGAACAATCTTTTTCACACCCAGTTCCACCGCTTTCTGAATGGCAAAATCCATGCGTTCACCACGAGAAATGCCTTGTAGCAGGGTAATGTCTAGTGGTGATTCTTTCTGCGTTTCTACAAGCTGACCAAGACAAACGCGTGACTGTCGTTTTTCAACAAGAGTTAATTCTGCCTCATACTCCATACCCTGCCCGTTAAACAAACGGATATTTGCTCCAGGTTTCAGACGTAGTACCTGAACAGCATGACGATGCACGTCATCAGGCAAGACAAATTCTGATTCAGAAGATGACAATATTTCAGTATAAAATCGGGGCATTCGCATGGTGTTGAAGTCAAAAAGCTACTAAAGTGACTAGCAGTTTACAGATTGTCATCGATAGATTGAATCAAATTCCTTTTTTCGCTGTTATACTCAAGACATGAATATAGACCGGCAACAAATTCAGCAACTTGTCAGGGACGTGGCCTCCACGACCCTTTTGCCTTATACCAATAATGTCAGCCGTGACTATAAAAAGGACGGTAGTATCGTCACAGCCGCGGATAGTGCGGTGCAAAGCTCATTAACAAAACAGCTTGCTGAGTTGCATCCTGATATCGCTTTGCTCGGCGAAGAAATGTCTACTGAACAGCAGCAACAACTATTTGATTCCGGCAAACCAATCTGGTGTCTTGATCCTGTGGACGGTACCAGCAACTTTGCTTCAGGTTTACCGTTTTACTCCATCTCACTGGCCCTGATTGAACACGGTGAAGTGACCTTTGCCATGGTATTGGATCCCTCTCGTAATGAGAGTTTCACCGCTATTCGCGGTCAGGGCGCTTGGCTGAATGATGAACCACTGCGTCTGACCTCACCTAATCTTAGCCTCGACAACACCATCGCGTTTGTCGACTTTAAGCGTTTACCCCCAGCCTTAGCCTCTAAAATCGTGGCAGATCGCCCTTTTGCCTCGCAGCGAAATCTGGGCTCTATCGCGTTGGAGTTATGCTGGTTGGCGGCTGGCCGTGGACATATTTATCTGCATGGTAGTCAGCAAATCTGGGACTATGCGGCCGGCGACTTAATTTTAGAAGAAGCAGGTGGTTTTGCTTCCACTCTGTATGGCGATCCTTCGTTTCGTTACACCTTACAGCCACGTTCATCATGTGCCGCCATTGATGAACACTTATTTCAGGTTTGGCAAAGCTACTTACTGGATGCGGTGAATGGTTAGAAAAACGCTGGAATTTATTACGCCAGACTGGACCATGCCCGACCATATTCAGGCATACACAACAACCAGAAAGGGCGGTATCAGCCCTAGCCCATACGATAGCTTTAATATTGCCAATCACGTCAACGATACGCCTGAGAATGTGGAAAAAAACCGCGCGGCACTTAGCTCTCTCCTAAAACTGCCAGCCTCCCCGCTATGGCTGCAACAAACACACAGCACTCAGGTAATTAATAGTCAGGATTGGCAGGAAGGCATCGAAGCGGATGCGATTTACGCTAATCAAACCAATCATGTCTGCGCGATTATGACCGCTGACTGTCTGCCACTATTGCTCAGTAATGTATCTGGTACTGAAATTGCCGCAATACATGCAGGCTGGCGAGGTTTAGCCGATGGCATTATTGAAAAAACCTTAGCGCAATTTGATGCTGCCGCAGAACATATTTATGCCTGGTTGGGGCCAGCCATCGGTCCGGAAAAGTTCGAAGTTGGCTTAGATGTATATGAGGCATTTATCAGTCACGATCCGATGGCTGAAGTCGCTTTTCAGCAAATCGATGACAGTCACTTCTTAGCCGATATCTATCAACTCGCCCGCCTGAGATTGAGACAGTATGGTGTCTCGCAATTATTCGGTGGCAATTATTGTACGATGACTGACGCTTCCCGTTTTTTCTCCTATCGACGGGATGGAGAGACTGGTCGTATGGTTTCGCTTATCTGGATCAGCGATAAATAAGGTATCATTAGCGGCTTAATTCAGCCTTGTTGGATCATTATGGAATTACTCATCTGGATCATTGTTTTTAGTCTGGTAGGCGGACTTTTGAGCGTTGTTGTGGCTTCATCGTTTTTATTATTGCCTGAAAAACATCGCACACTGGCCGTGCCACACCTTGTTAGTTTTGCGATAGGCGCGATGCTCGGCGCTTCTTTCTTGGGTTTAATTCCACATGCTATTGAGCATGAGTATGCCATTGATGCGCATGCTATCGGTTTAACATTACTTCTCGGTTTACTCAGTTTTTTTGCACTAGAGAAAATGGTGTTATGGCGACACTGCCATACTCATCATGGTCATGAACATATCCCTGAACTGGACAGACCCGATCATCATGGTGGTCATCACCATAATCACAAGCATAAATCGGCTGGCCCGTTAATTCTGATTGGCGATACGATACATAACTTTGTGGATGGTATCTTAATCACCGCAGCGTTTCTGACTGACGTACATCTTGGGGTGGTCACCGCCTTAGCTATTGCAGCTCATGAAATCCCACAAGAATTGGGCGACTTTGTCATTTTATTACACAGTGGATTTAGCCGAAAAAAAGCCCTCTATTACAATATCTTGTCGAGTTTAGGTACATTAGCCGGCGCGTTAATTGGTTACTTTGCGTTATCCGGCATGCAGCATTTCCTGCCTTATGTTCTGCTTGTTGCCGCATCCAGCTTCATTTATGTGGCTGTTGCCGATTTAATTCCCGGCCTGCACGAAAAGGTCAAACCTATTGAATCTTTACAGCAAATCAGTTTGATTGCTCTCGGTGTCGTGTTTATTTATATCGCTCATAGCACATTACATTAGTCATGGCGGGAAGGAACCCCAATAAAAAGATCTTAATTGTCGGTCCATCTTGGGTGGGTGACATGGTCATGGCACAGTCACTTTTTATTGCGCTAAAGCAACAAGATCCAGCGGTTATGATTGATGTCCTCGCGATGGACTGGACACGACCATTGTTGCAGCGTATGCCTGAAGTTAACAACGCCATCAGTATGCCAATATCTCATGGTATCTTTGCTTGGAAAATGCGTAGAGAATTAGGCCTGTCGCTGCGTGATAAACATTACGATCAGGCGATTGTTTTACCCAACTCATGGAAATCAGCGCTTATTCCCTGGTTTGCCAAAATCCCTGTAAGAACGGGTTGGCGTGGCGAATATCGTTATGGCTTACTCAATGATATCCGCAAGCTCGAGAAGCAAGCATTACCCATGATGGTTGAACGTTTTGTTACTCTCGCACATCCGGCATCGCAGTCCAAAACTAAACCTGCTTATGAAGCACCATTAATGATTGCTGAGCCTCTCAACGAAGCGATTAACCCCAGAAGACAATCGAGTCAGCAAAAACGGCTTATCCTGTGTCCGGGCGCCGAATTTGGACCAGCTAAACAATGGCCAACATCCCATTATGCGTCTTTAGCTGATTATTTCCTCCAATCCGGATGGCAAGTATTAATTCTTGGCTCCAAGGCGGATATCAGTACTGCAGACGAAATCGTCAGTCTTAGTCGGGATAAGTCTGATAATTTAATCAGCCTTGCTGGTCAGACACAGTTAGAAGAAGCCATCGACTTATTAGGCACTGCAGATTACGTTGTTTCCAATGATTCAGGCTTAATGCACATTGCTGCGGCGTTACAGGTGCCATTAGTTGTAGTCTATGGTCCAACATCACCCGCATTCACCCCACCGTTAGCCAGCAACGCCCATATTCTGCAGATTGATATAGACTGTAGCCCATGCTTTAAACGCACCTGCCCTCTGGGGCATCATAACTGTATGACACAACTTTCTGTTGAAAGTGTTATTGAACAAATAAAAACAACAAAATGAAATCGCTAAACTCGTTTTTTTCAGAACTTAATAATAACCAGTTACGCTTATTTACGGCGTTATTTAGTCTTCTACTTTCCATATTGGCATTCACCAATGATCAGCTAATCAACAGTGATGGTGTTTTGTACATGAATATGGCAAAAGCCTATATTGACGGGGGACTTACAGCCACAGCATCAATGTATGACTGGCCGTTTTTTTCCATGTTGATTGCAAAGTTTCATCAATTTAGCGGTTTCAAACTGGAGTTTAGCGGTCAGCTAATCAATAGCCTGCTTTTTGTCGTTTTCACCGATGCACTTTTTCTTATCGCCAGCAAGCTACTCACAACCCAGCGATACGTCTTTATTGCGGCGTTGCTCATTCTGTGCTTTTCCACCTTAAATGACTATCGCAGTTATATTATTCGAGATATTGGTTATTGGGCTTTTATATCTATATCCATGTATCGAACCATTATTTTTCTGGAAAAACCCAGCTGGTTAAATGGCTTTTACTGGCAATTATCCAGCTTGTTAGCCATGTTATTTCGTGTTGAAGCTATCACTATTATTCTGGCAACACCTCTCTTCATCCTCTTCCAACTAGGTGTTAAAGAGGGCTCAAAAGCCAGTGTCAAGCTTTGTTCATTCTTCCTGTTCGCTGGAGTAATCAGTGCTGTCACCTTTACCCAACAGCAAGGACTAATGAATGCATTTGGTAAAGTCCTTAGCGTGACGCAATTTCTTGACTACTCAGCCATTACTGATGAATTTCATACTAAAACAGCCATTCTCGGTAATGAATTATTGAATCAGTATTCTGAAAGATACAGCGGGATGATTTTGGCTTCAGGCCTGGTTTATATGTTACTGGCAAAAATCATTACTGGCTTATCACCTCTTAATCTTATTTTATTTGTCTTCGCGAGACTTCAGCACAAAAAGAGCTCATCTGATGCTAAGACTCGGCGTTTTTTACTTTTTTTCGTCGGTATAAACGTCGTCATTTTGCTTTCCTTCCTATTTAAACATTACTTCATGAGTACGCGTTATGCTGTCATGCTAATCACTGCTCTGATGTTACTAATGCTACCATCCATGTGCAGACTAATAGATGAGTACTGGCAAGCAAAAAATAAAGTTGCGCTTGTATTAATTTCGCTATTGCTTCTAGCCAGTCTGATTGATTCATGCACGACGAGTGTAACCAAAGGCTATATAAAAGAAACGGCGATCTGGGCAAGCCAACATTTGCCAGAAAATAGCCGAGTTCTCACCAATGATATTTTTATTGATTTTTATTTCCATGAAAATGAGCCAAAGACGCAACTAAAACTGAATCGAGAACTTGAAGGTTCGCCTGATTTTGATTACTTGCTCGTTGTAGAAAAAAAGTCTCATCAGGATGATGAAAAAATCTATAGTGACTGGGCTCTTGAACCCGTTCATCAAAGTCAAAATGCCAGAGGTGACAGAGCCATTGTCTACAAACATATTACTCCCACTGGAATGAAGGAGTAGTTGCTCGTGGAGCGAAATGTATTACTGCTGTGTCATGGATATGAAGCCCCTTTCTTAAGCGTGGCAAATCAATATGCTGCCTTATTCAAGAATACAGATTTCAGGGTTATTACTGTGTTTATTAAAGGACAACACAATTCTGAGGTCGTTGAGCAGTGTGGCGCCGATGAAGTGATATTCTTGGATGCTTCATCAAAGCAAATGAAAGGATTGAAACAGCAGCTAATCAAAAAAATTCGCCAGCTTGATAAGCAATATCAATTTGAGTTCGCAATAGCGCATCGTTATAAATCTATATACATCGCTAGTCATGTCAAAAACTTGTTTGTTATCGGTGTCGCACACATAGACGGCGTTTTTACGCCTTTAATGAGGAAGTTATTTGCTTTCTTTCATCGCAAGAACTTATTACTTTTAGGTGTATCGAAAGCCATACGAGACGATATAAGAAAAAGTCTTTTTTTATTTGATGATGAAAAAGTTCAACACCTCTATAACTCCCTCGACTTTCAGTCGATAAGGGAAAAACAACTACCTCGAGATCAAGCTCGACAAGCCTTATCCCTTCCTGATAATGACTATTTGTTTGTGAATGTAGGACGTTTGCATGAAGATAAAGACCAGAAAACGCTAATAAAAGCGTTTGCTCATGCTCGCGATGCGTTACCAGGTTCAAAACTTATAGTTGCTGGAAAAGGCAGACTTGAAACGGAACTTAAATCATTAACAAGTGAGTTAGGTGTAACTGATAAGGTGATATTTCTTGGTATGGTTCCCGAGTTTTATAAATATTTGAAGGCTTTTGACACCTTTGTACTCAGTTCTATTCGTGAAGGATTACCGGTTTCTTTGCTTGAAGCGTTTGCAGCAGAGCAGGTCTGTATTGCTTCTGAGTGCAATGGAAATAAAGAAGCTATTTCAGAGGCTGGCTACTCTTTTCCAATAGGTGACCATAAAAAATTGGCAGAACAATTAAAGAAAACCTTCCATCTCAATAACGCTGAACGTATGAACATAGTTGGTAAAGTGAATAGGAAAATCAGCCAACATTTTACTGAAAGCGCGGTAAGGCAATATTTCTGGTCCATGCCTGCACTTAAAGCACGTTTGAAGAAATAAGTATTTAATAGTGTGATAATTTATGTTTGTGATTATAGAGAGAAAAGCAATCAGAGCGCTAAAATGTCAGTACTAAAAGAAGCACAACTATTATCCAACTCAGAGTATTTTGAACAGTTATGGCAACTGGATACAGACTGGTTCGAGCCCCCAAATCATAGACGTGGCGGCTGGAGTGGTGTGGTTAAATATGTATTGAAAACAGCAAATGGCGCGGTTGATGTGTTCATCAAACGTCAGGAGAATCACCGCACTAAAACATGGTGTCATCCACTAAAAGGCATTCATACCTTTCAAAAGGAATATAACAATATTCTCAGGCTGACAGCAAAACACATTCCGACGCTCGATCCGGTTTATTTTTCATGTGACAAGTCCAGGGCGATACTGGTAACAAAAGAACTGACTGGTTACCAATCTCTGGAAAACATTTCTCCTTTAAGTCTATCAAGTGTATCTCGTAAACAGTTGCTGAAAGCAGTCGCCCATGTGTTAGCAGATATGCATCAGGCACATTTTCAGCATAACTCACTTTATCCCAAACATATTTTTGCCAAGCCAATCAGCAGTGGTTGGGATATAAAAATAATCGATTTGGAGAAAATGAAACGTACATTGTTCGTGCGGCAATCGATGATGAGGGATCTGGGCACATTAGAACGTCATGCTAATCAAGACTGGTCGAAGAAAGATCGCGTTTTCTTTTTACAGCAGTACTTCAACGAGCAACCGTTATCTAAAAAAACCAGACAACTTTTACAGAAGCTTGCTAAGCCCAAAAAAGCAAAACGTCATTAGTCGTGTTGGCCGACTGCATGCGATATACTTACACGCTGTTTAACTCAAAGACATATATCACATCATGATCGTTTTAGGTTTGTCTGGCGCGGTAAATCACGACGCCTCCGCTGCTTTATATATTGATGGAAAGCTTGTAGCTGCTGCTGAAGAGGAGCGCTTTCTCCGTGACAAGCATGCCAAAGGAAAAATGCCCTACGAGGCAACTAAATTTTGTTTGGAACAAGCTGGTATTCGTCCCGATCAGATTGATATTGTAGCTTTCCCTTACGCCGAAATTGGTCTGAAATCACCCGCCCGCTGGCATTATGCTAAACGTCATTGGTATGCTCCAGACCGAGCACTTACCGCCTTATTCAGTGGCAATCGTCGATATTGGCGTAATCACCGAAATGTGATGAAGCTATTAGATGATCTGGGTATCGGCGCAAATCGCGTTAAATTTGTTCCCGTCGAACATCATTTAGCTCATGCCAGCAGTGCTTACCATCTAAGCGGTTTCAAAGAAAAAACAGCCATTATCGGTATCGATGGTAAGGGTGAATATGCCACCACGTTCTTTGGTTATGGTGAAAATGGCAAGATTCATAAAATCAAAGAATTCTATGATCCAGATTCGCTTGGTGGGGTTTATGGAGCACTGACTGAATACCTTGGTTTTGAAATGCTGGATGGCGAGTTCAAAGTGATGGGTATGGCCCCTTACGGTGATCCTAAACGTTTCGATTTTTCACGCTTGATTGACTACAAAGACGGTGAATTCAAAGTCAATACAAAACTAGTGAACGTTGTAGGTACCCGCCGTTTCAAAAAGAACGGCAAAGGTTACTTTTTCAGCCCTGAATTAATTGAATGGCTCGGGCCAATGCGTGAAGGTGATGAAAAAGACGAGCCTTACATCGACTATGCCGCCAGTATCCAAGATCTGTTAGAAAAGACAGCCTTAAAACTCATTGATTTTTATCTCGGTGACATTATTAAAGAGACCGGCAAAATTGCTTATGCAGGCGGTGTTGCATTAAACGTCAAACTGAATCAACGTATTATCGCCATGCCTGGCGTTAAAGAACTGTTTGTACAACCGGCTGCAAGTGATGCGGGTACGGCCATTGGTGCGGCCAGCTATGCTTCACAATTAGCGGGGGTACCAGTAGAAAAAATGGAACATGTCTACTTAGGACCTGCGTATACAACAGAACAATGTATTGAAGCATGTGAGCAATACGAGCAGCCAGTCAAATGGCAACGAATGACCAATGTTACTGCAGAAACAGCCAAAATTCTGGCTGATGGTAATCCGGTTTCCTGGTTTCAGGGACATATGGAGTTCGGACCTCGCGCTTTAGGTAACCGCAGTATTCTCGGCTCACCCAGCCATCCTGGGGTTGCTGACAGAATTAATGCCCAAATCAAATACCGTGAACGCTGGCGTCCATTCTGTCCGAGCATGCTGAATACAATCGCACCAGAAATACTACAGACGGATCACCCTAGTCCATATATGACATTTACGTTTGATGTGGCAGAAAGCTGGAAATCACGCATTCCAGAAGTCGTACATGAAGATGGAACAGCCCGTGCTCAAATTGTCACAAAGGCCACCAATCCTCGTTATTACTCACTGCTTCAGGAAATGGAGAAACTTACCGGTAATGGCGTGGTACTTAACACTTCTCTGAATCGCCGTGGTGAACCAATGGTATGCAGCCCTACAGATGCATTGAATATGTTCTTTGGCTCAGACTTAGAATACTTAGTCATGGAAGATATACTCATTACTAAATAATACATCAGGATTAGTGAAAATGACGGAACAAATTCACGATACTGTTACACAAGCAAAGCGACGGACAGCTACAACAGTAAATAATAAAATTGTTGTAGTTATTCCTTATTTTGGGCATTGGCCAGAATGGATAAATTTGTATATTGAAAGTTGTAAATTTAACCATGATATCGATTGGTTGTTTTATACAAACTGCCCTTTGCCAGAGAATCACTCAGACAATATCAAATATATTCAAATCTCTTTTTCAGAATATAAGTGTTTAGTCTCCAAACAGCTAGGGATTACATTTAATCCAAATAATGCCTACAAACTCTGTGATTTAAAACCAGCCTTGGGGTATATCCACAGAGATGAGATTAGAGAATATGACTTTTTTTGTTTTGGTGATATTGACGTTATTTATGGTGATTTACGTCGTTTCCTTACAGATGACCTTCTAAACAAATACGATGTAATAGGAACGCATGACTTGCGTCTTTCCGGGCATTTCTGTGTGTTTAGAAATAATCAGCGTAACCGTGAAGCATTCATGCAGATAAAGGATTGGAAAAAATATTTATCAAATCCAAACCACGTCAGTCTTGATGAATCAAAGTTTTCAAAAATTTTTATACCTCATAGAAAACACCCTCTATGGTTACGCAAACTCTGGTCTTTAAGCTCAAGATACCAACGAAAAGTCCTCTTTCGTGAGCAATATACAACTATCCTCTCACCGATACCTTGGTTTGATGGCTCGAAAACGCACCCTAAAGAATGGTATTGGTACAAAGGTAAATTATTAAATGAGCGAAATGAGCGTGAATTTATGTACTTACATTTTATGAACTGGAAGTCAAATCGTTGGTTACCCAAACAATATCGGCATATGCCTGCAGCTTGGAGTGAGGTGAAAGATATAATCAATATTGATTGGAAAAGCGTAAATGAAAATGGTTTTCAGATTTCAGAGAGCGGTTTCACTCCAATAAAAAAAGCAATCAAAGATAAGTTAACTCAACTATCAAATTCTCTTACAAATAACCTCTATTTGCTGTTGACTATCATCACGCTTCAATAATTGTTTAAACTTTCCCCATTTCCGTTCAATTTTCTTTCTGCCGAAAAAACGAACATAACTACTAATCGGTACGATGTCCGAGTTACCTATATTATCGATAATCAAACATCTCACGCCGTCGTTTCGCAGCTGCAAAACCATATTTTTAGGCTTAAGCGTCATGGTAATAATATTCTGCTCTAGCAAGTCCCGCTTCAATTTAATCAGCGCCTGACTAATGGATTCGACTAACTCTGGTGTCGAGCTCAGATTATCCAGATAAAACGCCAAAGTTTTGGACACTTGCCGATCATCATCACGAATCAAATCAAAGACAGCGCCAGGGCCCATATTTGTTTCTTCGTTACCGTAAAACTGGGGTAAGCTGATCCAATCAATATTTCGGCGCTGCAGGAACCGATAATAAGCCTGTTCTCGACGAGTCTCTTCCTTACCCCGTAAAACAACGACCTTCACACATTTTGAATCATCGTCAGGATGGACATGGACTTCTCTGTGTAATCCTTTTCCGACTAATGTAGCGGGCGATAATTCAAGCATCGCCATATCCATTAGGGTTTTGACTTTGCCAGCGCCAGGCATCCGTCACCATATCATCCAGTGTTTTCTCAGCGGTCCATCCCAATAGTGATTTTGCTAAGGCCGGATCGGCATAATTAATTGCCACATCTCCCGCACGGCGGTCGACAATTTTATAATTCACTTGCTTGCCCGATGCCTGTTCAAAAGCAGCGATCACTTCAAGTACGCTGTATCCCTGCCCCGTGCCCAGATTAACCGCTTTACAGCAGGGTGCTGTCGCATCCGATTCCAGCCAGTTCAGCGCCTCAAGGTGTCCCCGAGCTAAATCCATCACATGGATATAGTCTCGAACACCTGTGCCATCAACGGTGTCATAATCGCCTCCAAAAACGGATAAGCACTCTCGTTTACCAATGGCTGTTTGCGTGACATAAGGCATCAGATTATTTGGAATAGCGCTCGGGTCTTCACCAATAAGACCAGACTCGTGTGCACCAGCTGGGTTAAAGTAACGTAATAACACCACACTAAGTTCATCAGGTGTCGCTTTGACCATATCTGCCAGAATTTCTTCTATCATCAGTTTGGTACGGCCATAAGGATTCGTTGCCGAAGTCGGAAACGTTTCATTTACGGGCATTGAAGCCGGATCGCCATAGACGGTGGCTGATGAACTGAATACAAAGTTTTTCACGGAAAATTGCTGCATCACCTCTAATAAAACAAAGGTGGCATCCAGATTATTTTGGTAATACATCAAAGGAAAAGCACAGGACTCACCCACAGCTTTTAATCCTGCCAGGTGAATAACAGCATCAATAGGATGGGTATTAAAAATACCTTGTAAAGCCGCTTTATCACGACAATCTGCTTTGTAAAAAGCGATTTTTTTCCCTGTAATCTGACTTACTCTATCGATAGCTAAAGAGGAGCTATTACTAAGATTGTCCACGACCACGACATCAAATCCTGCTTCCAGTAACACTACACAGATATGCGAGCCAATATACCCTGCACCGCCGGTAACCAAGACCGTTGTTGTCATTGTTTTTTCCTTTTTTGTTTTGCCTGTGACCTAATCACTGCGGCTGCCTGTTGCGGCATACTGTACAAATCTTCCGTCGCAGCATAGTGCAAAGCGTGCTCAGACCATTGTTGTAATTTATCTTTATCTAACATTTCAACAAGATCTAAGGCTGTTTGCTGTGCACTATCGGCATCTTTAATAACCAGACCGGCATCGGCCTTAATCACATGTTTGGTATAACCACAGACATCAGAAACTAACACGGGTAGACCAGCAACCATGGCTTCCAGAATAACCGTACCCGTATTTTCCTTTCTGGCTGGATGAATTAATAAATCAGCCGCCAGAAGAAAGCGCGGAATATCTGAACGTCCACCAAGAAATGTTACTCGTTCAGCAATACCAGATTGTTTTGCCTGACGCTGTAAATACCGGTTATCACCATCGCCAACGATCATTAATCGGGTTTGCTGTTTAAGTTTGTCGGGTAAGTTGGCTAAGGCGGCAATCGCCCGATCAACCCCTTTTGTTTTAAAGCCCGTGCCCACCATCAATAGCAACCACTCATCTACACGAATATTAAACTCTTCTCGCAGTTGCAAACGAATTTGTTCAGCATCGGCTGGACGTTGTCTGTCACGGTCAATGCCTGGAGGTAAGCTGACTAAGCGCTGTTTTGGCGTACCGTAATGCTGCTCAAACAAAGCTTGTTGCACATCGGAGATCATCATCGATACGGTGCTTGACTGTTTACCAAAAACGGCTTCTTCACAGGCTTTATAAAATCTGACTCGTCCAGAATACTGTAATAAAACATGCAAAGGGTGGGATTTAATACGGTCGATATAACAAGGATCTGCCGCATAATAAACATCGAGTCCAGGCATTTTATTAAAGCCAATAACGAGGTCATAAGCACCCTGATGTAATTGTGGCAGAACTTGATCTATATAAGATTGCAATCGGGCATGATTACTCCAGCCGGATGTTTCAATAATCTGCACATTAAACTGTTCAGGCACCTCACCCTGCCATTCCATCACATAAACATCGACCGTATCATCGTCCTGAAGACAGCAGCGCATGATATTCATGAAATCACGCGCGAGCCCGCCAAAAGGAAAATACTTATATAAACAGACAGCGTATTTCATAAACGTATTTTTTGTCTTTGTAGCATCACTCTGAAAAAAGCCTCCAGCTCAGGATTCTTCCAGTTTTTCAGGAAGCGTTTTTTATCTTCCAAGTTAGCCATGACTGCCTGTTTTTTATTGGTATATTCTCGCATGGCATCTAAATCGATTAGCCAGACTTTGCCTTTTGCATCTAATAACAAGTTTTGTGCTTTCATATCGCCATGACCCAACTGCGCTATTTCAAGGCCAGCGAAAATGTCTTGAATCTGGTGCACTTCAGACTCGGTAGGCATTCGCTGTTGATAGACATCCAACAACTCCTCAGCCTCCCGATATTCACTAATAAAATAAGCTATACGTCTCAATGGACCAAAGCGCTGCTCAATAAAAGCGAGAGGCATTGTTGTCGGAATGCCCATAAACATCAGTAAGTTTGCATTACGCCATGATATAGCAGCGCGGCTTGGTCGCCAGCAACGACTAAGTGCATGACCAAGACTTTTGATATTGTAACGTTTAATCACAACATCAAGGACGCCCATCTGAGTGCGTATCACCGTAGCGGTATTACCGGCCTTTAATATCTGTGCATCAGTGAATAATGCTTCAATATCGTCAACTGACTGAATCTGACTTTGTTGCCAGAATTCACGTTTCGCAGCGACCTGCCAGCGAAAGTTCTGTTGATAAAAGGTCATAGTGCATGGGCGAAAACACTTCTTAAGATACTGTGACTTTCTTTTTTGCCAAACCTTTTCCAGCCTTGTTGTAAACTGCTGCTGTTCATCCTCAGTGTATTCCCAGCCACGACCGTGATAATACATCTCGATCAGTGGTTTTAGCGTCATTTGTTCCTGTAGTGAGAATTGAGCAATGAGTCGCGCCAGATTGGTTAAACTGGTGTCCTTATCAAGTGCCTTGCCACCTTTTGATTGTTTAACAGAACCCAAGTCAAGCAGCACAATTTCATGACCATTGAGCAATAGATTATCAAGATGAATATCGTCTTGATAAAGCCCATCCAGATGCAGAGTCAGCATTAACGTTGATAGCAATTTCAAACGTTCTGGAGATGAATCACCAAGCTGAAAACGCTGACTGTTTCCTATAAATTGATATATCAGTGCAGAACCATGAGCTTCCTTAACCGTCGCTAATAATGCCGGCGTGTTTATCTCACTATCTTTTACCGCATTAATACCCTGAATTTCTCGCTGAAAGTCTTTCTGCGCTTTGCCTTCACTCGCAAAAAGTTTAATGATTACAGCCTTTCCAGCACTGTCTAATGCCTTAATCACTAAACGGCGCCCAGGCAAATCACGAAGAACCTGCTGACATTGAAACCTTTCCTGCCGTAGCTCTATGTCAAAAGGCAGCTCAGGTCGGCTGTCAGAGTCAATGATGGCATCAATATCCGGTATATTATTCAGCATATAAGGTATCTGCCCGCTGTTTAACCTGCTGCCATAAATCAGCCTTTTGGGTTAATGCCTCACGCAATGGCAGCTGAGTGTAAGTTTTGATAAACCGAAATAAATCACGTTGTGTCAGCGGCACGGCATAAGCCGAGAAGTATAAGCTACCCAGATCTTTTATTTGCCAGCGACGCGGGAGTTTTTGTCGGATCTGAGCACGATGAAGATCGATAAGATAGATTGGCATTGTTGGCTGATAAATATTAGTCTCAGCAAATGACTTATCCAACAAAAAATGACAAAGATAAAAATCCCGATGGTTCATGCCATTTTTATGCATAGTCCCTGCGATATGGGCCAACTTCTGAATTAACTGGTATTTGCTTGTGAATGATGGCGGCCTATCTCGCCACTGTTGACCCAGATATTCCAAACTCATCGTGTCGGTTAAATCATCGGTAATCACAAATGAATGACGCTTCGCCGGATTCCAACCTTTTTCACCGTAACCGGCTAGGGTCATTGTATCCAGATCATGAGACTGTAAAAACTGCACCGCCTGCCATTCATTACGGGCACTGATGATCGGCAAACGTAATGACAGCAGGTTCTTTACAATTTCAGCCCAGCCAACGCCTTGATGATATTTAAGAAAATAGCTTTTCTGATTCACCTCAAACCGTAAAGTACGTCGCCCCTCTTTATCACGAAAAATCTCACCCGGCATAGTCTGTAACCAGGTAAATATGGCTTTATCCTGCCAGCCATGAGCTAATTCTTCACGTAGATAGAGAGTGTATGTTTTCATTCAGTTTTATGATGTGATTCAGTCAAACTCAGTTATGGCTTAAAACCGCCAGTCAGTCTGAATTTTGTTAAACTGTCGATCTCAAAAAGTGAGATGTTATCATCACTACACCAGTTTAAGGGGAAGCCGTGTCATTTAAAGCCACCATCACACGCCATCAGGCGATGATCGAAAGTCTGTTTGCACTTGAACCACAAGTCACAGCACTTGCCGCTCGTATTGCAAGCTGTGTGAAACAAGGCAATAAAATTCTGTTCTTTGGCAATGGTGGCAGCGCGTCTGATGCGCAACATTTAGCTGCCGAATTTGTGGTTCGTTATCACAAAGATCGTCGTCCCTATGGTGCCATCGCCTTAACAACAGACACATCCATTTTGACTGCTCACAGTAACGATTATCAGTTTGATACCGTATTTGATCGCCAAATTGCTGCTTTAGGGCGTCCAGGTGATATTGCGATTGGTTTATCCACATCCGGTAATAGCGGTAATGTCATTAACGGTATTAAAACCGCAAAAGAAATGGGCATTTGGAGCTGTGCGTTTACTGGTGAAGGTGGCGGGAAATTAGCTGAAATAGCTGATGAATATATTGCCGTCCCAGTCAAAGAAACGGCACGCGTTCAGGAAGGGCATATTCTGATCGGTCACTGGCTGTGTGAAACCCTCGACGAAACAGACTAAATTTATTCATGACGCAAACCACACTTAACACCGATGTTGTCATTATCGGCGCAGGTATTGCTGGCCTGTGGCTTCATCATCGCCTTAACGATATGGGTATTCACGCCATCTTGCTGGAACACGGACACATTGGGCAAGGACAAACGCTCAGCTCACAGGGCATTATTCATGGTGGCAGTAAATATGCCCTTAATGGTGTGTTATCCAAAGCCGCACAAGTCATTAGCACCATGCCTGCCCGTTGGAAAAGCGCATTAAATGGTGAAGGTGATATTGATCTCCGCTCAGTGAGAAAACTGGCGGATCATCAATTGTTATGGTCTAAAGACAAACTGTCCTCAAAAATGGTGTCGTTTTTTGCCAGCAAAGCTTTAAGTAGTCGTATGCAACGGGTAGAGAAACGCGAGGCACCGGCATTATTTCAGGATACCGGCTTTAAAGGCACGCTCTATCAGCTTGATGAGCCTGTGTTAGATATTCCAAGTCTGCTAACAAAGATCACTGAAAAGTGGCACTCACGTATGCTTTTAGTACCTAAAGATAGTCAATATCATTGGCAACGCACAAGGCAAAAAGTAGGAATTGTTCAGATTGGTGATATGACAATCCATGCAAAGCAGTTTGTTTTGACCGCAGGCGAAGGTAATGAAGCCCTGCTGCAATCATTAGGTATCAAACAGCCCACGATGCAACGTCGCCCCTTGCAGATGGTGTTATGCAAAAGTCACGACTCTACTCAACCATTGCCAACGATCTATGCCCATAGCCTGGGAAGTGGTTCCAAGCCGATAGCAACGATTTCCAGCCATCAAACTCAACAGGGCGAGACCGTATGGTACATCGGCGGTAATATTGCCGAAGAAGGTGTCGGTAAATCCCGAGAAAACTTGATTGCTGAAGCGCAGCAACTACTCAACAATATTCTGCCCTGGTTTAAACTCCCAAATCTGGATTGGGCAACACATGCCGTTAACCGGGCTGAGCCCAAACAATCCAGTCTGACTCGGCCGGATAATGCCTTTATTGATTCACAACAGAATATTCATATTTGCTGGCCTACCAAATTAGCCTTGGCACCTGATTTAGCCGATCAGGTACTGAAAGCGATTAATGTCGACTCCATAGAAAAACAGACTTACGACAATCCTGACTTTCCTCATCCAGAAATCGCTAAACCGTTATGGGACAGAGCGTTCTGATGGCCTATTTAGAACGAAGAAATCCGATAGCGGATACTGGACTAAGCGTGTCCCCACTGGGGATGGGCACCGTTAAAATCGGTCGTGATAAAGCAGTGAAATACCCTGATGGCTTTCAGATTCCTGATGATGAACAAGTGATGACATTGCTTGAACAAGCCTGGGAATCCGGCATCAATCTGATTGACACGGCACCGGCTTATGGACGCAGTGAACAACGTCTTGGACAGTTATTAAAAAAAGTCCGGCGCGAGTGGATCATTGCCACCAAAGCCGGTGAATATTTTGATGCGGAAACAGGTGAATCACATTATGACTTTACCCCTGAATCACTGATTAAAAGCATTGAAAACAGTTTAAAAACCCTGCAGCGAGATGAATTAGATATTGTATTGATTCACTCTGATGGCAATGATGAACAGATTATTCGTCATCATGGTGCGCTGGAAGTCTTAGCTGACTTAAAACAACGCGGCTGGATTCGCGCCAGTGGCATGTCGACTAAGACCGTCACAGGCGGTCTATTAACGTTGGAACAGTCCGATATCGCCATGGTGATGCATAATCTGCAATATCAGGAAGAACGGTCGGTGATTGAACAAGCCGCCAAACTTAATAAAGGCATTTTTATTAAAAAGGCTTTGGGCAGCGGTCATCTAGCAAAAAATTCAGCCGATGATAATGTTCAGGCAAACTTCGACTTTATCTTTAATGAACCAGCAGTGAGTAGTGTGATTATCGGTACGATTAACCCTGCCCATCTGCGTGACAATATCAGTAAAGTTGTTAAGGCTTTGACGAAATAAAAGCGAACTAAAACTAGCTTCGTTGATTGATTTTATTCACTATAGCCGTCGTTGAGCAGTTTTCCACCAGCCCCATCACTTTGACTTCACCGCCATAAGCTTCAACGATTTCCCAGCCAACTACACCTTGTTTGTCGTAGTCGCCCCCTTTCACCAGAATGTCTGGTTGAATCAGTCGCAATAACGCTTCTGGTGTATCACCGGGGAAACAGGTCACCCAGTCCACATCCGCCAGTCCGGCAAGCACCGTTAAGCGTCTGTCTGCAGTATTAATTGGGCGGCCTTCACCCTTTAATTTTGTAACTGATTCATCGGTATTAATAGCAACAATCAGGCGGTCACCCAATGCTCTGGCCTGCTGCAAATAAGTCACATGCCCAGCATGTAAAATATCAAAACAGCCATTGGTAAACACGACTTTCTCACCACGTTTTTTGGCTTGTTCTACCGCCATTTTTAACTGTTCGACCGTAACAGCACCACCAATACAGTGATCCGTGTTGTTAATGCCCTGATGACGTTCATATTCCTGACGTAGTTCAGGCTCACTGACCGTAGAGGTTCCTAGTTTTGTGACAACAATACTGGCAGCCACATTAGCTAATGTCACCGCCTGCTCAAGGCTTACACCAGCCGCTAATGCCGTGGCTAATGTTGAAATCACGGTATCGCCTGCACCTGTGACGTCGGCGACCTCTTTGGCGATAGCGGGTAAGTGGAATTCCGGCTGTTCCGCCTGAACCAGCGTCATACCATGTTCACTGCGAGTAATCAAAATCGCTTTAATATTCAGCGTTTTAATCAGCGTCTGCGCTTTACTGATAAGATCCTGTTCTGATTCTACTGCACCGACAACCGCTTCAAATTCGCTCATATTCGGTGTAATCAGATCGGCGCCACGATATTTAGTAAAGTCATCGCCTTTAGGATCAACCAGTACGGTAATTTGCTTGTTTCTGGCTTTTTCAATCCAGTACTGAGGGTGAGCCAAGGTGCCCTTGTTGTAGTCTGACAGGACAATCACTTTCGCGTTGTCAGTGACATGCTCTGCCAAGTGCTCCATATCCTGAGCCACTTGTTCAGTAAAACGTTTTTCAAAGTCGAGACGAATCAGTTGTTGATGACTGCTAATGACCCGCGATTTGATAATTGTGCAGGCATGAGCCGCTTGATGGAACAGACAATTCACACCCACGGCATGAAGTTTTTGTTTGAGAACATTGGCGGCTTCATCAGCACCGGTAATGCCCGTAATATTGCATTGCGCACCAAGTGAAGCAATATTCATGGCTACGTTGGCCGCGCCACCCGGCACATCTTCCAAGCGGTCCACATTCACTACCGGCACCGGGGCTTCAGGTGAAATACGGCTAGCTTTGCCATAGTAAAAACGATCGAGCATCAAGTCACCAATAACAGCAATGCGAGCTTGATGGAATTCAGGAAAATCAAATTTCATAATGCGGTTTTATCACGCCAGAATAGAAGTCAGAGGCGTTATTGTGCTTGTAAAACGGCAGCGAGTCTATTCCAGACTTGGTCTGGCTGCATCTCAGCCATACACACTGGCATACCGGATTTCGCCTCTGGCAAAGGACAACGACGTTTATAACAAGGTGAACACGACATTCCGGTAATCAAGTGTTGCTGATGATGACCGGCGGTACCAATCAGATGGGTATCTGTTGAGCCATATAAGGTAATCGCCGGTTTATCCATCATCGCGGCCATATGCGCAAGACCGGTATCGCTACAGAGAGCCGCTTTTGCGCCTTGCATAATAGCCACGACATTATCAAGTGGTAACCGGGGCAAGGTATAAGCATGGTCACTCACAGCGGCAATCTGCAATGCACGTTGATACTCTTCATCATTCCCTGATGGAATCACCACAGAATACCCAGCCTCAACGGCTTTTAATGTGAGCGCCTGCCAGTGTTGCACTGGCCATAATTTAGTTAACCAGCTCGCATTGTGAACCAGCATCACATACTTTTTGGGTAACTCAAATGCTAATTGCGGCAACTGGCAATGTGCTAAATCCACACCATAGTCTGGCTCAGTGTCAGGCTGCGGATAATCAAGGGCTTTCGCCATGATCTGACGCATACGCTCAACCGCGTGTTGGTTAGGATTCACATTGATTTTATGACGGTAGGCCAGATAAGCAGGCTTCTCACGACAACTGTATTTATCCAGACCCGCAACAGGGCCCTTTCTTAACAGGCTGACCAACGCACTTTTCAGATTGTTTTGCATATCAATCACAAGGTCATAGTCATCGAGATTTAATGCTTTATAAAAATGTCCAATCTCGCCATTGAACAAATGACCGAACCAATTCTGACGCCAGCGCCGATGTGATGTGGTGATGACACGTTTTACACGAGGATGCCACTGCGGTACGGCGGAAAAAGCACTATCAACCACCCAGTCAAATTCAATATCTGGGAATACTTGAGCGGCATCAGTGAGCGCCGGCAGAGCATGCATCAGATCGCCCATTGAAGTCAGTTTAATTATCAGAACGCGCATCAGCTGTTTAGTTAAAATCCAGCGTTAGAGGATGCTCACGGTGATACTTGAGAATGGATAAAAACGCATCCGGGTTTTTAATTTGAGTCAGCTCACCTTCACGGGGAAAGAGTTGATCCTGTAATCGAGACAGCCAGAAACGCAGTGCTGCTGCCCGACAAACCATATTCCAGTTAGCCTGCTCAGATTCTGTTAATGCCCTTTTCTGCAGGTAGTGTGTCATAAGCGACTGATAACGTGTGGCTTCGGGTAAACCATCCTCACCGACACACCAGTCATTAACGGCAACAGCCAAGTCATAAAGTAAATATTCATCACTGGCAAAGTAAAAGTCGATAATGCCACTTAGTTTGTTACCTTCAAATAAAGCATTGTCACGAAACAAGTCTGAATGCGTAACCCCTTCAGGGAGTCCTAACGTCGCATAACCTTGCTGAAAAGCAAGTTCATTTTCCAATATGCACGTTCTTTCATCATCCAACTGAGGCAATAGCTGTTGTGCCGTTTGCTGACGCCACTCAGGGCCGCGTTCAGAAGGCCGTCGTGATTGAAACGACTGCCCGACTAAATGCATATCAGCCATCACAGCACCAATTTGTGCGCATTGTTCAATGGTGGCGGTGGCATTGACACCTCTACCAGGTAATCGCACAACTAAAGCCGCAGGTTTACCGCACAATTTTTTGAGATAATGCCCCTGGCTATCCGCTTCAGGATGGGCAGAAGGAATGTCGTTCATGTAGAAAAACGTCATCACATCTAGAAAATACGCTAACTCACCAAAGGTGTGTTGCTCAAATAAAGTGAGCACATACTCACCTTTGCTTGTGGTGACAAAATAATTGGTATTCTCGATGCCGTCACTGATGCCCTGATAGGACACCAATTCTCCGACCGAATAATCACTTAGAAACGCGGCTAAATCGTCGCGCTCGACTTCAGTATAAACTGACATTAAAAGAACTCAGATAAATAAACGACTTACCACTCCAATAGAATCCAGTTTGGCACGGCACCAGAGTCCAGCTCAAAGCTTTTTGTCTCCAGAGAACCGTCACCATCAGAATCCATCAAGTAATAAGGTTTGCCGATAGATGGCGTGACTTTAATCATATAAAGTTGACCGTTCATACGATATTCTTCAACCGTACGGTCATCTTCCTGAATAATATTAATATCGGGCTCCATGCTTTCACCGCTTTGTAATGGCTCAGGAATCACAGGTGGTTTTTCCATCACTGATTTTTCATCTGCCCAAACTTGGGTTGTCATTACCAGGGTAACTGCGCATACAATAGCGAATTTGTTAAACATGTGGATGCTCCGTGTCATTTGGCACTAAAGATAGCATTTCCGCTGCTTGGAGAAAAGCAGTCTGTTCCCTATTATCCAATTGGTCGTTATAACTTATGAGTCAATCTGCCCCTTTCGTTCTGGTCGACGGTTCTTCTTACCTTTATCGCGCATTTCATGCCATGTTCAAAGCCGATCTCCGAAACTCCGCCGGTGAACCAACTGGGGCTGTCAGAGGTGTGACCGCGATGTTACGTCGATTACTGGCCGATTATCCCAATAGTCCAATTGCCGTCATCTTTGATGCGAAAGGAAAAACCTTCCGTGATGAACTTTTTGCTGAATATAAGGCGCAGCGTCCGCCGATGCCGGATGACTTACGTTCGCAAGTGCAGCCTGTACACGACATTATTAAAGCGATGGGCCTGCCACTACTGGTCATTGATGGGGTCGAGGCAGATGATGTCATTGGCACATTTGCACGTCAGGCCACTGAAAAAGGCCTGGATGTTGTGATCAGCACGGGTGACAAAGATATGGCGCAGTTGGTCAACCAGCATGTCACACTGGTGAATACCATGACAGAAACCGTGCTAGATATCGAAGGTGTGAAAGAAAAGTTTGGTCTGCCACCAGAACTGATTATCGACTTTCTGGCATTAATGGGCGACAAGGTGGATAACATTCCCGGTGTGCCCGGTGTCGGTGAAAAAACGGCATTGAGTCTGTTACAAAACCTGGGCAGTCTGAAAGATATTTACGCCAATCTGGAAGCGGTTCGTGAGCTTGATTTTCGCGGTGCGAAAAAAATGCCGGAAAAACTGGCTGAAAATAAAGAAATGGCTGATCTAAGTTATCAACTCGCCACAATAAAATGTGATGTTGAATTAGATATTCATCTTGAAGACATTAAAAATCAGCCTCAAGACACTGAAGCACTGCTTGAATTGTTTAAAAAACTGGAATTCCGCAGTTGGATAAGCGAATTACAATCGTCTGGAAGTGCCTCCATATCAGATAACGATGCTATCGCAGAAACAAGTAAAAACACCACTGAGCAACATTACGAAACGATTCTTGAACGACAACAATGGCAGGCTTGGTTAGACAAACTGCAAAAAGCTGATTTATTTGCATTTGATACCGAAACCACCAGCCTCGACTATCTTGAAGCCAGAATTGTCGGCGTTTCGTTTGCAGTAAAAGCAGGGGAAGCGGCTTACTTACCGCTAAAACATGATTATCCAGGTGCACCGGAGCAATTGGAGTTTGACAGCGTCATGCAGGATCTCAAACCCTTACTTGAAAGTCCTAAACACCTCAAAGTCGGCCAAAACCTGAAATACGATCGCCATGTATTACTCAATCACGGCATCAATCTGCAAGGGATAGCTCATGACACCATGCTCGAATCCTATGTACTTGATAGCACGGCCACCCGACATGATATGGACTCCTTAGCGCAAAAATATCTGGGCCGAGACACCATTCACTTTGAAGACATTGCCGGTAAAGGTAAAAAACAGCTTACCTTCAATGAAATTGGCATTGAGCAAGCGTCGCCGTATGCGGCTGAAGATGCTGATATCACCTTACAACTCCATCAGACACTCTGGCCAAAAATTGAAAAAATTCCCCCTCTCGCCAGGGTCTATAAAGAGCTGGAAATGCCATTATTACCGGTGTTGAACACACTTGAACGTAATGGCGTCAATATTGATATCTGGATGCTGCAACAACAAAGCGACAATATGGCCAGACAAATTGCCGATCTCGAAGAACAGGCTCATGCCGTTGCTGGTCAGAAATTTAATCTGGGGTCACCAAAACAATTGCAGGAAATTCTTTACGAGAAACAGCAATTGCCGGTGAAAAAGAAAACGCCAAAAGGTCAACCTTCGACAGCCGAAGAAGTCTTACAAGAGTTAGCAGATGAAGGTTATGAACTGCCACAAATCATTATGCAGTACCGCGGACTAAGTAAACTAAAATCCACTTATACCGATAAGCTGCCGCTTCAGGTCAATAAAACCAGTGGGCGAGTACATACTTCCTATCATCAGGCTGTTACCGCTACAGGGCGTTTGTCCTCCTCAGATCCTAATTTGCAGAATATTCCTATCCGCAGTGAAAATGGCCGTCGTATTCGAGAAGCCTTTGTGGCATCGGATGGCTCTGTTTTATTGGCAGCGGATTACTCACAAATTGAACTGCGAATTATGGCGCACTTATCAGGTGATAAAAGCTTACTCAATGCCTTTGCCAATGGTGAAGACATTCATCGCCATACCGCTTCAGAAATATTTGGCGTCGCGTTAGAAGAAGTCACCAGTGATCAACGTCGCAGCGCCAAAGCCATTAACTTCGGTCTGATTTATGGCATGTCCGCCCATGGACTTTCAAGACAACTGGGTATCGAACGTCATCAGGCAGCAGACTATATGAATGTGTATTTCGAACGCTATCCCGGTGTTCGTCAGTATATGGATAACACCCGCCAGCAAGCCAAAGATCAGGGTTATGTTGAAACCCTCTTTGGACGCCGTCTGTACCTACCAGAAATTAACTCCAGTAATGGTATGCGCCGCCAATATGCCGAACGTACAGCGATTAATGCCCCGATGCAGGGCAGCGCTGCTGACATCATCAAACGCGCCATGATTGATATCCATACTTGGTTATCTAACGCCGATACTGGCATCAAAATGATCATGCAAGTACACGATGAGTTAGTGTTTGAAGTACCGAAAGACCAGCTTGATATGGCAAAAAACACTATCGAAGACTTTATGATTAAGGCTGCAGAATTAAAAGTGCCGCTGGAAGTCGGGATTGGTGTGGGTGATAACTGGGAGCAGGCACATTAAGTTTTATTTGCCTAATTAAGGCTCTTCTAGTTTTCGCCTTAGTGGCGAGTCAGGGAAATGTTTGCCCATTTCCCTAACAACCCTAGGGCACCCCACAGTGCTGGCCTGCGGCTTCACTCGTCATAACATTGATTCAGGCGGTCGGCTAAAACTCGCTACGCTCAAACACTAGCCTCCCTCAGACCTGAATAAATGTCACTCCTCGTCAGCACAAACGGGGGATTAGAAAAGCCCCATTTTCCCGTCTATTGCCGCTAAAAATTCGCTGTATTTTATGGATTAAGTGGGCACGTGTTTGAGCGCAGCGAGTTGGTGTCCACGCCATAAAATGCAGTGAATTTTTAGAGAAAAGGCAATATCGGGTGCCCTTTTGTTTGGTTCGTTTATTTTGGGCATGCAAAATAAATGAATGCCTTGCGGCAGCGATATCAATGTAAATGTACGGCGATTAACTCAAAATAATATTACTAGTCAGCAACTGATGTTAAATTGGATTTTATTTATAAAGTCAGACTTAGACGATAAATAGTGATTATATTTAGGAGTCTGAACGCTTTTTCGCTCGAGGATGAGCCGAGTCATACACCTTAGCAAGATGCTGAAAATCCACATGAGTATAAATCTGTGTCGTACTGATATCGGCATGCCCCAGCAATTCCTGCACCGCACGTAAATCACCACTGGCTTCTAGCATATGCGAAGCAAAAGCATGTCTTAATCTGTGAGGGTGAACACGATCAGAAATCCCTTGTTTTTTACCCCAGTAGCTCAATCGTTTTTGGATGGAACGTACCCCTAAACGTCGTCCTTGTTGGGTAATAAATACGGCTGGCTGGTCAAAAAAACCCAGCTGATCGCGTTTATCTAACCAGTCCTTCAGTGCTGCCAAGGCTTTACCTCCGAAAGGACAGACTCGGTCTTTATTCCCTTTACCAGTGACATGAACCAAATGATCGCCAAAATCGATATCTCGTAATTCCAGTGCAGCCAGCTCGGCTAAGCGTAAGCCTGAGGAATAAAACAATTCCATTATGGCTCTGTCTCTAGCTGCGACAAAGGTATCGGGACGTGTGTTGTCCAGTAAGGCACTCATCTGATCAACATCCAATGTTGATGGCAATCTTTTTTCGCTTTTTGGGGCTTGAACCGCTTTAGCCGGATTACTCTCAGCCAAACCAAATTTGATAAGAAATTGATAAAAGGAACGTATCGAAGACAACATTCGCTGGATCGTCCGACCAGACAGTCCTTTTCTATGCAAAAAAGCAATGAACTGTCTGAGCTGACTGGATTTAAGCACGGTCCAGTCTGAGATGTTTTGTTGCTCGACATATTCAGCAAGCTGGAGCAAGTCCCGGCGATAGTTACTTACCGTATGCTCCGACAGACGACGCTGCAACGACAAATTGTCGAGAAAATCGTCTATCGGATTGATTATCTCATTGCGCATGCTGTTGGTGAGTATGTTGTCTAATCACACGCATCACCACTTCACCTAAAAAACTCAGATAATCGGTGGCCATATCCGCATGAAACCGGTTAGCATCAACACTGCCAATGGCCAATAAGCCCGCACAAGGTTGATGCCCTAAAGGCAGGCAGGCAACAGAGTTAATTGCCTCTGCGCGCTCATCAAACAATAGCCCTTTCTGTGCTTTTGTCAGTCGACCACACACGGGCTCTTGTTTGGTAAACAAATTATCAAAAATACGTAGTTTTTTATCATCAGCATGAAGCTGTGACACATTTGCTGCAACCTGAGGCAAATCAAGTTTGTGCTGACCCTGATAAAACAGTCTTAGGGCAACATCATCCGCTGCAAACTCTTGTTTTAGCTCGGTCTGGATTAAGTTAATCAGATCGGCTAAATCCACCGCATCCATGACACTTAAACATAAATTATGTACACGCTTTTCTAGAGCAGCATTACTGTGTGCATTGTCTATCAGAGCATGTAACTGCTCATTTAACTGTTGGTTTTTCTCTTGTAAACGTTGAGTCTGTCTTTGGGCAAGGGAAATGGTCCCTTCTGGAGAGCTGTTAAGGTTCAGCGACTCCAGCAGATGAGGCTGCTCAAGAAATAGAGCGGGGTGGGCCTCTAAATACTGTTCAATCTGTTCCAGTGTTAAATCTGTTGTAGTGTCGACCACGCAATTTCTCCGTCAAATACATGCTCTGCAGGGCCGGTCATCCATACAGAGGCATTTTCATCTGGCCAGCTAATTTGCAACTGCCCTCCTGGTAAAGAAACAGTCACATCTCTGGCTAATAATCCTCGGCGAATCCCCGTTACGACTGCGGCGCAAGCCCCTGTACCACAGGCTGTCGTTTCACCTGAACCTCGTTCAAAAACACGCAACCGAATCGTTTCTGAGTTCACCAGTTGCATGAAGCCAACATTCACACGTTCTGGAAAACGTGTATGAGACTCCATAGCAGGACCTATTTTTTCTACAGCGGCTGTGTCGACATTATCCACCAGCATCACAGCATGCGGATTGCCCATTGAGACGCTGGCAATTTCGACTTTGTCGTAATCCGGGACATCAATCAGATAGGTAACCGCTTCTGATTCAGCAATAAACGGCACTTTTTCAGGTGTAAAAATGGGATTACCCATATCAACGCTAACCAGTCCATCAGCCTGAATTGTCGGATAAATGATGCCAGAAGCAGTCTCTACAGCAATGGTATCTTTGCTTGTTAAACCATAATCACGGACATAGCGGGCAAAACAACGCGCACCATTTCCACATTGTGAGACTTCACCACCATCTGCATTAAAAATCCGGTAACGAAAATCCACGTCTGACGATGATGCTTTTTCAACCAGCAAAAGCTGGTCACAACCGATACCAAAATGCCTATCCGCCATAAAACGAATCTGCTCAGTGGTCAGCTCTACTTTTTGCTGTATGGCATTAATCACAATGAAATCATTGCCTAAACCATGCATTTTGCTGAATTTCAACATCATTTATGCCTGTATAACATGCTCGCCAGCGAATAGATCATTAATCGTTTCACGTTCTCTAACAAGGTGAACCTTATCACCCTCTACCATCACTTCTGCGGCTCGTGGACGAGAGTTGTAATTTGAACTCATGGCAAAACCATAAGCCCCCGCCGAACGAATAGCTAATAAATCGCCCTGCTGAATCGCAAGCTCACGATCTTTACCCAAAAAGTCGCCTGTTTCACAGATAGGACCTACTATGTCATAGCTGACCACTTCTGTATCAGAATGTTGTTTGACTGTTTGGATATTTTGCCATGATTGATAAAGTGCAGGACGTAACAAATCATTCATAGCCGCATCAACAATCGCAAAACATTTCGCTTCTGTTGGCTTAATAAATTCCACTTTTGTTAATAAAATGCCTGCATTGCCAGCAATTGCACGTCCAGGCTCCAACAGAATCTCCAGCTCACGGTCCTTTAATAACGGTGCCAGCGCTTGTGCATATTCTGCAGGTGTAGGTGGTGTCTCATCGCGATAATGGATACCCAATCCGCCCCCAATATCCAGATGTTTAATCTCAATACCATCTTCAGCAAGTTCATCAATCAACGATAAAACACGCTCTAATGCATCCACAAAAGGCGAAACAGAAGTCAGTTGCGAACCGATATGACAATCCACCGCAACCACATTCAAATGCGGCATGGCTTGCGTAGAACGATATACCTCACGTGCATCTTCAATAGCGATACCAAATTTATTTTCTTTCAGTCCTGTTGAAATATAAGGATGCGTTTGTGCATCGACATCAGGATTGACTCGAATTGACACAGGTGCTTTTTTGCCTAGACGACCAGCCACTGTGTTAATACGATCCAGTTCAGGAATCGATTCTACGTTGAAGCAACGTATACCGTGTTGCAGTGCATATTCAATTTCCTGCTCCGTTTTACCGACACCAGAAAATACGGTTTTCGCGGGATCACCGCCAGCAGCTAACACTCTCGCTAATTCCCCCATGGAGACAATATCGAAACCAGAGCCTTGTTTTGCCAGCACATTTAACACAGCAAGGTTAGAGTTTGCTTTCACGGCATAACAGACAAGGTGAGGATAGGCCGAAAAAGCCTCATCAAAGGCCTTCCAGTGGTTTTCCAGAGCGGTACGAGAATAAATATAGACTGGCGTGCCATATTGCTCCGCAATTTTATCAACCGGCACATTCTCCGCGTGCAAGGTGCCCGCCTGATAATCAAAATAGTTCATTATTACCTTACCCTGCCGCGATTAAATTAGTCTGGCCTTCCGGCAAGTAAAGATCACCTTTTTGTCCACAGCCCGTGACGGCCATCAGTACACAAACCAGCAACGCCAGTCTGGTCCAGCAAGAAATTGCTCGCATTTTATTTCCTCAAAAAATTTATTCGGCAGTATATAACGACGCAGACTTATTCGTCTTGAATCTGAAAACTAGAATTTCTTGTTTAAGTTACATACTATTAGGGTTCCTAGATCAGCTTATGTTAAGGAATCACAAATAGTCATGGCAAATATGGCAGCCCCCATGAGACTCAGTGGCCTCGCTCGACGACTGGTTAATGAAGGTCTTTTAACTGAAGAGCAAGCACTGCATGCCCAGTCCGCAGCCAAAGAAGCCAAGCAGCCTTTCGTTACGTATCTGGTTAATCACAAAATTCTCGCTAGTGCCGACATTGCGGCAATTGCCTCCCAGGAATTTGGTGTTCCGCTCTTCGATATTGACGCAATGAACCTGGATCTTGCGGCGACCTCATTAATTCAAGAAAAATTAATTCGCCAGCATAACGCTTTACCATTGTTTCAGCGCGGCAAACGTTTATATGTCGCCGTTTCAGATCCCACTAATTTGCAGGCCTTGGACGAATTCCAATTCAATACGGCCATGAACACCTTCCCGGTTTTGGTCGATGAACAAAAACTCTCCAACATTATCGAAAAGGCATTAGATAAAACCAACGAAAAACTGGATAACTTTGATGACGAAGAGCTCGATGATATCGATCTTGGTCCAGACGAAGATGACAGCAAAAATGACCAGCTCAATGACAAAAACGTTGATGACACCCCGGTCGTTCGTTTTATAAACGGCATTTTAACTAATGCTATCAAATCGGGCGCATCCGATATTCACTTTGAACCTTATGAACAAAAATACCGGGTCCGGGTCCGAATCGATGGCATGCTTCACGAAATGAAAACAGCGCCTGTAGCCCTCGGTGGCCGTATTGCTGCTCGCTTAAAAGTATTATCACGCTTGAATATCGCAGAGCGCCGTGTCCCACAAGATGGTCGTATGCGATTGAAAATGTCGAAAACCAAAGCCATCGATTTTCGTGTGAACACCTGTCCAACGTTGTTTGGTGAAAAAATCGTATTGCGTATTTTGGATCCCACCAGTGCACAGTTGGGTATTGATGCCTTAGGTTATGAAGAAAACCAAAAGAAAACCTTTCTGGAAATCATGCACAAACCCTACGGCATGGTGCTCGTTACCGGGCCGACAGGTAGTGGTAAAACTGTCTCGCTTTATACCGCATTGAATATTCTCAATACCGGTGATCGTAATATCTCTACCGCTGAAGATCCGGCTGAAATTAGTTTGCCTGGCATTAATCAGGTTAACGTTCACCCAGCGATAGGACTGACATTCTCTGAAGCGTTACGTGCTTTTTTACGCCAGGATCCCGATGTCATCATGGTCGGTGAGATTCGTGATTTGGAAACAGCAGAAATTGCCATCAAAGCGGCACAGACCGGACATATGGTTTTTTCAACCCTGCATACCAATGACGCACCACAATCTTTAACGCGATTAATGAATATGGGTGTACCGGCATTTAATATCGCCTCTGCTGTCTCCCTTATCATTGCACAACGTCTGGCAAGGAGACTGTGCTCAAAATGCAAAGCACCGGATACACTTCCAAACGAAGCGCTGTTGGCTGAAGGATTCACACAAGCGCAAATTGATGCTGGTGTCACAGTTTATAAAGCGGTGGGATGCGATAGTTGTACCGAAGGCTACAAAGGCCGTGTCGGTATCTACCAGGTGATGCCGGTATCTGATGCGATGGGTCGCATCATCATGGAAGGCGGAAATGCAATTCAGTTGGCGGATCAGGCAGAAAAAGAAGGTATTGATGATCTTCGTAAGTCCGGACTCAAAAAAGTCGCAGCAGGCTTAACCAGCCTCGAAGAAGTCAATCGGGTAATCAAGGAGTAAGATGTGGCACAAGCACAAGCGGCTAAAGCAAAAAAAGTCAAAGTACCCGATATCTTCCTCTGGCAGGGAACAGACAAACAGGGCCGGAAAGTCAAAGGCCAAATTAGTGCAGAAAACCTGAATCAGGCCAAAGTCGATTTACGACGCCAAGGAATAACCCCGTTAAAAGTCCGTAAAAAACCCAAAGATCTTTTCGCTCCCAGAAAACCGAAAATCAAGCCTTCCGATATTGCCGTTTTCAGTCGTATGCTTGCTACCATGATGTCGTCTGGCGTGCCATTAATGCAGTCACTGCAAATTATCGGCGAAGGCCATGAAAATAGTAGTATGCAAGAAATGATTCTGGCGATAAAAGCTGACGTTGAATCAGGTACTAGCTTAGCTGAATCCTTATCTAAATTTCCTCATCACTTTGATGATTTATACGTCAATCTGATTAATGCTGGCGAGCAATCAGGTGCATTAGAAACACTCTTGCATGAAATTGCCGCCTACCAAGAGAAAACTGAAGCATTAAAAGCAAAAATTAAAAAAGCCCTTGTTTACCCAACAGCGATTATCGTCGTTGCGTTTATTGTGACAGCCATCTTGATGATTTTTGTTATTCCACAGTTTGAGTCTTTATTCAAAGGCTTTGGTGCTGACTTGCCGGGTCTGACAAAATTAGTGATTCGGGTATCCGAAGTCTTTCAGGAAAAATGGTGGTTAATCTTCGGCATATTGATTGCGGCGGTTTACGGCGCCATGGAGTCACGCAAGCGTTCACGTAAAGTTCAACACTTTTTAGACAGGATGCTACTTAAAATCCCTGTGGTCGGTGAAATCATGAGAAAAGCGGCCATTGCCCGTTTTGCCAGAACATTCTCCACCATGTTCAAAGCAGGTGTTCCGATGGTCGAAGCGATGACATCTGTAGCGGGTGCGACGGGTAATGTGGTCTTCGGTGAAGCAACACTGATTATGCGGGATGATGTTTCTACAGGCACACAATTGAATAAAGCGATGATTGATGTCGAGTTATTCCCCAATATGGTTGTGCAAATGGTAGCTATCGGTGAAGAGTCAGGTTCACTTGATGCCATGTTGGCCAAAGTCGCTGAATTCTATGAAAGTGAAGTCGATGACGCGGTAGATAATATGACTGCCTTATTAGAGCCACTCATCATGGTCTTCTTAGGTGGTATCGTGGGTACACTGGTCATCGCCATGTATCTGCCAATATTCAAACTCGGCGCAGCGATCTAAATATGTCGCTTATCGATTACCTGGCAACATCGCCAGTTGCATGGATCATCATTGCCGGCATTCTTGGCCTGCTCGTTGGCAGTTTTTTAAACGTGGTTATTTACCGTCTGCCTATCATCCTGGAGCGTGAGTGGACTGAACAATGTGCAGAACTAGGTGACCAAGCAAGCCCTCCCGAAGCGGTATTTACGCTTTCAAGGCCTCGGTCTGCATGTCCGCATTGTGGACATGCCATTACGGCACTGGAAAATATTCCAGTGATCAGTTATCTATTTCTTGCAGGCAAATGCAAAGCTTGCCGAACCCCGATTTCAATACGCTATCCTATTATTGAAGCTCTATCAGCTCTGATGTCAGTCATTATTGCCTGGCACTTTGGTTTTGGCTGGAGTGCAGTTGGTGCGCTGCTACTTAGTTGGGCATTAATAGCATTAACGTTTATTGATGTTGATCACCAACTGTTACCTGACAAAATCACGCTACCGCTTATCTGGCTAGGTTTGGCTTTTAATCTTTCTGGTGTCTATACAGATCTTCATAGCAGTGTAATTGGGGCGATTGCCGGTTATTTATCACTGTGGAGCATCTATCACCTATTTAAACTGGTGACTGGTAAAGAGGGTATGGGTTATGGTGACTTCAAGCTTCTCGCCGCACTGGGCGCCTGGATGGGCTGGCAAGCACTTCCTATGATTGTCTTATTATCATCGTTTGTTGGAGCGTTAATCGGCATCACACTGGTTCTGCTAAAACAGCATCAACGTGAGATTCCTATCCCCTTCGGCCCCTATCTTGCCATTGCAGGGTGGATAGCACTCGTCTGGGGAGAAATCATAAACAGTGCTTACCTGCATTGGTCAGGTCTCGTTTAATGGTGTTTAAGGTTGGCCTCACTGGTGGTGTTGCCAGTGGCAAATCTACTGTCACTTCACTATTTCATGATAAATACCACATCGACATTATTGATGCCGATCGTATTGCTCATACACTTTTAACAATAGATTCAGACTGCTACAGCGAAGTTGTCGAGGCTTTTGGTGAGTCAGTTTTGTTGGATAATGGAGAAATTAACCGACGCTATTTACGCGAACGTATCTTCCACAATGATAATGATAAACAACGTCTCGAAAAAATATTACACCCGGCTATTCGCCAGCAATTATTCACTCAAGCGGCAAGCTCTACATCTGCTTACTGCATAATGTCTGTGCCGCTACTGATTGAAGTAGGCATCTATAAACAAGTAGACCGCGTCTGTGTGATTGATGTCAGCCTTGAGAAGCAGCTAGAAAGATTACAAACGCGTGATAATATCTCTATGGAAACAGCTCAAGCGATGATTAATAGTCAGTGTGACCGCCAACTCCGCTTGCAACACGCAGATGATATTATCAATAATAATGACTCTGTAGATTCTTTAGCACATCAAGTTGCTCAATTGCATGAACTCTACTTAAAGTTTGCTGACAAATGACATTAAGTTGCTTGCCAGCAAAGAGTCATGGACAATAAACCTATCCATTCATCGTTAAAAAATAGACCCGTGTCAGATTCGATAATTTTTGAACAACCACTCAATGAACGAATTCGAACCTTCCTAAGGTTAGAATTTCTATTTAAACGTGTTGATTCTGCATTAATGGGCCAATCCGAGATGCATCATCGCGATGCTTTGGATGGAATATTAAGCATGCTCAGTGTCTTTGAGCGCAGCGATATGAAACAAGAATTGATGAAAGAAATTGAGCGGTTGATTGCTAATTTATCAGCGCTGGAAAATACTCCAGGTGTTGATAGAGAGGCATTGGATGCATTGCTTTCTGATTTGGATCAAAGCTTGGATGCTTTGCACGTACAAAAATCAGGGTTAGGTCAACCGTTACGTGATAACGAATTCCTCTACAGCATTCGGCAGCGTTCCAGTATTCCTGGCGGCACCTGTGAATTCGACTTACCCTCTTACCACTTCTGGTTGCAGCATACGCTTGCCGAAACACGCAGTGAACAACTTCGGCTGTGGTTAAATGAATTTATTTCCGTCAGAAATGCGGTAGAACTAAGTCTTCGACTTATTCGTGGTAGTGTGGGTTTTAAAGATGAAGTAGCAGAAGCGGGATTCTATCAACGCAGCCTGGATTCAAATCAGCCTTATCAACTTATCCGTGTTGAAATCCCTCGTGACAAGGCCTTCTTCCCGGAGGTGAGTGGTGGTAAACACCGATTTACCGTTCGCTTTATGTTATTTGATATCCAGCAAAGACCACAGCAATCGTTTGAAACCATCCCTTTTAAACTTAGCTGTTGTGCAATGTAATTATGGTAACCACTGTTAATTGTCCACAATGCGGAACATTAGTGCCATGGCAAAAAGATCAAGTCTGGAAACCTTTTTGCAGTGAGCGCTGTAAACTGATTGATCTCGGTGAATGGGCTTCTGAAGGACATCGTATTCCTGGGCCACCAGTTCACTCACCTTTAGATGATAACGACGAATCCGATTATCACTAAGACTAAGCGTCACCGGCGGTGAGAATACCTTTTTCATAAGAAAAGTTAAGCATCCGGTTCAACGGAATTAGTGCTTTTTGACGAATATCCTCATCTACTTCAATCGTATTATTCATTTCGACTAATGTTTTGTGTAAGTTCACAAGGGTATTCATTGCCATCCATGGACAATGGGCACAGCTTTTACAGGTCGCACTTTTGCCCCCTGTCGGCGCGGGTATTAAACGTTTATCAGGCACAGCCTGACTCATTTTGTAAAACAAACCATAATCTGTTGCGATGATTAAAGTATCGGCTTTAGAAGCTTTACCTGCCGCAATAATTTGTTTTGTCGAACCAACAAAGTCTGCCTTGGCAATCACCGCCTCAGGCGACTCCGGATGAACTAAAACCTCAGCATCAGGATATTTCGCCATAAGCTGTTCCAGTTCGTACAACTTAAACTCATCGTGTACAACACAATGCCCTTGCCATAACAGCATATCGGCATCAGTTTTATTTTTGATGTACTGACCCAAATGACGATCTGGCCCCCAAATAATCTTTTTGCCTTCCGCTTTTAAGGCGTCAATAATCTGAATAGCATTACTGGAGGTGACAATCCAATCAGCACGCGCTTTTACTTCAACACTCGTGTTAGCGTAAACCACAACAACACGATCAGGATGCTGATCACAAAACTCGCTAAAGGCGTCAATCGGACAGCCAAGATCAAGTGAGCATTCGGCTTCCAGTGTTGGCATGATAACCGTCTTTTCCGGGCTCAATATTTTCGCGGTTTCCCCCATAAAACGAACGCCACAAACCACTAGTGTTTCAGCAGGATGCTTAGCTCCAAAATTCGCCATATCCAGTGAGTCAGAAACATACCCGCCTGTTTGTTCTGCTAGAGCCTGTAGCTCATCATCAACATAATAATGAGCGATCATAACGGCATTCTTTTCTTCTAACAGACGTTTTATTTTCTCAATATAGTCCGCTTTTTCCTCTTCAGACAGCCAAGGCGTTGGGGCAACATTATCAATGATTGAGTCAATCTTTGATTGAAGTGATTGTGGAATGGCTTCTGCTAAACTCATAATTCTAAAATGCCTGTATGGTATTCAATTGCTGTTGTATTGATTCAACGATGGCCTTATTGGCAGCCGGGAATTCATATTGATGTAAGGTAGAAATATCTACCCATTGGGTAATTTGACCTTCCTGACCTATTGGCGTTCCATCAAAAGCATCCGTCCACCACACATCCAATAAAACAGTTCTATCACCATAATCATGGCTAATAGTAATGAGTGGTTTTGCTGAATGAACTTCAATCGCCAGCTCTTCATTAATTTCTCTTTTTAAGGCCTGAAAAGTACTCTCTCCTGCCTCGACCTTACCGCCGGGAAACTCCCATAAATTACCTTGATGCTGCTCGGGCTTGCGTAAGGCGATAAATACTTGCTGTTTCTGAACAATAACTCCTACAGCGACATGTATTTGACTCATTTAATCCTGACCACTCAGTGTGAAAAGCGCCCCACAATAAGGGCAGGCCACTTCACCTTTTGTTTCGATATCTAAATAAACCCGGGGATGCGCATTCCACACCGCCATGTCTGGCATTGGACAGCTTAGCGGCAGATCTTTAGGGTGAACCCAATAATGTTTTTCTGTGCATGATTTATCATCACTTTGCTCACCCATAAGATCTCCTTAACGACTACTCAGCCTGAGGATTTTTTCTCAACCTGATATTCAGTTCTTTCAATAATGCATCATCAATAGGACTTGGCGCATCCGTTAATAAACAGCTTGCTGATTGTGTTTTTGGAAATGCCATCACATCACGTATTGAGGCAGCTCCGGTCATCAACATCACTAAACGATCCAGACCAAATGCTAGGCCACCATGAGGAGGACACCCGTATTTCAATGCATTTAACAAAAAGCCGAATTTATCCTGCGCTTCTTCTTCGTTAATGCCAAGTAATTCAAATACTTTTTGCTGGATATCGGTCTTGTGAATACGCATAGAACCACCACCCAGCTCTGTACCATTTAAGACCATGTCATACGCTCGTGACAGACATTTCTCAGGATCAGAGTCCAACAGTGCCAAATCTGATTCGCGGGGAGCGGTAAACGGATGATGAAGCGCATGCCAACGCGCTGATTTCTCGTCCCATTCGAACATTGGGAAAGCAACAACCCATAAAGGTTTCCAGCCACGTTCAACCATGTCTAAGTCATGCCCCAGTTTCACACGAAGTGCACCGAGAGACTCATTAACGATCGTCGCTTTATCAGCGCCAAAGAAAACCAAATCGCCAGTTTTTGCTTCTACACGTTGCATAATGGCACTGATAACTTCATCAGGTAGGAATTTCAGAATCGGTGACTGCAAACCTTCACGTCCCGCATCAATATCATTCACCTTGATATACGCTAATCCCTTCGCACCATAGATTCCTACATACTTGGTGTAGTCATCAATTTCTTTACGACTCAGATTATTACCACCGGGTACTTTTAGAGCTGCGACACGACCGCGTGGATCATTAGCTGGTGAAGAGAAGACTTTAAAGTCAACCTCACCCATTAAATCGCTGACATCGACTAATTCAAGAGAGATACGGAGATCCGGTTTATCACTACCGAAACGATCCATGGCTTCAGCATAGGTCATTCTCGGGAATGGATTCGGTAAGGCTTCTTCCAATACATTGGCAAAAAGACCACGAATCATTTCTTCCATCATATTCATGAAATCTTCTTCTTCAACAAAAGAAGTTTCAATATCAATCTGAGTAAATTCAGGTTGTCGGTCAGCACGCAAATCTTCATCACGGAAGCAACGAACAACCTGATAATAACGGTCCATGCCGGACATCATCAATAATTGTTTGAATAGCTGTGGTGATTGCGGCAAAGCAAAAAATTCACCCTGATGGGTACGACTTGGCACCAGATAATCACGTGCTCCTTCTGGCGTGGCTTTCGTCAAAATAGGCGTTTCAATATCTAAGAAGCCGTTTGAATCCAGAAAGTGGCGTAACTGACGGGTAATCTGTGAACGGAAACGCAAACGTTGCTGCATTTCTGGACGGCGCAAATCAATGTAACGATAACGCAGACGGATATCTTCGTTCACATCCAACAGCTCATTCAGCGGGAAAGGCGGTGTTTCTGATGCATTCAGAATTTCCAGCTTTTTCGCAATAATCTCAATCTTGCCACTACGCAAATCGGCATTGTCACTACCGGCAGGTCTAAGCTGAACAAGCCCTTCAATTTTTAAGACATATTCACTTCTGACACGTTCAGCTACAGCAAAACACTCAGCATCTTCAGGGTTACAAACAACTTGAACTAATCCCTCGCGATCTCGTAAGTCAATAAAAATAACTCCACCGTGATCTCGTCGACGGTGCATCCAGCCAACAATAGAAACTGACTGACCTTCGAGGGTTTCATTTACCTCGCCGCAATAATGGCTACGCATAATAACTTCCAATCTTTAAATTTTTATAGTTTGCAATTGAGTTCTGAAAAATAGAATTCGAACCCTTAATTTTACGCTTGTTCAGGCTTTTTCTGCTGAGCCTGTTGTTTCAATAATTGTTCTTTTTCCCAATCAGGCACAACGACCCCCATTGAGATAATCATTTTTAAGCCTTGTTCGACACTCATCTCCAACTCAATCACATCCTCTTTTGGCAACATGAGCACAAAGCCGGAGGTTGGATTAGGCGTTGTTGGTATAAAAACACTGATCACTTCGGATCGTGTTTTTTCTTGTACCTCACCGAGCTGATCTGACGTCATAAAAGCGAGACTCCAAGCCCCTTTTCTTGGATATTCCACCAAAAGTACACGGCGAAATGACTGTCCATCTGTCGCTAATACGGCTTCTAAAATTTGCTTGATACCCGCATAGAGTGTTCTGACCAGAGGAATCCTTGATAACAAGGATTCCCAGGCATTCACTAACCGTCGCCCTAACAGATTGGCAACGATCATACCCGTTGCTAATACCAATACAACCGCTAATAACACTCCCAGCCCGGGGATATGGATACCTAAGAAATTATCCGGTTGATAAGCATCGGGTAGTAGTAATAATGTTTGATCAAGAAATCCAACGATAGCGCGGATAACAAGGAATGTAATGCCCAACGGCATCCAGACTAACAATCCCGCTATCAGATATTTACGCATTTATGACTTAGGTTCAAACATGATTAATGGCAGCCACAACCGGTACCGCATGCGGCTGCATTAGTCTTTTTTCCGCTATCGCTCGTTCCTGTATCTGCTAAATTACGTTTACTGCCTGTTTTAAAATCAGTTTCATACCAGCCATCACCCTTCAAACGAAACCCTGACGCCGATACCAATTTGCGTAACTGCGCTTCTTGACAGGCTGGACAATCAACCAATGGTTCATCACTAATTTTTTGCAATGCTTCAAATTCATGACCACACGCATCACAGCGATATTCATAAAGTGGCATTATTCCTTCCTCATACGATAAAACAAATATTGGAGACCACTTTTATAGTGTCTCGAAAGCCGCATTTCAAGAGTTAAACCCATTAATTATAACTAAAAATCTTTATTGCCGCCGTGCTCACTTACATCATCGCTAATTTAATGCGCTAAACTATACTAATGACATCCAAAAACGATTGGCAGGCAATACGCCGACTTATTCCTTTTATAAAAAAATTTAAAGGCCGTGTATTACTTGCACTCAGCCTGCTCACCCTAGCAAAGCTGGCTAACGTTGCTGTCCCCCTGACACTTAAACACGCTATTGATGCTTTAGATCCCCAGCATCAGAATATCATCTATCTGCCCGTGATGATGTTAGTAGCTTACGGACTTCTGAGACTGGCTAGCAGTGCATTTAGTGAACTTCGAGATGCGCTATTCGCCAAAGTCATTTTTCGCTCTGTTCGTAGAATCGCCTCACAGATACTGGCTCATTTACACGAGTTATCACTTCAATTTCATTTGCAGAGACAAACCGGTGGTATCTCACGCGATATAGAACGCGGTAGTCGCGGCATCAGTTTTCTGATGAACTTCATGATATTCAATATCTTACCTACATTGGTAGAAATTGGATTAGTCACTGCAATATTACTCATTAATTACGACAGTATTTTTGCGATTATCACCACCAGTACAATTCTCATATATATCTTTTATACCCTCATTATCACTGAGTGGCGGATGCGCTATCGCAGGCGCATGAATGAAATGGATTCTCAAGCGAATAATCAAGCGATAGACAGTCTGATTAATTACGAAACCGTTAAATATTTTAATAATGAGGAACTGGAGGTTTCGCAATACGATAAAAAATTAGCGTCGTGGGAAAAATCTGCCATCCATAACCAGACGTCACTGTCCGTTTTGAATATTGGTCAGGGTGTTATCATTTCTGCTGGCTTGACCGCACTCATGCTACTTGCGGGACAAGGAGTAGTTGATGGTCAGTTATCACTCGGCGATCTTGTACTGATTAATGCTTATCTTCTCCAGCTTTATATGCCTCTGGGTTTTTTAGGGTTTGTCTACAGAGAAATTCGTCATTCACTGGCCGATATGGAACGCATGTTTCATTTACTCGAACAACAAAAAGAAATTTCTGATAATGACGATGCAAAGGATATTGATATAAGTTTGGGAGAGGTCAAGTTTGTAAATGTCGGTTTTTCATACCACCCGGATAGAGTCATTCTGAAAAACATTAGTTTCACCGCGAAAGCAGGGCAAAAACTCGCCATTGTAGGACCAAGTGGTTCCGGAAAATCTACCATTATCAGGCTGCTTTATCGTTTTTATGATCCACAAATGGGTCATATAGAAATCGATAATCAAGATATCAAACACGTGACCCAAAACAGCCTGCGAAAACACATTGGCATAGTGCCTCAAGACACCGTTTTATTTAACGATACGATTTACCACAATATTGCTTATGGCAAACCATCTGCCAACACTGAAGCTGTGACTGCAGCAGCGAAACAAGCCAATCTTCATGACTTCATTCAACAATTACCTGATGGCTATAACACTATCGTTGGCGAACGAGGTTTGAAATTATCGGGTGGCGAAAAACAACGGCTTGCCATTGCTCGTACCCTTCTGAAAAATCCCAAAGTGTTATGCTTTGATGAAGCCACTTCAGCACTGGACAGTCATTCTGAACAACGAATTGGCAAGGAAATCATCAATATTAGTCTGAATAAGACGACTTTGGTTATTGCTCACAGGCTGTCCACTATCATCGACGCAAATCAGATTTTGGTGATGGACAAAGGTGAGATTATAGAGCAAGGCACTCATCAACAATTACTAGCCCAAAACGGTGTCTATGCTTCCATGTGGCAGCTACAGCAAAGTCATACAGAAACAAATAACGTTGTATAAGTGAGTTATTTGACGCAAACCACTCACTTTTTTGGACTTTATGACAAAAGTCAGGTTAGTATGTCGCGCGGTTCTAGCCGACTTAAATCAATATATACCAAAGAGATAACTATTTTATCCGTTCAGTTTCGGTTCAGTTTGGTTGTGCCAAACTTGCATCGCACTGGGTCAAATAACCTAAGAAAACAAGAGGATTAATAATGAAATATGGTAAATCACTTATTGCTGCTACTTTAACTGCAGCGACTTTGATGTCAACTTCAGTAATGGCTGAAAACCACACAGTAACAGCCCAAGTGACATCATTCAAACCAATGGTTATTCAAATTCAACCAGGTGATACAGTTTCTTTCGAAAACATGAACGGTCACATCACCAACACTAAATTTGTTGAAGCTGATGGTGAACATGAGTACATCCCAGAAGGCGCAACAGGTTGGACTTCACAAATGGGTGAAAACTTCACAACACAACCTTTAACAGTAGAAGGTGTTTACTTATACAAATGTGACCCGCATTGGGGTGCTGGTATGGGTGGTGTCGTTATCGTTGGTAAACCAACTAACTTAGAAGCTATCGAAGCCACTAAACCTAAAGGCGCTCTGAAACGTCTGGTGAAAAAAGCCGCAAAAGCTGCTAAATAAGTTCGATTAAAATCGTTCCAAGATGAAAAGCCCGCCTAATTCTAGGCGGGCTTTTTTGATCCTTTGCTTCCAGTACTATGATAATATTTATGAGTTTTGTAGTTAACCGCAGCATTGAACAATAATAATTCATGCGGTTAATAGGGAATTTTAAGATTTTCAGAAAGCTGGGAGGACTCCGTCAATGAGTCACAATGTCGATACAGGCAAAAGGCGATTTCTAACCGCAGCTGCCAGTGTTGTTGGTGGGGCTGGTGCAGTCGCCGTTGCCGTACCATTTGTTTCATCCATGCTACCTAGTGCAAAAGCTCAAGCTGCTGGCGCACCTGTTGAAGTGGATATTAGTAAATTAGAAAAAGGGCAATTACTGACCGTTGAGTGGCAAGGAAAACCCGTCTGGATTTTCAGACGCAGCGAGGAAACAATTGAAACGCTTGTTTCATTAGACGATAGACTCGTTGACCCTCGTAGTGAAATGGCCAGCCAACAACCATCATACTGTCAAAATGAAGCTCGCTCTATCCGTGACGAATTGATGGTACTTGTCGGTATTTGTACCCATTTGGGCTGCTCACCTACATATAGGCCCGAATTAGCACCGGAAGATCTTGGAAAAGATTGGAAAGGCGGCTTCTTTTGCCCATGTCACGGTTCGCGATATGATTTAGCTGGCCGTGTCTTTCAAAATATGCCTGCTCCTAAGAATATGCTGGTACCTCCTTATCATTTCCAGGGTGATAACGTCGTTATCGTTGGTGAAAGTTCAGAAGGAGCTGCATAATGTTTTCCGGATTTATGAATTGGGTTGATGCCCGTTTTCCCGCATCTAAAATGTGGAGAGAACATCTTTCTGAATATTACGCACCGAAGAATTTCAATTTCTGGTATTTCTTTGGGTCTTTAGCCTTATTGGTTTTGGTCATACAAATTGTCACTGGAATATTCCTGACAATGAACTACAAACCTGATGCGGCACTAGCTTTTGCTTCCGTTGAATACATCATGCGTGATGTTCCATGGGGCTGGTTAATCCGCTATATGCATTCCACTGGCGCTTCTGCTTTTTTCATCGTCGTCTATTTGCATATGTTCCGGGGTTTAATTTACGGTTCTTATAAACAACCACGCGAGCTCGTGTGGCTGTTTGGTATGTTGATATATCTCGTATTGATGGCGGAAGCCTTTATGGGTTATCTGCTGCCGTGGGGACAAATGTCTTACTGGGGTGCTCAGGTTATTATTTCACTGTTCGGCGCTATTCCCTTCATTGGCGAACAACTCGCTTTATGGATTCGTGGTGACTTCGTTGTAGCTGATGCAACTCTGAATCGTTTCTTCGCTTTCCATGTTATTGCTTTACCAATCGTGTTACTGGGACTGGTTGTTGCCCACATCATTGCCTTGCATGAAGTTGGTTCTAATAATCCTGATGGCGTTGAAATTAAGAAACTTAAGAATAAAGAAGGCAAACCATTAGACGGTATTCCATTCCACCCTTACTATACGGTGAAAGATATTGTTGGCGTTATTGTCTTCTTATTTATCTTTTCGTTGGTGTTGTTCTATATGCCTGAAATGGGTGGCTGGTTCCTTGAACATGCTAACTTTATTCCAGCAGATCCGTTGAAAACACCAGAGCATATTGCTCCTGTCTGGTATTTCACGCCTTTCTATGCAATTTTAAGAGCGGTGCCAAGCATCAATGCATCAGCATTCCCTGGCGTTGTTGCCATGGGCTTATCCATCGTGTTCTTATTTTTGTTACCCTGGTTAGATAGAAGCCCAGTAAAATCAATTCGTTACCGTGGCCCTTATTTCAAGATTGCATTAACCTTGTTTATTATCAGCTTCTTAGTTTTAGGCTTTTTAGGCACACAACCTGCCACAGAGCTTTACACGCTGATTGCTCAAATTTCGTCAGTTATCTATTTTGCATTTTTCATCTTTATGCCGTTCTACACGAAATTTGATAAAGATAAACCTGTACCAGAAAGGGTAACAAGCTAATGAAACATTTAATTTTTACTGTTTTGCTCAGCCTGTTTTCAGTACAGGCTATGGCTGCTGGGGGTGGTGTCCATTTGGATCACACAGACATTGATATCACCGATCAAGCGTCTTTACAGCGTGGTGCAAAAACATTTGTTAACTATTGCCTGAGTTGTCACCAAGCTGCATACATGCGCTACAACCGTATGGCAAAAGATCTTGGTTTAACAGACGATCAGGTTAAAGATAATCTGATGTTTGCCTCTGACAAAATTGGCGACACAATGACTATTGCAATGCGTCCGGAAGATGCAAAGAAATGGTTTGGCGTGACGCCTCCTGATTTATCGGTTATTGCTCGTTCCAGAGGTACCGATTGGCTATATACCTATCTGAGAACATTCTATCTTGACTCATCTCGCCCAGTGGGTACCAATAATCTTGCATTTAAAGATGTTGGTATGCCTCATGTTCTATGGGAGCAACAAGGTTATCAAACAAAGGATCCAGAGACAGGCGAATTAATTGCTCCAGAAAATGCACCGTTATCAACGCATGAGTACAACCAATTAGTGCATGATCTGGTTAACTTTCTTGCCTATATGAGTGAGCCATCTAAACTACAAAGAATGGCTCTTGCAAAATGGGTTCTGCTCTACCTGATAGTGTTTTTCTTGATTGCTTATCCACTTAAAAAAGCCTTCTGGAAAGATATACATTGATCATTATTTGGCATAGCGAAGACATGATAGGATTTGATAAAAAATGAATAGTACTCGCCGTTCTAAAATGACGGTTTTCTCAGATCCTATTTGTCCCTTTAGTCATCAGGTTCGCATTATTCTTCAGGAAAAAGATATTGATGCGAATATTGAAACCTTAATTGATGGCGCTTGGCCGGAAGAGGTCGCGATTGCCAATCCTTATGGAATTGGTCCCACCTTATTTGATCGTGATTTAGTGTTATTCAACGCAGGTGTGATAGCTGAATATCTGGATGAACGTTTCCCTCATCCACCACTGATGCCTGTCGACCCTGTAGCAAAGGCAAAAACACGACTGATGCTCTACCGAATAGACAGAGACTGGTACTCACACTGGAATGTTATTTCAGGACGCGAAAAAGGTAACGTCAGTAAAGCACGTAAAACGATTCAGGAAGATTTAACGGTGCTTGCGCCATTATTTGAAGACTCAGCGTTTTTTATGAGTGATGAGTTTTCTGTGTTGGACTGCACGCTAGCCCCTCTATTATGGCGTCTTCCGGCATTAAAAATAAAATTACCAGCAAGTGCCAGTGCTGTAGAAAAATATGCACAGAAGATTTTCCGCAGAGACAGTTTCCAACAGAGTTTAACGGCAGCAGAAAAGGCAATGCGATAAATTATGACTTCACAAAAGCCATATCTTATTCGAGCTATACATGAATGGTTACTAGATAATGCTTCTACTCCTTATCTACTGGTCAATACTGACCACGAGGGTGTACAAGTTCCTACTGACTTCGTACGCGATAGTCGTATCGTCTTGAATATCGCACCTGATGCAGTTCGGGATTTAAATATTAGTAATGATTGGCTGAGTTTCTCAGCGAGATTTGCCGGCAAACCAATGGATATATTTATCCCCATCATTGCTGTTCAGGCTATTTACAGCAAAGAAAATAACGAAGGTATGTTCTTTCCGGAAGAAGATATGCCAACGCCACCGCCTCCACCAAAAGCTGAACCCACGACTCAAAATAACACTAATAAGTCAGGAAATCGCCCCAGTTTAAAAGTCGTCAAATAAACTATAACTGATATTTTTCCATACGATATCGCATGGCCATTCTTGTCAATCCTAGCTCACGTGCAGCACGAGATACATTACCGGCGGTTCGCTCCAGTGCTTTTTCCAGCAGATACTTCTCGACTTGCTCAAGCGTCATATGTCCCAATACTTCGACAGGATCAAGCTGTTGAGATGTTGTGATTGTTGTCTGCATGATCAATTGTGATACATCAATCAAGCCATCAGCAGACATCATCACTGCACGTTCAACAACATGTTGTAACTCTCGGATATTGCCTGGCCAATCATAGTCTTGTAGCGCACTGACAGCCGTTTCTGTAAAAACGGGAGGTTTCAAACCATAACGTCTTGCAACCATCTCAACAAAATGCGCAGCTAATGGTGCGATGTCAATTTTTCGCTCCCGTAACGGCGGCATCTGAAGTTGAATCACGTTTAAACGGAAATAAAGATCTGAACGAAACTCGCCATCAGCGACCATTTGAGGTAAGTCACGATTTGTTGCTGCGATGAAATGTGCATTAACCGCCCTTTCTTGTGTTGCCCCAATTCGTCTTATCTGACGGCGTTCTAGCACATTCAATAACTTTGATTGCAATTCAAGTGGTAGTTCACCGACTTCATCTAAGAAAAGTGTCCCATCTTCGGCCACTTCAATTAAGCCTGCTTTTGCCTGATGTGCATTGGTAAATGCACCACGCTCATAACCAAATAGTTCAGCTTCGATTAAATCTTTGGGTAAGGCTGCACAATCAACGTGGACAAAAGGCTTGTCTCGCCATTTACCTGACTGATGATAATAGCGAGCAAGTACATCTTTGCCTGTTCCAGTTTCACCGTTGATGAGAATGACAGGATATTCAGTCTGAGCGCGATCAACCAACTGAATGACGCGTTCCATTTGTTGCTTGATAGCCTGCATGGCGTTACTTTGGCCGACCATTACCACAGGTTCTGAACCATGCGTTTCCCGGACATGCGAGTAGTCAAGCTGTTGACTTAGCTTTTGTGTTTGCATCACCTTATTGACTGTGAGTACTAACTCATCCAAATCAACAGGTTTCTTCAAATAATCTGTCGCACCTAACTTCATGGCTCGAACAGCATCTTCTAATTCACCATAGGCGGTCATCATAACCACTGGTATAACATGCCAAGTTTGATGCTCTCTTAACACCTGTAAGAAGTCCAGACCACTGGCATCTGGTAATCTTACATCCAGCAGAATAATGTCTGGTAAAGTTTTTTCCAACACCATGTATGCATCAGAAATGGTTTCAGCAATTGTTGGCGTATGACCCTCTCGTTGCAGACGCTTCATAACAGATTTTGCAAAAAGCGTTTCGTCTTCAATTAATAAAATATTCAATATCAATTTCACTTTACCTTAGGTAATTTTTGGCAGTCTGATAATCACGCATGTTCCTTGAACATCATTAGCGTAATAAAAGAGTTCGCCCTGATGTTGTTTCACAACTTTAAGTGTAAAGGGTATGCCCAGACCAAAACTAAGCCGTTTAGTATCATCCCTACCAACAGCATTTTCATCTAACGGATCAAAGTTCATTCCTTTTCCCTGGTCACGAATACTTAATTCAATTTGGTCTGAACTCTCTTTATATTCCAGTCTTAACTTTGACGAAATTGGTGAGGCTTCAATGGCATTCTGTATAAGATTGAATATAGCTTGTTCCATTAAATTAATATCAATCAAAACCTGTGTAGGCTGCAACTCCCATCCTTTCCGTTCGATGTATATCGATTTATCCTTGAGTTGTAAATCCATCATAGCCAAGGTATTGTCTGCCACCTCTGTCAGAGGTTTCTGAGTGAAATGAGCACTTATTGGATGCAGATACGTTAATAATGAAGTCACCCAGCGTTCAAGGCGATCTACAGCGATAATAATATCTTTTAATGCTTCCTGAATTTCAGGCTCCGGATTTTCATCTAATGTGACTTGGGCTGCTGCACGAATACTGGCCAATGGGTTTCTAATGTTGTGAGCAACCAAGGGAACCAACTCGCCCAAAGCGGCTTGTTTTTTTGCCTCAATCAATCGGTCACGATTGACAATAATCTCACTGGCCATCATGTTAATGGCATCAGACAGTCGAATTAACTCATCTACCCCACCACCTTTAATCTCATGATTCAATTCCCCTTTGCTTATCCGCCTTGCGCCTTGCATCACTCTAGCAAGAGGTTTTATGACATTATTATTCACAAAACGCCGTGATAGTAATAATAGCGTTAATGCTAATAAGATCGGGATGGGTACAAGTATGAATAACTGCGACATCCACTTCTGTCGATCATGGGTCAATGCTTGCTGTTTTTTATTGAGTAGACTTTCAAATTGGCTGAAAGCATCTTCGAGTTTTTTAAAGGTATATTTCTCCAGTTGTAGATTCAGCAATTCTTTTTGTTGCTCAGATGGTTGCATGACTCTTAACAGAGTATGCGTTTCATCATGGAACCGTTGATAAGCCAGTTCGATATCAATCACTGCCTGAAACTCGTTTTGTTGTTCAGCTTCCTGCTTTAAGTCTTGGATAAACCCTGTAATTCTATCTGTATATTGTTCATACTCTTCAGGGGCGTCCGTATCCGCAAGAAAGTTCGCATCAAATACTTCTTTCAATTGACGGTATAACTCACCACGAATGTTTTGCATGTGATTATTCATCGAAGTCAATCGTAAAGACTCCTCAGAACTTTTTTGCCATGCAAAAGCCCAGACGATGCCGACACTGGCAGTCACAAGAATAATAATCAAGAAACTTAGCTCATGTAACAAAAGTGAGCCTTGAATGCTTCGGCGAAAGCGGGAAAATAGTTTCATATAAAAAAACGGGCCTTTTCAGCCCGTTTTATGCTGTCCAAGATCAAGTAAATTATTTTTTTACTCGGGCTTATAGCTTTCAAATGTAATACTTTCATCGACTAATGCAGCCTGTCCTTCATGCCACGTATCACCATCTGGCACAATAGTTCTAACTTCATAAATCTCACCCGGGATATCTTCTGAAAGGGTGAAAATATAATATTTGCTGGCATATAGCTTATAACGTGCATTTTTAGGATCGTTAATATATGGCTGGACAATATATTGTGTACCTTTTACCTTTTTACCGTTGTAGTCAATATCGACCTGTTTTTTCTCAGCGCCAGCGGCTAATGCCCAACGAAGTTTGCGTTGGAAATAACGCCATTCGCCGCCTGTCAGGCGTTTCATTTCATGTACATCAAACTCTAAGAAAAGCACAAAAACGCCATTTCCACGCTGGTTTTCCATGGGTTCATAAGGACGTTTATACTGGTTGGTGAAAAAATCAAAAGATAGGTCACTACGACCAGTATTACGGATATTTGATACGTGTACTTTTATTGTGTCTTCACGCGAATCTTCAACGAAGCTTTCTTTTTTATATTTATAGGTTAATGTGCCTGGCTGTGTAATATTTTTTAAATGAGCTTTATCAAATAATTCATTATTTACTTCTGAGAATCCAGGCTCAGCAAAGGCATTACTGAAAAGCACCATAAGCCATCCAGACATCAATACCATTAACAATTTTTTCACTTTGAACCTCTCTCTTTTTTACTTTGATTTTATAGTGTTATTCTAAACAATCATTCATTAAATATAGCTTTAATACATGAAAATATATTCCTCAGGCATTGTCAGCTACACTCTTATTATTCTTACATTTCTCTTCTTTACAGCCTGTCAGCAGCAGACTGAAAACAGACTATATGAAAAAGAAAGTCCGTATTCTTTTGAAGATACCTTATTAAACTTAGATATTGCTATTTCAGAACAAAATTACCGCATCATTCATCGAAGTCACATTGGCCAAGCCATTCGAGATCGTGGTGATACGGATTTTCCATTAGCGACGATTACTAATTTTTGTAACATCACTTATGCCAAAGAAATGATGGAAATCAATCCCCAGCTCATCAATGAAATGCCCTGTAATATCAGTGTACGTCAGTCCAACTCTGGTCAGGTTATTATCAGTACCGAATTAATGGATGAAACTTCTCACAACAAAAAACAACAGGTATTTGCAAAAAAAATTAATCACAATTTAAAAACAATTATCGGGGCAACGATTGAATAGTCACCCCGATAAAATGTTCTGCTAAATATTAATCGTCATCATCTTTGCGAACCCGCTTTTTAGGATAAGGATTAACGTTATCCAATGACGGCAAATGATATTGCGCCATGATGGCATCAATCTCATCTTTATTTTCTGTCAGGAACTGGTTTAATAGCGCATTCCATTTTTTGTCTTGATAACGCGTTCCCATACTAAAGCTGAACACATAGGCCTCACCCAGCTCATTTAGAGGCTGAACAACCATTGGCACATCTGACTCACTAGCATAGTAACCAGCAATGGGCCCCCACAATAACGCAACATCGATATTACCTTTGGCGAGCTCATCACTAATAATACGTCCAGCATTCACTCGAGCATCACCAGGCATCATTTGGAAATATTGAATTTGATCAGCTAAACCGAGGTCTAATAGCGCTTTTGTTGTTACACCACGATCAAAGATACCGATACGTAATGGTTTACCATCTTTTTTTGCCGTGACAATATCTTTCATCTGATGAAGCTCATAGCCTTCTCCTTTGCGGTAGACCATTGCTTCAATTGAACTCCAATAGGGTTTAGTCGGTTTTAAGAAATCTGTATGTTCAGGAATACTCATTGCGACATCGCAATAAAACAACCCTGTCTCAGGATCTACTTTTTTAATTGTGTTACGTGAAAAGCCGATACGTTGCGGGAAATAATAATATTCAACGGGTAACCCCAATTCTTTGCCTAATAACTCTGCGATCTTATTATCAAAGCCTTCACCTTCTTTATTTGAATAAGGCAGGTTGTAACCGTCAGCACAAACGCGCACGGCTTTTTGTCCAGGGAGGGGTTTTAAATCATCAGCAGCAAATGCTGTGGTTGTACCCAGAAGGACTCCCATAATAACTAGTGTCCAACGCTGTATTTTGGTCATTCTCTCTTCCTTTTTTTGATTATGAAAAACTTTCGACCATAAAGCTAACATATTTGTTTCAAAAAAAAGACCCGACATCAAAAGATGCCGGGCCTTTTATTCAGATTAAGATTACGGAGTAATCTATATCATCTGGGTCTTACAGGCTGAATACACTCAGAATACCACCCAGGTTAGTCCAGCTAGACAGTGATTTATATGCACCGACTGCGCCAAGACCATCTGTGTCATTTTCTAAGCTTGGAATCGCCATACCGATACCAGCCCAACCACCGACACCTGACAGTACAGAAATATACTGTTTACCGTCATGTTTGTAGGTGTTGACGTTACCGATAACGCCTGACGCTGTTTTGAATCTCCACAGCTCACGACCTGTTTGCGCATCAACGGCTTTCAGGTAACCTTCTAATGTACCGTAGAAGACGACGTCAGAAGCGGTTGCTAAGGCACCAGACCAGACTGAGAAACGTTCTGGGTTTGACCATACGATCTTACCTTCACGTGAATCCCAAGCGATGAAGTTACCTAAGTGTGTACCACCTGGTGCTGGGAACATGCTTAATGTTGCACCAACGTATGGTTGACCTGCTACGTATTCCACTTCAAATGGTTCATAGTCCATACAAACGTGGTTTGTTGGGACATAGTGTAAACCAGTACGTGGAGAGTACGCTGAAGGCTGTTGGTCTTTAGAACCTAAA